>NZ_CP109446.1:2335000-2658750 GCF_036227265.1 Streptomyces sp. NBC_01476 | reverse complement strand
GGCCGGGCGTCCGGTGAGCTGGCGGTGGCCAACACCCGGGCCAACTCCCGCCGGCTCGCCTCCGCGATCACCCCGATCGTGCTGGTCACCGCCTTCTGCGGCACGCTGCTGTGCATGGGCGGCACGATCACCCACGCGTCGTCCCGGCAGGTCAGGGAGGGTGTGGTCGCCGACCAGGTGCTCGGTTCCGCCGGCGCGGGACTGCCGGCGGACACGGCCGGACGGGCGGCACGGACCCCGGGCGTGGGCGCGGCGGTCGGCGTGCTCAGGACCGGCGCGCTCTACCGGGCGAGCGGCACGCTCAACTCGGCGAACGTCCTCGGGGTGAGCGGCGACCCGGCCGCACTGCCCGAGGTGCTGCGACTCGGCGTCCGCAGCGGCTCGTTGAAGAACCTCACCGGCGACGGCCGCACTATCGCGGTCGACACGCTGCTCGCCGCGTCGGCCCATGTGAAGGTCGGCGGCACGCTGCCGCTCTGGCTCGGCGACGGCACCCGCGTCAATCCCACCGTGGTGGCGACGTACGGACGGGGCCTGGGGCTCGGGCAGTTGCTGCTGCCGCGCGCGGCGGTCGCGGCGCACTCCTCGGCCGCCTTCGACAGCCAGGTGCTGGTGCGGGACCGGCCCGGTGCACGGCAGGACGCCGTACAGGCGGCCTTGCGGAAGCTCGCGGTCCCCGGCCTCACGGTCACCGACCGGGCGGGCTACCGGGCGCAGGCCGACCAGGACCTGGAGCTGAACGCCTGGTCGAACGAGGTGATGGCCTGGGTCCTCGGCGGCTTCGCCGCGGTCGCCGCCGCCAACACCCTGGTGATGACCGTCCTCGACCGGCGCCGGGAGGTCGCGCTGCTGCGGCTGGCCGGCACCACCCGCGGGCAGGTGCTCGGGATGCTGCGCTGGGAGGCGCTGCTGGTGGCCGCCGCCGGGCTGCTGACCGGGGGCGTCATCGCCTGGATCACCCTGGTCCCGATCGCCCGCGGCCTGACCGGCGGGGCGCCGTACGTGCCGCCGGCCACCGCGCTGGGCATCGCGGGCGGCGCGGTGCTGCTCGGCCTGCTCTCAACCGGCCTGCCGGCCCGCGCGCTGCTGCGCACCAGCCCGGTGGCAGCGGGCGCGGCCCGCGAATAGGCCGGGGCGCGACGGCCCGGGCCAGGACCGCGAGCGGCTGGTACCCGGGCCGCGGCGGACCCCGGGTACGGCGACGGGGCGGGCGCCCCCTGAGCGCCCGCCCCGCCTGGTTCCACCCCGTCAGCCGGGGATTCGGTCCCGCTCCGGCGCCGGATGGGTCACCGGGCCGGATTTTCTGCTGGGACCGACGTTACGACACGGTCCTGGTGATGATCACACTGCCCTTGCCCGCAAGCTGCCCGCGGGCGTCCAGCAGCTGGACCTCACCGAAGAACTGCCGGCCGGCCGGCGCCGCCGCCGACACCAGGACCGAGGCCGAGACCTCGGTGGAGGCGCCGTGCGCCAGGTTCACCGTGGCGGTGTCGTCCACCGAGACCGTACCGAGGGTGTCCGAGTAGTAGACGTCCTCGTAGTCGTAGGTGGTCGAGCCGGACGGCACCGAGTAGCCGTCCACCTCGAAGGTGTACGTACCGGCCGCCGGGGCGGTCAGGCTGACCGCCTCCTCCGCGTCGCCGTCGGCGGACTGGGCGATGAGCACCCCGTCCCGGTACACGTACAGGTCCAGGTCGGACCCGGTGTCGGACGGCGAACCGATCGACACGTCGAGCCGCGAGACGCCGGCCCCGAGGGTCAGCTCGGTGGTCTGCACGTCGCCCTGACCGATGGTCGGCTTCGCGGTGAGCGCCGACCCCAGCGGACCGCCCTGCAGCTTGCCCTTGAGCGCCGCGAAGTTGTTCTTGACGGTCCAGTCGGCGGTGGTCGGCGTACCGACCTTCGCCTCGTCGATCGTCTGCGTCGCCGGGTCGAACGCCGCCCCGAGCAGGGAGACGGTCAGCCGGTACGGGTTGTCCAGCTGCGGCGAGGTGCGGCGCGCCTCGACCTCGATCTCGTACACGCCCGGCAGCGGGTCGGCGTAGGACCGCACGTCCGGCCGGCAGGTGTTCGCCGGGTTGTCGTAGTTCGGGTAGCAGTCCGGGGTCTGGGTCGAGTCCAGCGGCACACCGTAGGGGTGCATGGTGACGAACCGGGTCTGGCTGCCCGGCTTCAGCCCGTCCATCGCGACCTCCAGGGAGGTCACCCCGGCCGGCACGGTGACGAAGTACGACGTGGTGACGTCCCGTTCGATGCTGCCCGAACGGGTCAGCGTGTACGACGGGCTCGGCAGCGGGGTGGAGACCACCACGGTCGACTGGATCTGGGTGTCGGTGCCGCGGGTCAGCGGGTCGTCCACGTTGAGCAGCGCGCTGTGCGCGCCGACCGTGCGCGGCTTGGCGGTGACCTTCACCGTGACCGGCTTGTTCAGCGGCAGCAGCACCAGGGGACTGGCCACCGAGAAGGTGCCGTCGTTGTGCGCCCAGCTCAGGGTGTGCAGCTGCGCGTACGCCGGGCCGCTGGTGCGGGTCACGGTGACGCTGTACGTCTTCTGCCGGCCGACCTGCAGGCCGCCCTCACGGTCATAGACACCGGTACCGAAGCCCGGGGTCTGCAGGAAGCCCGCCAGCGCGGTGTTCACCGGCGCCTTGACGGTGTACGTGTCGGCGCTGACCCCACGCTTGAGCAGGTCCCAGGCCGGGCCGACGGCGATCAGACCGGCGCCCTGCGCGATGGTCTGCGCGCCGGAGATGTTCTTGGCGGTGCTGGTGATGGCGGTGCGCAGCTGCGCCGGGCTGACCGTGATGTGGTGCGCCTTGGCCGCGGAGAGCAGCAGCGCCGCGGCGCCGGCCGCCTGCGGGGAGGCCATCGAGGTGCCCTGCAGCATGCCGTACCCGGGCGGCAGGTCGTAGCCTGCCTCGGCGACCGGGGCGCCGGCCTCCCAGGTCGGGATGGCGTTGACGGAGGCGCCCGGGGCGGTGATCACCGGGGCCAGGCCGCCGTCCTCGCGCGGACCGCGGGCGGAGAAGGGCAGCAGGCTGTACGGCACGGTCATGACCGAGCCGTAGTTGGCCGCCCAGGTCTCCTTGGAGATGGAGGCGGCGACGCTCAGCACGTGGTCGGCGAGACCGGGGTCGCTGATGGTGTTGACGCCGGGGCCGTCGTTGCCCGCGGAGATCACCAGCTGCACGCCGTAGGTGTCGATCAGCCGCTTGTAGAGCTGGGCGGTGGCGCTGGCACCGTCGTTGAGCGAACCGAGGCCGCCGACGGACATGTTGACGATGTCCACGTGCCGGTTGACCACCAGGTCGGTCATGCCCTCGGTGAGCGCGATGTTGGTGCAGCCGCCGCTCCAGGTGCAGGCCCGGGAGGAGACGATCTTCGCGCCGGGGGCGGCGCCGTCCATCGCGCCGCCGAAGAGGCCGTTGGCGGCGGTGATGCCGGCCACGTGGGTGCCGTGCTCGGACTCCACCACGCCGATGTTCACGAAGTCCGCGGTCTTGCCGACCCAGTCCCCGCCGTACGGGTCCATCGGCACGTTCTTGCGGATCTCGATGGTGAACGGGATCGACTCCGAGATCGCCGTCTTCGGGTTGTCGGTGCCGAAGTGGCCGATCTGGAAGCCGTTCTTGTACGGCTTCATCGCGGTGTCGTCGGTGAAGTCGCCGTTGTTGTTCAGGTCCACCCGCACGGTGCCGGCCGCCGGGTCGTAGAGCAGGCCCCACACGTCGGTGGTGTCGCCGTCGCGGTTCAGGTCGCCCTGCATGTCGCCGCCCTTGGTGGCGGCCTCGGCGAAGGTGCTGAAGAGGTACGAGCCGGCCGGCGCCTTCCAGGCGCGGTTCGCGGCGGTGAAGCTCGGGCCGTTCGCCGCGGTGACCATCGCCCGCCAGGTGCCGTCGCCGTCCAGGATCGGGTCGGTCGAGGTGACCCAGTCGACGATCTTGCGCTCACCGGTGGTGGTCTTCTGCAGCGCCGGGTGCCCGACGTCCACACCGGCGTCCAGGATGCCGATGGTCACCCCGCGGCCGTCGTTGGCCGGGTGGTCCTTGACGAAGTCGACCGCGCCGGTCTCGAAGGCCGGCTGGTACGGGTTCTTCGCCGGGGTCTTCTTGTCCGGGCCCGGGTAGGTCTTCGCGGGCTTGCCGTGGCCGCCGGGCTTGGTATGGGCCGCGCCGGTGGCGTCCGGAGTCGGGTCGTCCAGGGTGATCTCGTGCTTGAGGTCGATCGCGAGCACCTGGGGAAGTTTCTGGGCCGCCGCGAGCGCCGAATCCGCCTTCGCGGTGGGCACGGTGGCGCGGACGTAGCCGAGGTTGTCGTACGTCTGGCCGACGCTGGCGCCCTGCGCGTGCAGCTTCGCGGTGACCTGCGCGGTGTCGCCGGGGGTGGTGGCCAGCATGAAGGTGACGTTCTTGTCGCCGTCGGACTTGGCCTTGGCCAGCAGCGAGGCGTCACTGGAGCCGAGCTTGTCGGACGCGTCCTTGGTGGGGGCGTCCGGGGCCGGGGTGTCGCCTGCCGCGGTGGTGGCGGTGGCGGGGGGCGCCGGGTCGGCTACCGCGAGCGCGGGCCCGGCGGCCGACAGTGCGGCGACCAGGCCCGCGGCCAGCGCGATGCGGGCCGCGCGTCTCTTCGCGGTGGTGTGATGGAAAGGCATGGGCATCCCTGTTCGGACGGTGGCGGTCTGTTCGGAGTGCGGAGCCGTACGACCGCTCACACTGATGGAATGGGCTGCCTTTTGGGGAGACTTGACCTGCGTATGGTCCTGTCGTGACGTAAACCCGCCAACCGCCAGGGCGGCCTTTTCCGGTGAAATGCCACCAGACCGGGGGGACTTGGGCAGGGCCGCGGATCAGCGCGGCGTGACGACGACGTAGGCCGCCGGAGTGCGCTCGGCGGACGCCACGAGGGCGGTCCTCACCACGGTCGCCCGCTGGTCCAGGGAGCCGCGCAGCTCGGCCGGCGTCAGGCGGATCAAGGTGATGCCCAGCGCCTCCAGACGTTCGCGCTGCCGGGTGTACCGGGCCTCCACGGCGGCGTCGTCCAGCGCCTCGGTGCGGGTGTCCACGGCCACGGCGACGGCGTGCTCGGGCCAGTAGGCGTCCACGCCGCCCAGCGGAGGACCGCCGGGCAGCCGCAGCTCCACGTTCCACACCGGGTCGGGCAGGTGGTGGCAGCGCACCATCGCGTAGAGCCGCTGCTCGGCCATCGTCCGGCCGGCCGCGATCAGCGCGGGCACCGCCGCGGCCACCTGGGGCCGCTCCAGCACCCCCGCGGCGGAGAGCTCGGCCAGGACGGCGGCGGGGTCGCAGTGGCCCGCGCGTACGGCCTCGACGAGCAGCCGGCGGACGGTCTCCGCGTCGTCCAGCCGGCGCAGCGCGTCGGCGAGGGCCCGGGGCACCGGGGCGCACGGCATGCCGCCGACGTCCTGCGGCCGCGGCAGCGCCCGCACCCGGTGCACGGCCACGTCGCCGGCGTCCCGCAGTCGGCGCTGGAACGGGACGAGGACGTCGATCACCGGCATTCCCCGCAGCGGCGGCACCGCCGCGAAGCGGTGGAGCGCGAGAGCGGCCGGTCCGGTGACCACGGCCTCCCGCCCGCCGCCGACCGGTCCGTGCGCGCCCGGGTCCCGGCCGGCGTACAGCAGCGCCGCCTCCACCCGCTCCTCGCTGCTCAGCGGGCCCTGCCGCAGCAGGTACACCCCGGGCAGCACCTGCCGCCAGGGGCCGCCGGGCCTGCACCGTTCGGCGATCACCGCCGGGGTCACCCCGTGTGCCTTCAACTGCCGTCCGCTGGCCACGGCTCCGGTGGCGCTCACGCTCGGGGCAGTGCCGTGGTCCGTCTGGTGGTTCGTGTTCATGCGGGGGTCGTTCCCGCCCCGCCCCCCGGCCCTAACCGCTGTTACAGGCCCGTCGACAAAACCGGACAACACCGCGCTAAAGTCCACCAGTTCGGTTGCCGATGATGCCCTTACCCCCATTCGAGTGACCCCAGGTCCCTGACCAGCCCCACCCGGGGCGGCGTGGCCCGCAGGGCACGCCGCCCCGGGTGGGGGGGAGGGTTCAGCGCAGTGCGTCGCGGGACTGGGCGCGCAGGGAGCGGGCGAGGTCGTCGCGGGCTTCGAGGACCAGGCGGCGCAGCGCCGGGGCCGCCGCCGGGTGCGCGGCGAGCCACGCGTCCGTGGCCTCAAGGGTCTGCGGGCTGTCCTGCAGGGACGGGAAGAGCCCGCGCACGATGGACATCCCGATCTCGATGGACCGCGACGCCCACACCCCCTCGATCGCCTCGAAGTACGGCTCCACGTAAGGCGCGATGAGCTCCCGCGCCCCCGGCTGCGCGAACCCGGCGATCGTCGCCTCGACCAGCGCGTTGGAGAGCTTGTCGGACTCCACCACCTCCGCCCACGCCGCCGCCTTCACCTGCGCCGAGGGCCGCGCCGCCAGGCACCGCACCTCGTGCCGGTGCCCGGACGCGGTGTCGTCGCGGGCCCGTTCCGCCGCGACGGCCCCCGCGTCCGCCGCCCCCTGTGCGGTGAGCGTCGCCAGGAACGCCCAGCGCAGCTCCTGGTCCACATCGAGCCCGTCGACCTTCGCCGTACCGTCCAACAGCCCCCGCAGCAGCTGCAGATCCGAGGCCGACACCGCCACCGCCGCGAAGAACCGCGCCCACGCCAGCTGGTGCCCGCTGCCGGGCTCGGCCAGCCGCAGCTCCCGCAGCGCCCCCTCCGCCAGCGACTGCCCGGCCTCGTCACGCGCTCGGGGCGCCACGTAATGCGTCAGCGCGGTCCGCGCCTGCTGGTGGAGCGACTGGAGCACCCCGATGTCGCTCTCCCGCCCGGCGAAGCGCAGCAGCAGGTCCAGATAGTCCCGGGCCGGCATCAGCCCGTCCCGGGTCATGTTCCACACCGCCGACCAGGTCAGCGCCCGGGCCAGCGCGTCCGTCAGATCGCCCAGATGCCCCCGCACCGTCTCCAGCGACACCTCGTCGAAGCGGATCTTGCAGTACGTCAGGTCCTCGTCGTTCAGCAGCACCAGATCCGGCCGCTCCTGCCCGGCCAGCTCCGCCACCGCCGTCGAGGGCCCGGCCACATCCGTCTCGGCCCGTGCGTACCGCTCCAGCGCCCCGTCGGCGCCGCGCCGGTAGAGCCCGACCGCCACCCGGTGCGGGCGCAGCTCCGGGTGCGCCTCGTCGGCCGTCTGGACCACCGTCAGTTCGGTGATCCGCCCGGCCGCGTCATAAGTCACCTGTGGGGTCAGTGAGTTGACGCCGGCCGTCTCCAGCCACGCCCGCGACCACTCCGCCATGTCCCGCCCGGAGGTCTCACCGAGCACCGACAGCAGGTCCGCCAGCGTCGTGTTGCCGTAGGCGTGCCGCTTGAAGTACCGCCGGGCCGCCTCCAGGAAGGCGTCGCGGCCCACGTAGGCGACCAGCTGCTTCAGGACGGCGGCGCCCTTGGAGTACGTGATCCCGTCGAAGTTGAGCTTGGCGGCCTCCAGATCCCGGATGTCGGCCACCACCGGGTGGGTGGAGGGGAGCTGGTCGGCCCGGTACGCCCACGCCTTGCGCCGGTTGGCGAAGGTGATCCACCCCTCGGTGTACCGTGTCGCCTCGACCTGCGAGAAGGACCCCATGAAGTCCGCGAAGGACTCCTTGAGCCACAGGTCGTCCCACCACCGCATCGTCACCAGGTCGCCGAACCACATGTGGGTCATCTCGTGCAGCACCACGTTCGCCCGGTGCTCGTACGCCGCCCGCGTCACCTTCCCGCGGTAGATGAACTCCTCCCGGAAGGTCACACACCCGGGGTTCTCCATCGCACCGAGGTTGTACTCCGGCACGAACGCCTGCTCGTACTTCCCGAACGGGTACGGGTAGTCGAAGTGGTCGTGGAAGAAGTCCAGGCCCTGCTTGGTCACCGTGAAGATCTCGTCCGCGTCCAGGTGCCGCGCCAGCGACTTGCGGCACAGCACGCTCAGCGGGATGTCCAGCACGGCCCCGCTGCCCAGCGTCCGCGCGTAGTGGTCGGACTCCACGTGGTACGGGCCCGCCACCACAGCGGTGATGTACGTCGCGATCGGCTGCGTCGGGCGGAACTGCCAGATGAGGGCGGGCTCGTCGCCGCCGGCCGGCTCGTCACCGCGCACCGGGTCACCGTCGTGCGGGGCGTTGCTGATCACCGTCCACCGGGCCGGCGCGGTCACGTAGAAGGTGAACGGCGCCTTCAGGTCGGGCTGTTCGAAGTTGGCGAAGACCCGGCGCGCGTCGGCCGGCTCGTACTGCGTGTAGAGGTAGACCTCGCCGTCCTCCGGGTCCTCGAAACGGTGCAGCCCCTCACCGGTCCTGCTGTACGCGCAACGCGCGTCGACCACCAGCGTGTTGCGCTCGGCGAGGCCGTCGAGCGTGATCCGGCAGCCGTCGAAGACCTCCGCCGGGTCGAGCGTGCGGCCGTTGAGCCGGACCGAGAGGACCTCCGGTGCGATCAGGTCCGCGAACGAGGAGGCGCCCGGCTGCGAACATCGGAAGTTGATCGTGGTGTGCGACCGGAAGGTGCGCGGCCCCTCCCCTTCGGACGGTCCCACCGCCGAGGTGACGTCCAGCGCCACGTCGTACCGCTCGACGGACAGGATCGCGGCCCGGGCGTGGGCCTCCTCGCGGCTCAGGTTCTCGCCGGGCACGGGCGGCTCCTCGGTAGAAACGGCACATATCGGGTATGCGCACTCGGTGGACGTCCCGCATCTTCCCATGCGGCCGATCGGGGCCCGGCGGGGAATGCCCGCGCGCCGGTCCCGGTTGTGCGCTGAAGGAGAGCAGCATGTCCGTCACCTTTACCGAGGAGTACGCAGTGACCGCGACCGAGACGACGAAGACGCCGGCAGACTTCTGGTTCGACCCCCTGTGTCCGTGGGCGTGGATGACCTCCCGCTGGATGCTGGAGGTCGAGAAGGTCCGCCCGGTCGAGGTGCGCTGGCACGTGATGAGCCTCGCGGTCCTCAACGAGGACAAGCTCGACACGCTCCCCGAGCAGTACTCCACCTTCCTCAAGGAGGCGTGGGGCCCGGTCCGCGTCGTCATCGCCGCCCGCGAACTGCACGGCGACGAGGTGCTCGGCAAGCTCTACACCGCGCTCGGCACCCGCTACCACAACCAGGGCCTGCCCAAGACCCGCGAGACCATGGTCGCCGCCCTGGAAGAGGCCGGCCTGCCCGCCTCGCTCGCCGACTACGCCGACTCCGACACCTATGACACCGAACTGCGCGCCTCCCACAAGGAAGGCATCGACAAGGTCGGCCAGGAGGTCGGCACCCCGGTCATCGCGGTCCCCGGGTCCGACGGCGAGCAGATCGCCTTCTTCGGCCCGGTCGTCACCCCCGCCCCGCGGGGCGAGGAGGCCGCCAAGCTCTGGGACGGCACCTTGATGGTGGCCTCCATCCCCGGCTTCTACGAGATCAAGCGCACCCGCACCCAGGGTCCCATTTTCGACTGAGAGCGTTCGGTTCCCATGCCACACCTCGGACTGGTGAGCGTCGTCGTGCGCGACTACGACGAAGCCATCGCCTTCTACCGTGACGCCCTCGGCTTCGAACTGCGTGAGGACACCCCGCGCGGCGACGGCAGCCGCTGGGTCGTCGTCGCCCCGCCCGGCGCCCGCGAGACCGCGCTGCTGCTGGCCCGCGCCGCCACCCCCGGTCAGGCCGACCGGGTCGGCGACCAGACCGGCGGCCGGGTCGGCCTCTTCCTCAACACCGACGACTTCGACCGTGACTACAAACGGATGGTCGCGGCCGGCGTCGTCTTCGAGGAGGAGCCGCGCTACGAGTCGTACGGCGCCGTGGTGGTCTTCCAGGACCTCTACGGCAACCGGTGGGATCTGATCCAGCCGGCCTGACGGCATGGGCGGCCTGCCTTGCGCGGCTCGGCTCGGACTTGCCCGGCCCGGCTTGCTGGGCTCGGCTCGGACCTGCCCAGCTTGGCGGGACCCCACAGTGCGGGACGGACCTGTCCCGCACCGCGGGGTCCCGCTCCGCCTCCCGCCGGCGACGTGAGATGGCTCACCCGACCTGCCAGGACACCGCCAAACCCGGGCGCCCGCCAGTGCCTTGACGACGCACGGAACTCTCCAAGCGGTCCGCCTCCGCTTTGTCGCGGTCGCACGATGATCGCCCGGCGGCGCCTCGGTTAGCGTCACCGCATGAGTACCGCTGCCCCCGCCGCCCACGGCCCCGTGCTGGCCGACCTGCTGCCCGCCTCCCGGCTCCGCGACGCCGCCCTCGTCCTCGGCGGCGCCGCCCTCACCGGCCTCGCCGCCCAGCTCTCCGTCCCGGTCCCCGGCTCCCCGGTCCCGGTCACCGGCCAGACCTTCGCCGCCCTGCTGGCCGGCGCCGCGCTCGGCCCCCGCCGCGCCTTCGCCGCCCTCGGCCTCTACGCCGCGGCCGGCGCGGCGGGCCTGCCCTGGTTCGCCGGCGCCACCTCCGGCTTCACCATGCCCACCTTCGGCTACATCCTCGGCATGCTGCTGGCCGCCCCGGTCGTCGGCGCCCTCGCCCGCCGCGGCGCCGACCGCACCCCGGCGCGCACAGCCGCCGCCATGGTGCTCGGCTCGCTGCTCATCTACGCCCTCGGCGTCCCCTACCTCGCCGTCTCGGCCCACCTCCCGGCCGGCCAGGCCCTGGCCCTGGGCCTCAAGCCCTACCTCCTCGGCGACGCCCTCAAGGCCGCCCTGGCGATGACCGCCCTGCCGGCCACCTGGCGCCTGGTGAGCCGCGGCTGAGGTCCCCGGGGCCGCTGCCGCCGGTACGGCGGCGCCCGTGCCAAAATCGACCCATGCGCGTCTACCTCGGTTCCGACCACGCCGGCTTCGAAGTCAAGAACCACCTCGTGGAGTGGCTCACCGCCAACGGCCACACCCCCGTGGACTGCGGGCCGCACCTCTACGACGCGGGTGACGACTACCCGCCGTACTGCCTGCGCGCGGCGACCCGCACGGTCGAGGACCCCGGCAGCCTCGGCATCGTGATCGGCGGGTCCGGCAACGGCGAGCAGATCGCCGCCAACAAGGTCACCGGCGTCCGCGCCGCGCTCGCCTGGAGCGAGCAGACCGCCACCCTGGCCCGGGAGCACAACGACGCCAATGTGCTGAGCATCGGCGCCCGGATGCACTCGCAGGAGGACGTGGTGAAGTTCGTCGAGATCTTCGTCACCACCCCCTACTCGCACGAGGAGCGCCACCAGCGCCGTATCGACATGCTCGCCGCGTACGAGGCCACCGGCGAGCTGCCCCCGCTCCCGGCCGGCCGGCCGGCGCAGGACTGACGCCTGACATGCCCGAGGGCCACACGATCCACCGGCTCGCGCAGGACTGCCGGGAGCGGTTCGCCGGCTGGGACGTGCGGGTCAGCAGCCCGCAGGGCAAGTTCTCCGACAGCGCGGCGCTGCTGGACGGCGCCGTGCTGGACGCGGTGGACGCGCACGGCAAGCACCTCTTCCTCGGCTTCGGCGACCTTGGCTGGGTGCACATCCACCTCGGCCTGATCGGGAAGGTCGCCTTCGACGAGCGCGGGACGCCCGGCACGGTCCGGCTGCGGATCGCCGGCGGCAGCCGCGGCGAGCACATGCTCAATCTGCGCGGCCCGGCCGCCTGCGAACTCCTCACAGGACCGGAGAAACAGGCCATTCACGCCCGCCTGGGCCCCGACCCGCTGCGCCCGGACGACGACCCGGACCGGGTCTGGGCCCGGATCTCGCGCTCCCGGCTGCCGACCGCCGCCCTGCTGATGGACCAGAAGATCATCGCCGGGGTGGGCAACGTGTACCGCGCCGAGGTGCTCTTCCGGCAGGGCGTGGACCCGTACCTGCCCGGCCGCGACCTGCCCCGCCCGGTGTGGGACGCGATATGGGCCGACCTGGTGGCCTTGATGCGCGAGGGCGTGCGCACCAACCGGATCGACACCGTGCGGCCCGAGCACGAGCCCGAGGCGATGGGCCGGCCACCGCGCAGGGACGACCACGGCGGCGAGGTGTACGTCTACCGCCGGGCCGCCCTGCCGTGCCTGGTCTGCGGCACCGAGGTGCGCACCGAACCCCTCGCGGCGCGAAACCTCTTCTGGTGCCCCGCCTGCCAGCCCGCGCGCGGCTGACCCCACCGTCCGGCGCCGGTCAGAAGCCGTGCGGCAGCCACGGCTCGCTCCCGCCGCGGAAGGCCGCCGACGCCTCGGCGAGCGCGCCCGGCCGCAGCTCCCGCACCAGCCCCGCCCCGGCGAGCCCGGACAGCGTGAACCCGCCCAGATAAGCGGTGCCCAACTCGCGCACGTCCAGCGCGAGTTCGGCCGAGTCCCCGGTCCGCTCGCAGACCGCTCCCTTCGCGTCGCCGGTCAGCCGCCAATTCCCGCTGTTCCAGGGGCAGAAGGCGTCCTCGACCGCGAACACCACGTCGACCGGGGTGGTGTACGTACGCTGCGCCAGCGCCGCGCCGACATCCACCAGCCGCAGATGCAGACCGTCGCGGTAACCGAGGTTGCAGCGGCGGATGTCGGAGGCCAGGTGCTGCAGCGGATCGTCGCAGGGCCGGCTCAGGAAGCGGATCCGCGAGGTGAGGTCGATCGAGCCGAGGAAGCCCCACAACGCCGCGTAGGTCACCGGATCGAGTGCTTCCACATCCCGCAGCCTGACCGTCTCGTCCGCGCCGGACATGCCCCACTCGGCGGTCGTCGCATACCGCGTGTACCCCCGTACCTCACCGTCCACTTCGGCCAGCACGCACAGCAGCGGCCCCGCACCGTCCCGTTCGCCCGGCGGATCCAGCGTCGCGCGCCTCTCCCAGCCGGGCTGCCGGGCGAGCATCCCGGCCCGGCGCGGCACAAGCCGCGCGTACACCGCCTCACAGGCGTCAAGTCCCCCGGCGGGGGAGACGAACCGGAACCGTACGTTCTCCACTCCGGCGGGCCGGGCGAAGGTGGTGCGGGTGGTGTCGATGACCCCGTGCAGCTGCCTGGTCGCCATCCCGTAGCCGAAGCGGCCGTAGATCGCCGGCTCCGAGGCGGTCAGCGCGGCCAGCGCCTCTCCCCGCTCCCGGAAGTCGTCCAGCTGCCGGCGCATGAGCGAGGTGAGCACCCCGCGCCTGCGGTGGGTGGCCGCGACACTGACCATCGTCACCCCGGGCATCGGCAGCAGGGCACCGCCGGGCACCGTCATCCGGAACGAGAAGGCGCCCGCGGTGCCGATCATCTCCGCGCCGTCCCAGACGGCCAGCGTCCGGTCGTACTCGGTGACCTTGCGCCACTGCGCGCGGTTCTCCGGCGCGTCCGCCGGGCCGCCGAAGGCACGCTCCAGCCGGTCGTACAAGGTGTCCCACTGCTCCGGTGCCAGTACCCGCAGGTCGAAAGTCATCCCCTCTGCCTACCAGTCGCGCCCCCCGGCGGCGAACGTATTTCCGTACCCCTTTTCGCACTTCGCGGCTCATCTCACAGGTCACCCGCCCTGCACGGCGGGCCCGCCGGTCGGTAGGGTCGCCGCAACATGGCAAAGCGTTCGGCAAAGGAAGATCTGCGGTTCCGGTGGAGCAGAGGCCTGCACCGGGCCCGGCTCGCGGTGCGCAAGTCCGCGGTGGACTACTTCCGGGGCGACGCCTCGGACTGGGCGGGCCTGGCCGTGCTCGCGCTCGCCATCCCGCTGCTCGCGTACGCCACCGTCTGCACCCCGGTGTGGTGCCCGCCCAGCGCCCTGGTGCTGCCGATCCTCACCGGCGGCCTGCTGCTGCGCCCCTCCAGCCTGCTGCTGCTCTACGCCGCCTCCGCACTGGCCCTCGTCGTCGAGTCCGCGGTGCTCGGCCCGTACCGGGAAGGCCCGGCCCGGGTCACCCCGGGCACCGTGCTGGTGGTCACCGCGGTGGCGCTGGCCGGGCTGATCATCGCCCAGTTCAGAGCCCGCGTCGGGGTGCCCTGGCGGCGCGGCCACACCATGCTCTTCGACCTGCGCGAGCGCATCCGGGTGCAGAGCAGGCTCCCGCGGCTGCCCGGCGGCTGGCACGCCGAGATGGCGCTGCGGCCGGCCGGCGGCCAGTCCTTCTCCGGTGACTTCGTGGTGGCCACCCGCAGTTCGGGCGGCCGGATCCTGGAGGCGGTGCTCACCGACGTCTCCGGCAAGGGCATGGACGCCGCCTCCCGCTCCCTGCTGCTGTCCGGCGCGTTCGGCGGCCTGCTCGGCTCGCTGCCGCCGCACGCCTTCCTCACCGCCGCCAACGGCTACCTGCTGCGGCAGAACTGGGAGGAAGGATTCGCCACGTCGGTCCATCTGGTACTCGACCTGGAGAGCGGCGACTACGAACTGCTCTCCGCGGGACACCTGCCCGGGGTCCAGCTCCACGCGGGTACCGGCCGCTGGGAGGAGAAGGCCGCCGAGGGCCCGCTGCTCGGCGTCTACGCCGGCGCCGAATTCCACGGCGTGAAGGGGACGTTGCGGGCCGGCGATGTTCTTCTGCTGTTCACCGACGGCCTGGTGGAGGCCGCCGACCGGGACATCACCGAGGGCGTGGACCGGCTGATCGGCGAGGCCGACCGCTATGTGGCGACCGGATTCCGCGGCTCCGCCTGGCGGTTGATCGAAGCGGTCGCCAAAGACGTCAACGACGACAGGGCGTTGCTCGTGGTGTGCCGGGACTAGCCCCAGGGAATGGGACTATGAGCCAGACAGGTCTTGGATGTCGGTGGCTGATGGCACCATGGGAACGGGCGAGGCGGGGGGCAGCAGATGCGGCACGGTTCCCCGGACCGGCACGTCCGGCACGTCCGGCGAGGAATTACCGAAAGAGGAAGTGATCCGCTGTGGTTATCTCCCTGTCCGCGGTGCTGCTGCTGGCGATCGTGCTGGTTGTGATGATCCGGAGCAAGTCCATCAAGGTCGGACCGGCCATCGTGGCGGCCCTCTTCGGATTCTTCATCGCCTCCACCAACATGGCGCCGTCCGTCAACCGGTTCCTGACGTCACTTGCCGACACCATCAACCAGATAAAGCTCTGACGCGGGCAGCGCCTGGGAGTTCGTCTCCAGGATGCGGCGCAGTGTCTCTCTGGGCGTCCGTCCGGGCGTCCGTCCGGCCCCCGGGTGTCCGCCGGTGAGCAGGGCGGCCAGAACCGCGATCCGGGTCTGCCCGGCGCCCAGGGTGCCCGCCAGCAGTGCGCCGCCGGCCACCAGGTCCACCGCACCGCCGCCGGTGTAGAGCGGGGCGACCGCGCCCGCGGCCACCCGGGTGCTGACCGCGACCAGCACGCCGTCGGCGGTCGCCTTGGCGACCGCCTCGGCCACCTGCGGGTTGGCGTTGCCCGCGCCGGTGCCGACCACGACCAGCCCGCGGGCGCCCGCGTTCAGCGCGGCCTCCAGCAGGACGGCGTCACCGTCGCTGTGGTGCATCAGAATGTCCACCCGGGGAGCCGGCGTCCCGGGCGCGGGCAGCGGCAGCGCCTCGGCGCGCGGCCGGCGGCGCCCCCAGGTGACCCGCCCGAACTCGACCCGGCCCAGCGGGAGTCCGTCCGGGTCGCCGAAGGCGCGCGCGTCCACTGTGTGCTTCTTCACGGTGCCGCGGGCCGCGAAGACCTGGCCGGCGAAGACGATCACCGCGCCGATGTCCCGGCCGGTCGCCGCGGTCAGCAGCGCGTCGTAGAGATTCCCCGCCGCGTCGCCGTCCTCGGCGTCCAGCGGCTTCTGGGCGCCGGTGAAGACCACCGGGCGCCGGTCGCCGTGGAAGAGGTCGAGGAAGAACGCGGACTCCTCCAGGGTGTCGGTGCCGTGGGTGACCACCACACCGTCCACGGCGGGGTCGGCGAGCGCGTCGTGCACCGCGTGGAGCAGCCGCAGCTGGTGGTCGGTGGTGAGCCGGGAGCTGTTCACCGTGAAGAGGTCCACCACGGTGACGTCCACGCCCTCGGGCACCGCGCCGGCGGCGAGCACCTCCTGCCCCGCGGCCTCGGCCGCGTACCCGTCGCCCTGCCACCGGCTGGCAATGGTGCCTCCGGTGCTGATGACCACGACGTGTCGCACGATGCCTTCGCCTCCAAGGGTGATGGTGGGCAGTCCCCGCCGACACAATGATATGCGCGTAGACCTGCCATATGATTGCGAATATCCACCACCATCGCGCCATAGAGTGCTAGAAGATGCTGTCATGGACGCCATCGACAGAAGTATCTTGCGCGAACTCCAGGCAGACGGCCGGCTGAGCAACCAGGAGCTGGCCCAGCGCGTCGGTCTCACCCCGTCCCCGTGCCTGCGGCGGGTGCGCCAGCTGGAGGACGACGGGGTGATCCAGACCTACCGCGCGGTGGTCGATCCGGCCGCCGTCGCCCGCGGCTTCGAGGTCTTCGCCTCCGTCGAGGTCCGCCGGGACCGCTCCTCGGTCGCGGCCTTCGAGGAGCGCCTGCAGTCCATCCCCGACGTGGTCGAGGCCTACCGCCTCTACGGCGCCCCCGGCAGCCTGCTGCGCATCGCGGTGGCCGACTCCGACGCCTACGAGCGTTTCTGGACCGAGAAGCTCATCGCCCTCCCGGGCGTCACCGACGTCAACTCCCAGATGATCATGAAGCGCATCAAGTCCCCCCAGGGCATCCCCGTCGACTGACAACGTGCTCGGGCCCCCGCCGCCGGCCGCCCGGGCCCGGACGCAGCGACGGCCCGGGCCACGGAAGGTGATCCCGGGGCCTGGGCCGTGGAGGTCGTACGGATGTCCTACGGATGTCCTACGCATGCCGCACGGACACCGTGCGGAACTGGAGCGGGCGACGGGAATCGAACCCGCGTAGCTAGTTTGGAAGACTAGGGCTCTACCATTGAGCTACGCCCGCAGCGCCATGATTCTGGCACACCGCATAGTAGCCGGTCGAACCGGCGCGGCTGCGGGTGAATACCGGCTGCCCAGGGGTACGGAGGCATGTACTCTACGTGTCGCACCAGCGGGGTGTGGCGCAGCTTGGTAGCGCGTCCGCTTTGGGAGCGGAAGGCCGTCGGTTCGAATCCGGCCACCCCGACCAGTCAGTTCCGCGGCGGGCCCGGCGGCATGTCCGCCCGTACGGCCCGGCCCAGGGAGGCTGCGGTACGACCCCCTCCGGGAGGTTTGTGGTACCGGTAGGATGGGCCGCTGGCGACCGGACGCGCGCACTTCCCGCGCACAAGCGAATCGCCCCAACCAACGTAAAGCCCCCAAGGAGACCCAACCGTGAAGAGCGCCGTCGAGACTCTGAACCCGACCCGGGTTCGACTCACTGTCGAGGTGCCCTTCGAGGAGCTCAAGCCCAGCCTCGACGCGGCGTACAAGAAGATCAACGAACAGGTCACGGTGCCGGGCTTCCGCAAGGGCAAGATCCCTGCGCGCGTCATCGACCAGCGGTTCGGCCGTGGCGCGGTCCTCGAAGAGGCCATCAACGACGCGCTGCCCAAGTTCTACACGGATGCGGTCAACGAGGGTGAGCTGAACGTTCTCGGCCAGCCCGACGTCGACATCACCGAGTTCAACGACGGCGACGAGCTCAAGTTCACCGCCGAGGTCGACATCCGTCCCACCATCGAGATCCCGGACTTCTCCGGTATCGAGGTCGTCGTGGACGCGGTCGAGGTCTCGGACGAGGACGTCGAGAAGTCGCTGGAGCAGCTGCGTGACCGCTTCGCCTCGACCACCCCGGTCGAGCGCCCCGCCGCCGACGGCGACGTCGTGGTGGTCGACCTCGAAGCGAGCGTCGACGGCAAGGTGCTGGACGACGGTGTCGCCAGCGGCGTCAGCTACACCATCGGCTCCGGCCAGCTCCTCGACGGGATCGACGAAGCCGTGATCGGCCTGGAGAAGGGCGGCTCCGCCACCTTCACCTCCGAGCTGAAGGGCGGCACCGCCGAAGGCCAGCAGGCCACCGTCAAGGTCGACGTCACCGACGTCCAGGAGCGCGAACTGCCCGCCTTGGATGACGAGTTTGCCCAGCTGGCGTCGGAGTTCGACACGCTTGAGGAGCTCCGCGAGGACAGTCGCACCCGCCTGGAGCGGATGAAGTCCTACGACCAGGCCACGCAGGCCCAGGAGAAGGTGCTCGACGCGCTCATCGAGCTGATCGAGGTCCCGATCCCGGAGAAGCTGCTGCAGGACGAGATCGGCACCCGGGTGCACAACCTGGAGCACCACCAGTTCCCGCAGATGGGCCTCACCTGGGACTCCTACCTGGAGGCCGAGGGCAAGACCCGCGAGGAGTACGACGCGGACCTGGAGCAGCAGGCGGTCAAGGGCATCAAGACCCAGTTCATCCTTGACGAGCTCGTCAACAAGGAGAAGCTCTCGGTCAACCAGGAGGAGCTCACCGAGCACCTCATGCGGCGCGCCGCCACGTCGGGCATGACCCCGGACCAGTTCGCCCAGGCCGTGGTCGAGGGCGGCCAGGTGCCGATCCTGGTCGGCGAGGTCGCCCGCGGCAAGGCGCTGGCCGTGGTGGTCGAGGCGGCGAAGGTCACCGACACGAATGGCGAGGTCGTCGACCTCGCGGACGAGGACGAGGACGAGGACGCCTCGGGCGGCGAGACCGTGGAGCCTGCGGCGGCTGACGCGGTCGCTGACGGCGAGCCCGAGGCCACCGAGAAGGCCTGACCCCGGGCTCCCTGCCGCGTGGCCGCGGCTGCGCCACCTGTGCGGCTGCCGCCGCGCGGCATGGTTGCGTCCGACGGTGCCTTACAGGGGCGCTGGGGGTACCCCCGGACGAAGTCTGGGGGAGGAACTGCGCGACCAGCCGTCGACGGGCTGAACGTCGTCACCGGCCCGAAGGGGCAGTCGCTGTCGTGTCCGGGCCACCGGCCGGTGGTGGGTTGCTCGCGCCGTTCCCCGCGCCCCTTCGGGGCACGGTGTCCCCCGCCCCGCGGGGGAAGGTCACCGCCCGCTACGGGGCACACCGGCCCCCGCCCCGCGGGGGAAGGGCGGCGCCCGCTACGGGGTACGGCGTCCGCCCGGCCCATCCGGAAAGGCCGCGCAGCGACCTGCGCTCACAGCGAACAGTTCCGCGTAGGGGATTGCCGGGCCCCACCTGCGCGTTAGGGTCCGTTAGTAGGAGGGCAGGGGTGCAGCACCGGCAACGCCGGGACAGCGGCCCCCGGCCCTGACGAAGACCCTGTGGCGGCGCCCTCGCCGTCCGACAAACGAGCAGGTGGATACGTGACGACTCCGATGCCTTCCGCCGCCGGCGAGCCGACTTTCGGTGGCCTCGGCGACCAGGTCTACAACCGACTGCTCGGCGAGCGAATCATCTTCCTCGGCCAGGCGGTCGACGACGACATCGCCAACAAGATCACCGCGCAGCTGCTCCTCCTTGCCGCCGAGCCGGACAAGGACATCTACCTCTACATCAACAGCCCCGGCGGCTCCGTGACCGCCGGCATGGCCATCTACGACACGATGCAGTTCATCAAGAACGACGTCGTCACGATCGCCATGGGCATGGCCGCCTCGATGGGCCAGTTCCTGCTCACCGCGGGCACCCCCGGCAAGCGGTTCGCGCTGCCGAACACCCGCATCCTGATGCACCAGCCCTCCGCCGGCCTCGGCGGCTCGGCCACCGACATCAAGATCCAGGCCGAGCAGCTGCTGCACACCAAGCGCCGGATGGCCGAGCTGATCGCCCAGCACTCCGGCCAGACCTTCGAGCAGATCACCAAGGACTCCGACCGCGACCGCTGGTTCTCCGCCGAGGAGGCCCAGGAGTACGGCCTGCTGGACGGCGTGATGCTCTCCGCCGCACACGTGCCGGGCGGCGGCGGCACCGGCGCCGGCGGCCCGGCGGCCTGAGCCGCAACCCCCGGCCACCGGAAGCCACCGGCAAGCCCAGCGGCCCGCAGATCACTCGAAGACTTTCATCACCAGGACGGTGGACGTGAACCCCATGAACTTCCCCGGCAGCGGCCTGTACGAGCGCACCGAGGCCGAACGGCCCGGTGTGTTCGGCGCCGAGGCCCGCTACATCATCCCGCGCTTCGTCGAGCGCACCTCGCAGGGCGTACGCGAGTACGACCCGTACGCGAAGCTCTTCGAGGAGCGCGTGATCTTCCTCGGGGTGCAGATCGACGACACCTCCGCCAACGACATCATGGCCCAGCTGCTGTGCCTGGAGTCGATGGACCCCGACCGGGACATCTCGGTCTACATCAACAGCCCCGGCGGCTCCTTCACCGCGCTGACCGCCATCTACGACACCATGCAGTTCGTGAAGCCCGACATCCAGACGGTCTGCATGGGCCAGGCGGCGTCGGCGGCGGCGGTCCTGCTGGCGGCCGGCAGCCCCGGCAAGCGGATGGCGCTGCCCAATGCCCGGGTGCTCATCCACCAGCCGTACAGTGAGACCGGCCGCGGTCAGGTGTCCGACCTGGAGATCGCCGCGAACGAGATCATCCGGATGCGGCAGCAGCTGGAGGAGATGCTGGCCAAGCACTCCACCACGCCGATCGAGCAGATCCGCGACGACATCGAGCGGGACAAGATCCTCACCGCCGAGGAGTCGCTCGCGTACGGTCTGGTCGACCAGATCGTGTCCACCCGCAAGACCTCCGTGAACGTCTGACGGATCGGTGCGGGTCCGCCGCCCACCGGTGGACCCTCCTTGGGACTCGCAGACGAGTACGTCCAAGGGGGGCCCACACGGGGGCCGCGGCAAGGTACCGTCGATGAGAGAAGCACCAGGCTCCGTTGAAGGCCGGCGGATCCCAGGCGAAGGGGAAACACCTCGTGGCACGCATCGGTGACGGTGGAGACCTGCTGAAGTGCTCGTTCTGCGGAAAGAGCCAGAAGCAGGTGAAGAAGCTCATCGCAGGCCCGGGTGTGTACATCTGCGACGAGTGCATCGACCTCTGCAACGAGATCATCGAGGAGGAGCTCGCCGAGTCCTCCGAGGTGCGCTGGGAGGACCTGCCCAAGCCGCGGGAGATCTACGAGTTCCTGGAGAGCTACGTCGTCGGCCAGGAGCCGGCGAAGAAGGCCCTCTCGGTCGCGGTCTACAACCACTACAAGCGGGTCCAGGCGGGGGAGAGCGGGCGTCCCGGCCACGACGACGCCATCGAGCTGGCGAAGTCCAACATCCTGCTGCTCGGCCCCACCGGCTCCGGCAAGACCCTGCTGGCGCAGACGCTGGCCCGGATGCTGAACGTGCCGTTCGCCATCGCCGACGCCACCGCGCTGACCGAGGCGGGCTATGTCGGTGAGGACGTCGAGAACATCCTGCTGAAGCTGATCCAGGCGGCGGACTACGACGTCAAGAAGGCCGAGACCGGCATCATCTACATCGACGAGATCGACAAGGTCGCCCGCAAGAGCGAGAACCCGTCGATCACCCGCGATGTCTCCGGCGAGGGCGTCCAGCAGGCGCTGCTGAAGATCCTGGAGGGCACCACCGCGTCGGTGCCGCCGCAGGGCGGGCGGAAGCACCCGCACCAGGAGTTCATCCAGATCGACACCACCAACGTGCTCTTCATCGTGGGCGGCGCCTTCGCCGGCCTGGAGAAGATCATCGAGGCCCGGGCGGGCGCCAAGGGCATCGGCTTCGGCGCGACCATCCGCTCCAAGCGCGAGCTGAACATGGCGAACCAGTTCTCCGAGATCATGCCGGAGGACCTGGTGAAGTTCGGGATGATCCCGGAGTTCATCGGCCGCCTCCCGGTCATCACCAATGTGCACAACCTCGACCGCGAGGCACTGCTGCAGATCCTGGTCGAGCCGCGCAACGCGCTGGTGAAGCAGTATCAGAAGCTCTTCGAACTCGACGGCGTGGAGCTGGAGTTCGAGCGCGAGGCGCTGGAGGCCATCGCCGACCAGGCGATCTTGCGGCAGACCGGCGCCCGTGGCCTGCGCGCCATCATGGAAGAGGTACTGCAGTCGGTGATGTACGAGGTGCCGTCCCGCAAGGACGTGGCCCGTGTCGTCATCACCGCGGACGTGGTGCACTCCAACGTCAACCCGACGCTCGTACCGCGTGAGCCGCGGATCGTCGGCAAGGGCGAGCAGAAGAGCGCCTGACCCCAGGCCCGTCCGGCCCCGGGCCCACAGCCGGTGTACGGAGAAGGGGCGTCCGGTCCATCGCGGACCGGGCGCCCCTTCGCTGTGCCGTGCGGCGGTTACTTGATCTCCACCCGGGTGTCCTTGCGGACCTTCGCGAGCAGGTCCGCGGTGTCCTGGGCGGACAGGCCGGGGGTGCCGCCGATGGCGGCCGAGAGGTCGAGCGGCGTCACGGTGCCGACCGTGCTGTAGTCCGCCCACAGGCAGATGGTCACCTCGAACGCCTTCGGCGACTCGGAGTCGGTGACCTTCGCGGTCTGGCACTCCACCACCGCGTCGTCCGCCCCGGCCGGGTGCAACGTCTGGATGCCGCCGACCAGTTCGGTCTTGGAGCCGTCGCTGTCGTCCTTGGTGGCGCCGGCCCGGGCCTGCGCCATCATCCCGTCGGCGACCTTCTTCGGGTCCTTGATGGTGCCCCAGGCCCCGCTGAACGACAGCAGCTTTCCTGTCGTCTCCGACCCCTGCATGTAGCCGGCCTGCACCCGCTGCGGGTCGGACATGCCGAGCTTGGTGAGCAGCGCGACGTCATCGTCGTCGAAGCCGTCGTCGGACGCGTCCGCGTCACTGCTCTTCTTGTAGTCGGTCGCCACGGTCTCCGGCGTGGTCAGCTTGTACTTCTTGCCGTCGTTGGCGAGGCCGCCGCTGCCGCCGTCACCGCCGGTGGCGATCACCACGCCCACGACGACCGCGACCACCACGACGACGGCGCCCACGATGATCCCGATCCGCTTGCCCTTGCCGCCCTGCTGCTGCGGCGGCACCGGCGGCTGGCCGTAGCCGTAGCCGGGCTGCTGCCCGTACGCCGGCTGCTGCGGGGGTACCTGCCCGTACGGGCCCGGGGCCGGCGCCTGCGGTTGCGGGTAGCCGTAACCGGGCTGCGGCTGCGGCTGGCCCTGCGGCGGCTGCGGCTGACCGTAGCCGCCGGGCGCGCCGTAGCCGGGCTGCTGCGGCTGGCCGTAGCCGTCCCCCTGCGGCTGCTGCCCGTACGGGTTGGGCGGCGGCTGGTTGAAACTCATGGGTACGTCCCCTCCGTTAACGTGTGGGGACATCCTTGCCGATGACTTACCCCGTCTTTACGCCGGGGGAGCAACTGGTTCGTAACAGCCCGGTCCGCCCCCGTAGAATCGGTGTCGTGACCGACAACACTCAGCGCCCCGACCGCGGGCCGAACAGCACCCCCGACCTGCCGACGCAGTACGCACCGGCCGAGGTAGAGGGGCCGCTGTACGAGCGCTGGGTGGAGCGCGGGTACTTCGAGGCCGACGCCAAGAGCGAGAAGCCGCCGTACACCATCGTCATCCCGCCGCCGAACGTCACCGGCACGCTGCACCTCGGGCACGCCTTCCAGCACACGCTGATGGACGCGCTGACCCGCCGCAAGCGCATGCAGGGTTACGAGTCGCTCTGGCTGCCCGGCATGGACCACGCCGGCATCGCCACCCAGAACAAGGTCGAGCAGCAGCTCGGCGCCGAGGGCAAGTCCCGCCAGGACATCGGCCGGGAGGCGTTCGTCGAGCGGGTGTGGCAGTGGAAGGAAGAGTACGGCGGCCGGATCCTCGGCCAGATGCGCCGGCTCGGCGACGGCGTCGACTGGTCCAAGGAACGCTTCACGATGGACGAGGGCCTGTCCCGGGCCGTCATGACCATCTTCAAGAAGCTCTACGAGGACGGCCTGATCTACCGGGCCGAGCGGATCATCAACTGGTGTCCGCGCTGTCTGACCGCCATCTCCGACATCGAGGTGGAGTACCAGGACGACGACGGCGAACTGGTCTCGATCCGGTACGGCGACGGCGACGACTCGGTCGTCGTGGCGACCACCCGCGCCGAGACGATGCTCGGTGACACCGCGGTCGCCGTCCATCCGGACGACGAGCGCTACCGGCACCTGGTCGGCAGGCAGATCGCACTGCCGCTCACCGACCGCACCATCCCGGTGGTCGCGGACGCCCATGTGGACCCGGAGTTCGGCACCGGCGCGGTCAAGGTCACCCCGGCCCACGACCCCAACGACTTCGCGATCGGGCAGCGGCACGGCCTGGAGTCCATCACGGTGATGGACGAGCGCGCGGTCATCACCGTGCACGGGCCGTTCCAGGGCCTGGACCGCTTCGAGGCGCGCTCGGCGATTGTCGGGGCGCTGCGCGAAGAGGGCCGGATCGTCGCCGAGAAGCGCCCGTACGTCCACTCGGTCGGCCACTGCTCGCGCTGCCACACCACCGTCGAACCGCGGCTGTCGCTGCAGTGGTGGGTCAAGGTCGCGCCGCTGGCGAAGGCCGCGGGCGACGCGGTGCGCGACGGCCGGGTGACGATCCACCCGCCGGAGATGGCCAAGCGGTACTTCGACTGGGTCGACAACATGCACGACTGGACGATCTCGCGCCAGTTGTGGTGGGGCCACCGCATCCCGGTCTGGTACGGGCCGAACGGCGAGGAGCTCTGCCTCGGCCCGGACGACCCGGCTCCCACGGGCGAGGGCTGGACCCAGGAGTCCGACGTCCTGGACACCTGGTTCTCCTCGGCGCTGTGGCCCTTCTCCACCCTCGGCTGGCCGGACCGGACACCCGAACTGGAGAAGTTCTACCCGACCGATGTGCTGCTCACCGGCCACGACATCATCTTCTTCTGGGTCGCCCGGATGATGATGTTCGGCCTGTACGCGATGGACGACGTGCCGCCGTTCCACACCATCGCGCTCACCGGCCTGGTCCGGGACGAGCACGGCAAGAAGATGTCCAAGTCCAACCCCAACTCGGTCGACCCGCTGGACTGGATGGACGCCTACGGCTCCGACGCCGTCCGCTTCACCCTGGCCTCCGGCGCCAACCCGGGCGCGGACGTGCCGATCGGCGAGGACTGGGTCAAGGCGTCCCGCAACTTCGCCAACAAGATCTGGAACGCCACCCGGTTCGCGCTGATGAACGGTGCCAGCGTTCAAGGGCCGCTGCCGGCCGCGGCCGAACTCGCCCCGGCCGACCGGTGGATCCTGTCCCGGCTGAACACCGTGGTCGCCGAAGTCGACGCGTACTACGACGACTTCCAGTTCGCGAAGCTCAGCGACGCGCTCTACCACTTCGCGTGGGACGAGGTCTTCGACTGGTACGTCGAGCTCTCCAAGACCACCTTCATCAAGGGCGGACCGGCAGCGCGGGTCTCCGGCCGGGTGCTCGGCGAGGTGCTCGACGTGATGCTGCGGCTGCTGCACCCGGTGGTGCCCTTCGTCACCGAGACGCTGTGGACCACCCTCACCGGCGGGGAGACCCTGGTGCTCGCCGACTGGCCGAAGGACAGCGGCTTCCGTGATGCCGCGGCCGAGGCGGAGATCGCCGAGGTGCAGCGGGTGGTCACCGAGGTCCGCCGGTTCCGCTCCGACCAGGGCCTCCAGCCGGGCCAGCGGGTCCCGGCCCTGCTGACGCTGGACGGCAGCCTGCTGGCGCCGCACGAGGACGCCATCCGGCAGCTGCTGCGGCTCCAGCCGGCCGCCGAGGGTTTCCACGCCACCGCGACGCTGCCGGTGGCCGGGGTGACGGTGGCGCTCGACCTGTCCGGCACCATCGACGTGGCGGCCGAGCGCAAGCGGCTCAGCAAGGACCTCGGCCTGGCCGAGAAGGAGAAGGAGCAGGCGGAGCGGAAGCTCGGCAACGAAGGGTTCCTGGCCAAGGCGCCGGAGCCGGTCGTGGCGGGGATCCGCACCCGGCTGGCGGCGGCCGAGGCGGACATCGCCAGGATCGGCGCGCAGCTGGCGGCGCTGCCCGAGGCGTGAGCCGCTCCTGAGGGCCCCCTGGGCCCGGGCCCTGGGCCCGGGCCCGCATCCGTAGACTGGACGACGTGAGCAACCCCCCCAGCGACGATCGTTACGACGACGACTTCCCGGACGACACCTTCGGCGGCGATCCCGCCGACCGTGCCTCCGAGGAGATCGACTACGACGCCGCCCACCAGGCCGGTCACGACGACGGTACCGACGGGTACGACGGTGCCGACGACGACGGTGCCGACGGTACCGACGGGACGGTCCGCGAGGCGGACATGGCCGTCATCGAGGCCGGCAGCCGTACGCTGCGGGCCACCGTCGCCCCGCCGGCGCCCGAGGACGACGTGCCGGGCCGGCCCACCGACCCCGAGGTCGACCGGGAACTGCGGGCCGTCGAGGAGGAGCTCTTCGGCCGCTGGCCCGAGACGAAGATGGAGCCCTCACTCGTCCGGATCAGCGCGCTGATGGACCTGCTGGGCGACCCGCAGCGCGCGTACCCGGCGATCCACATCACCGGCACCAACGGCAAGACCAGCACCGCCCGGATGATCGAGCGGCTGCTGCTCGCCTTCGAACTGCGCACCGGCCGCTACACCAGCCCGCATGTCCAGTCGGTCACCGAGCGGATCAGCCTGGACGGCACCCCGATCAGCGCCGAGCGCTTCATCGAGACCTACCGCGACCTCCAGCCGTACATCGGTCTGGTGGACGACGGCCAACCGCACCGGCTCTCCTTCTTCGAGGTGATCACGGCGATGGCCTACGCGGCCTTCGCGGACGCCCCGGTGGACGTCGCCGTCGTCGAGGTCGGGCTCGGCGGCTCCTGGGACGCCACCAATGTGGTGGACGGCCAGGTCGCCGTGGTCACCCCGATCTCGCTCGACCACACCGACCGGCTCGGCGGCACCACCGCCGAGATCGCGGCCGAGAAGGCCGGCATCGTCAAGAAGGACGCCACCGCGGTCTTCGCCCAGCAGCCCGCCGACGCGGCGAAGGTCCTGCTGGAGCGGTCCGCCCAGGTGGGCGCCACGGTGGCCCGCGAGGGCATGGAGTTCGGCGTGGTGCGGCGCGAGGTCGCGGTCGGCGGCCAGATGCTGACCCTGCGCGGGCTCGGCGGCGTGTACGAGCAGGTGTTCCTGCCGCTGCACGGTGAGCACCAGGCGCACAACGCGGTCCTCGCGCTGGCCGCCGTCGAGGCGTTCTTCGGCATCGGCCGTGAGCACGAGCGCACCCTCGACGTGGACACCGTCCGCGCCGCCTTCGCCAGTGTCACCTCACCGGGCCGGCTCGAAGTGGTCCGCCGCAGCCCCACCGTGGTGCTGGACGCCGCCCACAACCCGGGCGGCGCGCAGGCCACCGCGGCCGCCATCGGCGAGGTCTTCGGCTTCACCCATCTGGTGGGCGTGGTCGGCCCCAGCGGTGACAAGGACGTACGCGGCCTGCTGGAGGCGTTCGAACCGGTCCTCGCCGAGGTCGTCGTCACCAGCAACTCCACCCCCCGTTCGATGGACGTGGACACGCTGGCCGCCCTGGCCGTCGAGGTCTTCGGCACCGACCGGGTGCAGGTCGAACCGCGGCTCGACGACGCGCTGGAGGCGGCCATCACGCTCGCCGAGGACGAGGGCGAGTACGCCGGGGCCGGGGTACTGGTCACCGGCTCCGTGGTCACCGTCGGAGAGGCCCGGCTGCTGCTGGGCCGGCGAAGGAGCGGCAAGTGAAGGAGGGCGGACCATGCGGACGCTGTGTTCGAGCACGCTGATCGGGGAGTTCTTCGTCATCGGGTTCGCCGGGCTGGTCGCGATGAAGCACCCCGACCTGTCCCAGGGCACGGTCTGGACGGTCTGCGGCATCGCGATGGCGCTGTGCGTCCTGCTGTGCGGGGCGGTCACCCGGCCGGGTGCGCTGGCCGTCGGCTGGGCGCTGCAGATCGGCCTGATCGCCAGCGGCTTCGTGGTCGGTACGATGTTCATCCTCGGTGTCATCTTCGCCGCGCTGTGGTGGGCGTCCATCCACTACGGCCGCAAGATCGACGAGATCAGGGCCCGCCATACGGCGACAGCGGCCTGACGGTTAGGCTCGCCCCACACCCGCATCCGCACTCGCACATCCGCACGTGTCTTACGCCATCAGGAGCCGTATCGTGTCCCAGCGCACCCTCGTCCTTCTCAAGCCGGACGCCGTTCGCCGCGGTCTGATCGGTGAACTGGTCAGCCGTATCGAGCGGAAGGCCGGCTGGACGATCAGCGCGCTGGAACTGCGGGTCCTGGACCGCCCGCTGCTGGAACAGCACTACGCCGAGCACGTGGGCCGCCCGTTCTACGAGCCGCTGGTGGAGTTCATGGCGTCAGGGCCGGCGGTGGCGCTGGTCGTCGAGGGCGAGCGGGTGGTCGAGGGGGTACGCGCGCTGGCCGGCCCGACCGATCCGATCGTCGCCGCGCCCGGCTCGATCCGGGGCGACTTCGGGACCATCGTGCGGGAGAATCTGGTGCACGCCTCCGACTCCGCGGAATCCGCGGAACGGGAGATCAAGCTGTTCTTCCCCGGTCTGGCGTAACGGAACCAAACACACCGACACAGCGTCACCCTTACTGAGGTCCGCTGTGTGTTCTGATGACAATGGCGTCGGAACCCCGACACCGCGCTGCGCACAGCGCGACTACGATGGAACCTCCGCCCCACGCTCGGGAAGGCCAGACGTATCCACATGGCGAACAACATGTCGTTCATCGGCCGTGATATGGCTGTCGACCTCGGGACCGCCAACACGCTGGTGTACGTCAGGGGCCGCGGGATCGTTCTGAACGAGCCGTCCGTCGTGGCGGTCAACACCAACACCGGCGGCATCCTGGCGGTCGGCTCCGAGGCCAAGAAGATGATCGGCCGCACCCCCGGCAACATCGTGGCGGTACGGCCCCTGAAGGACGGCGTGATCGCCGACTTCGAGATCACCGAGCGCATGCTGCGCTACTTCATCCTCAAGATCCACCGCCGCCGCTACATGGTCCGCCCGCGGGTCGTGGTCTGCGTGCCCTCGGGCATCACCGGTGTGGAGCGCCGTGCCGTCATCGAGGCCGCCACCCAGGCCGGCGCCCGTACCGTGCACATCATCGAGGAGCCGATGGCGGCCGCGATCGGCGCCGGGCTCCCGGTGCACGAGGCCACCGGCAACATGGTGGTCGACATCGGCGGCGGCACCACCGAGGTCGCGGTCATCAGCCTCGGCGGCATCGTCACCGCCCAGTCCATCCGGGTGGCCGGCGACGAGCTGGACAACGCGATCATCCAGCACATCAAGAAGGAGTACAGCCTGCTGCTCGGCGAACGTACCGCCGAACAGATCAAGCTGACCATCGGCTCCGCCTTCGACTCCAGGCCGGAGCAGGAGGAGCACACCGAGATCCGTGGCCGCGACCTGGTCAGCGGCCTGCCCAAGACCGTGGTCATCTCGGCGGGCGAGGTCCGCAAGGCCATCGAGGAACCCGTCAACGCGATCGTGGACGCGGTGAAGACCACCCTGGACAAGTGCCCGCCGGAGCTCTCCGGCGACATCATGGACCGCGGCATCGTGCTGGCCGGCGGCGGCGCGCTGCTGCGCGGCCTGGACGAGCGGCTGCGCCATGAGACGGGCATGCCGATCCACATCGCAGAATCACCGTTGGACTGCGTGGCGCTCGGCGCCGGCAAGTGCGTTGAAGAGTTCGAGGCGCTCCAGCAGGTCCTCGACGCCGCGCCCCGCAGATGAACCGGCCGGGCCGGCCGCCGCGCGCACCCCACCGCCACGCCCGCCGGCCGTACCCCGCACACTAGTTCCGACCGGCCGCGGCCCCCAGCGGCGGCGGGTCCGATGAGGAAGGCACGGACTGGCGCCCGTGAGGGACACAAAGGAGAGCCGGCTGCTGCTGGTACTGCTGGTGGTGGTGGCGTTCGCGCTGATCACCATGGACATCCGGGGCGGTGAGAACTCGCCCCTGGACCGGCCCCGGCAGGCGGCGCAGTCCGTCTTCGGGCCGGTGGAGAAGAGTGTGGCCGGCGCGGTGGACCCGGTGGGCAACGCCATAGACGCGGTACGCGACTCCGGCGACCGCAGTGGCACCATCAGCCGGCTGGAACGCGAGAACGAGACCCTCAAGCAGCAGCTCGGCAGCAAGGACATCACCCGGAACCGGGCCGCGGAACTCGACAAGATGCTCAAGACGGCCGGCGCGGGCCAGTACACCATCAAGGGCGCGCAGATCATCGCCATAGGGGCGGCCCAGGGCTTCTCCTGGACCGTCACCATCGACGCCGGCAGCAACGACGGCATCGCCCGCGACATGACCGTCATCAACGGCGACGGACTCGTCGGCCGGGTCACCACCGTGGGCCCGTCCACCGCCACCGTGCTGCTCGCCAACGACCCGGACTTCACCGTCGGCACCCGGCTGGAGAAGTCGATGGAGCTGGGCTTCGCCACCGGCCAGGGCAACCGGCCGATGCGGGTGCAACTGCTCAACGGCAAGGCCAATGTGCACGACGGCGACCGGCTGGTCACCTTCGGCTCGGAGGCCGGCAAGCCGTTCGTGGCGGGCGTACCGGTCGGCAGGATCATCAGCGTCGACCCGTCCGGCGGCAACCTCACCAAGACCGTGCAGGTCCAGCCGTTCGTCAGCTTCACCAAGCTGGACATCGTCGGCGTCGTGGTGGTGGGCCCGCGCACCGACCCGCGCGACAGCGTGCTGCCGCCGCGGCCGGCCACGTCGGCCAAGGCCAAACCCAAGCCCAGGACCACCCCCTCGGGCACCCCCTCCGGTGGCGCCACCCCGAGTGACACCCCGTCCGGCGGTGCCACCCCGGACGACAGCGTGCAGAACTACAACGTGACACTCGGCGACGAACCCACCCCGACCACCACCAGCGGGGGCTGACCCATGCGCCTCAAACGGATCGTGCTCTCCACCGTCCTGGTGGTCATCGCCATGGTCGCCCAGGTCAGCGTGCTGGCCCGGCTGCACCTGCCGGGCGCGGTGCCCGACCTGCTGCTGCTGACCGTGCTCGGCCTCGCCCTCGCCTACGGCCATGTGGGCGGCTGCCTGGTCGGGTTCTTCGCCGGCCTGCTCGCCGACATCGCACCCCCCGCGGACCACGCGGTCGGCCGCTACGCCCTGGTGCTGTGCGTGATCGGCTACCTGGCCGGCCTCGCCAAACCGGACCACGGCCAACTGCGCAGCGCCGCCGGGCCGATGATGGTGGTCATCTGCGCCGCCATCGGCACCACCCTGCTCTACGCCGGTGTCGGCGGCCTGGTCGGCGACCAGGCGGGCGCCCATGTCGGTCTGGTGAAGCTGGTCTTCACCGCCGCCCTGTACGACCTGCTGCTCGCCCCCTTCGTCGTCCCCCTGGTGCTGGCGCTGGCCCGCCGCTTCGACAACGACCCGCTCGCCGAGGACCCGGCCGGTTTCGGCGGCCTGGGCGGCGGCATGGGCGGCCTCGGCCGCGGCCGGAACCGTATGAAGACCGCCAAGAGCGGACTCGCCCCACAGCGCGGCCTGTTCGGACGCGCCGGGAAGATGGTCAAGTTCACCTCACCGGCCAGGGGAGCGCGGCGCTAGATGAGCAACATCCCGGACACCGGCAGGAACACCCGGGTCACCATCCGCCTGGTCATCCTGCAGATCCTCGCGGTCTCCCTGCTGCTGACCCTCGGCGGCCGGCTGTGGTACCTGCAGATCCGCAACGGCCAGGAGTACGACCAGAAGGCCGCGAGCAACCACATCCAGCAGGTCGTCACCCCCGCCGTCCGCGGCGCCATCCTCGACGACCGCGGTGTGCCGCTCGCCGACAACGAGACCCGCCTGGTGGTCTCGGCCAGCCGTACCGACCTGCTCAAGCAGGCCGACGACGGCAAGGCCGTCCTCACCCGGCTGGCCGGCGTGCTCGGCATGGACACCCAGGAAGTGCTCGACAAGGTACGGCTCTGCGACGCCCGCACACCGAAGCCGTGCTGGAACGGTTCGCCGTACCAGCCGATCCCGATCACCGACGATGCCACCACCCAGCAGGCGCTGCAGATCATGGAGCGGCGCGAGGACTTCCCCGGCATCACCGCGGAACCCACCGCCGTACGCCGCTACCCGGCACCGGACAAGGCCAACACCGCGCAGGTGCTCGGCTACCTCTCGCCGGTCACCGACGCCGAGCTGACCGCGTCGGAGAAGACCTCCACCCCGCTGCTGCGCTCCGACCAGATCGGCCGCTCCGGCCTGGAGAGCACCTACGACGCGCAGCTGCGCGGCAAGGCCGGCGTCACCAACTACGAGGTGGACAACCTCGGCCGGGTCATCGGCAAGGCGGGCGACACCCCGGCGACCCCCGGCGACACGCTGGTCACCAGCATCGACGCCAAGGTGCAGGCGGTCACCGAGAAGCAGCTCGACAACGCGATGAAGGAAGCCCGCAAGACCTTCGACACCATCACCGGCGAGAACTACAAGGCCGACTCGGGTGCGGCCGTGGTGATGGACAACCACACCGGTCAGGTCATCGCCATGGCGAGCGAGCCGACCTACGACCCCAACGCCTGGGTCGGCGGCATCTCCGCCAAGGACTACAAGCAGCTCACCGAGAAGTCCTCCAACTACCCGCTGCTCAACCGGGCGATCCAGGGCCAGTCCGCCCCCGGCTCCACCTTCAAGGTGGTCTCCACCTCGGCCGCGGTCAACGCCGGCTACCCGATGGACGGCGGCTACCCCTGCACCTCGTCGATGACCATCGGCTCGCAGCTCTTCAAGAACTTCGAGGGCGAGAGCTTCGGCGACATCTCGCTCGGCCGCGCCCTGGAGGTCTCCTGCGACACCGTCTTCTACGGCATCGCGTACAAGGAGTGGCTGAAGGACGGCGGCACCGACCCGAAGCACCCCAAGGACTTCTTCTACAAGACCGCCCACCAGTTCGGGCTCGGCGCCAAGACCGGCGTCGACCTGCCCGGCGAGGTCACCGGCCGGGTCCCGGACCGGGAGTGGAAGCAGCAGTACTACGACGCCAACAAGGACTACTGGTGCAAGGTCAAGAAGACCGCCAAGAAGTCCGACCAGTCGCTGGCCACCAACATCGCCCGGGAGAACTGCACCGACGGCTACGTGCTGCGCGCCGGTGACTCCGTCAACTACGCGATCGGCCAGGGCGACACGCTCGTCACCCCGATCCAGATGGCCCGGATCTACGCGGCGCTCGGCAACGGCGGCACGCTCTACCAGCCGACCATAGGGAAGGCCGTGGTGAGCCCCGACGGCAAGACGGTCACCCCGATCAAGCCGAAGGTCGTCGGCAAGCTGCCGGACAACGCGCAGACCATCAAGGACATCGACAAGGCCACCGCGGGCGTGGTCACCGACGGTACCGCCAACTGGAAGTTCCTCAACTGGCCGCAGGACAAGATCACCCTGCACGCCAAGACCGGTACCGCCGAGGTCTCCGGCAAGCAGACGACCTCCTGGCTGACCACGTACACCAAGGACTACACGATCGTGATGACGATCTCGCAGGCCGGTACGGGTTCCGGCGGCGCCGGTACCGCGGTCCGCCGGATCTACGAGGCCATGTACGGCATCCAGAAGGACGGCACCCAGATCGACCCGAAGAACGGCATCATGCCCAAGCCGGTCACCGCGCTGCCGAAGATCTCCGCGGACGGCGCGGTCGTCCAGGCCGCGTACACCGGCCCCGGCACGGTGCTGACCGCCGGTGACGGCCCGCAGCCCGCGGGGTACACCGGACCGGCGCTCGCCGCCCTCACCCCGACCAGCACCGAGCGGCTGCTCTACGGCAGGAAGTCCTGGACATGAGCGCCCCTACGTATGCCGTCCGGCGGTTCAGCCCGGAGAAGTCCACCCTCGGCAAGATCTTCGCCCGGGACTCGGTGTTCCGCCGGATGGACTGGGTGCTGCTCTTCGCCACGCTGCTGCTCTGCGCGATCGGCACCCTGCTGGTCTACTCGGCGACCCGTAACCGCACCAACCTCACCCACGGCGACCAGTACTACTTCCTGCTCCGCCATGTGATGAACGCCGGGATCGGCGCGGGCCTGGCGATCGGCGCGATGGCCATAGGGCACCACCGCATGCGGACCATCGTGCCGTTCTTCTACGCGCTGTCGATCCTCGGCATCCTCGCGGTGCTCAGCCCGCTCGGCTCCACCGTCAACGGCGCGCACTCCTGGATCGTGATCGGCGGCGGCTTCTCGCTCCAGCCGTCGGAGTTCGTCAAGGTCGCGATCATCATCGGCATGGCGATGGTGCTCTCCGCCCGGGTCGACGCCGGCGACAACCTCCACCCCGACCACCGCACGGTGCTCCAGTCGCTCGCGCTGGCCGCGCTGCCCGTGGTGATCATCATGATGATGCCGGACCTCGGCTCGGTGATGGTGCTCGCCGCGATCGTGCTCGGCGTGCTGCTCGCCTCCGGCGCGTCCGCCCGCTGGGTCTTCGGCCTGATCGTCACCGGGGTCGTCGGCGCGGTGCTGGTCTGGCAGCTCGGCATCCTGGACAAGTACCAGATCGACCGGTTCGCCGCGTTCGCCAACCCGGCGCTCGACCCGGCCGGTGTCGGCTACAACACCAGCCAGGCCCGGATCGCCATCGGCTCCGGCGGGCTCCTCGGCAAGGGGCTCTTCCACGGCAGCCAGACCACCGGGCAGTTCGTCCCCGAGCAGCAGACGGACTTCGTCTTCTCGGTGGCCGGCGAGGAACTCGGCTTCGTCGGCGCGGTCGTCATCGTCAGCCTCGTCGGCGTGATCCTCTGGCGCGCCTGCTCGATCGCCCGCAACGCGACGGACCTCTACGGCACGATCGTGGCGGCCGGCATCGTGGCGTGGTTCGCCTTCCAGTCCTTCGAGAACATCGGCATGACCCTGGGGATCATGCCGGTGGCGGGCATCCCCCTGCCCTTTGTCTCCTACGGCGGATCATCGATGTTCGCCAATTTCATCGCCATAGGGCTCCTGCAGTCGGTAAAGATGCAGCGGCCCATGTCAGCCTGACGCTGCGGAGTGGCTCCGCCCGGTGACCGGGTACGGCAGCGACTGCTCCTCTGGCCCGGTGGCGGGGTGCGGCGGGAGTTCCTCGCTCCCCTTCTGCGGAGTGGCTCCGCCCCGTCAGGGGCGCGGGGAACTGCGCGCTCAGCCGGCCACCGGCCGGTGGTTTGGGGGCGGCAGTGACTGCCCCTCTGGTCCGGTGGCGGGGTGCGGTGTCGTTGTGGCTGGTCGCGCAGTTCCTCGCGCCCCTTGGGGGGTTGGGGTTCTGCGGAGTGGCTCGCGGCCCCGTTGGGGGCGCGGGGAACTGCGCGACCAGCCGGCCACCGGCCGGTGGTTGGGGGACGGCGGCAATGGGGCCGTGCCGGTTGGAAGAGAACCGCGGCGACGCGGGGGACAAGGCATTGCCCGGAGCGGAATCGCGGCATACCGTCCGAGGATGGGCGAACGGCTGGCGGAGACCGAGCGGAAGTACGAGGCCGCAGCACCGGGGGCCCTCGTGGAGTTCGAAGGGCTCCCCGGAGTCGCCGAGGTGCGCCGCCCCGAAGCGGACCGGCTGGACGCGGTGTACTACGACACCGCGGACCTCGCCCTGGCCACCCACCGGGTGACGCTGCGCCGCCGCACCGGCGGACAGGACGAGGGCTGGCACCTCAAACTCCCCACCGCCCGCCCCGACACCCGCACCGAGGTGCACGCCCCGCTCGGCTCCTCCACCGCGAAGCCCCCCAAAGCCCTGCGCACCGAGGTCGCCGCCCTCGTCAGGGCCCGCCCGCTCGGCCCGGTCGTACGCTTGCGCACCGTACGCCGCCGCACCCTGCTGCTCGACGCCGCCGGCCTGACCCTCGCGGAGATCGCCTACGACGACGTCCACGCCGACCTCCGCTCCGGGACCGGCGCCACACCCCCGCAGCGCTGGGCCCCCGGCCCCGCCTGGGCCGAGACCGAGGTCGAACTCGGCCCGGCCGGCCGCGGCGAACTGCTCGACGCCGTCGAGGAACGCCTGCTCGCCGCCGGTCTGCACCGCTCCCGCTCCGCCTCCAAACTCGCCCACGCCCTCGGCGACCGCCTGGTCCAGCCGCCCGCGCCGCCCGCCGTACCGCAGACCGCAGGCCAGACCGCCACCGCGTACCTGCACGCCCAGCTCACCGCCCTGCTCTCGCTCGACCCCGCGGTGCGCCGCGCCGAGGAGGACGCCGTCCACCGCATGCGCGTCGCCACCCGCCGGGCCCGCAGCGCCCTGAAGAGCTTCGGCCGCGAACTCGACCGCCAGGCCACCGACCCGCTCGGCGCCGAGCTGAAGTGGCTGGCCGCCGCGCTCGGCCTGGAGCGCGACCGCGAAGTCCTCGCCGACCGCCTCGCCCAGCGCCTCGCCGAACTGCCCCCCGCCCTCGCGGCCGGCGCCCCGCGCCTGCGCGCCCCCGCCGGCACCACCCCCGGCGACGCCCACACCGCCCTGGTCCGTGAACTCGACGGCGCCCGCTACTTCGCCCTCCTCGACGCCTGGGAAGCCCTGCTCGCCGCGCCCCCCTACCTGCGCCCCGCCGCCGACGCCCCCGCCCCCGAAGCCGCCGCCGCGACCGTCCGCCGCGACCACGCCCGGCTGCGCGCCGCCGTCGAAAGCGCCCTCGCCCTCGACGCCGGCGAAGACCGCGACACCGCCCTGCACGAGGCCCGCAAGGACGCCAAACGCGCCCGCTACTCCAGCGAAGCCGCCGAACCCGTCCTCGGCGCCCGCGCCTCCGCCCACACCACCCGGATGAAGACCATCCAGCAACTCCTCGGCGAGCACCAGGACAGCTACCTGTGCCGTACCGCGCTGATCCCGCTGCGCGCCGAAGCCGTCGTGGCCGGTGAGGACCCCGCCCCGTACGACGCCATGATCCACCGCGAACGCGACCTCGCCACCGCCGTCGAAACCGAACTCCCCGCCGCCTGGCAGGCCGCCGACCAGCCGGTCTGAACCCCCGGCACCCCCCACCGGCACCCCTACCGGCCGCCCCTGTGGACGGCGCGGACGCCGAGCCGCGCCGCTCGGGTAGTCTTGAGGGTCATCCTCACCCGGGGCCCGCACGGGCCGGGCGGATGCTCCCCCGTCAGCTGATGAAAGTCGCCGAGATGCCTGTCGAGTCGGTCTTCCCGCGCCTGGAAGCGCTGCTCCCGCACGTACAGAAGCCGATCCAGTACGTCGGAGGTGAGCTGAACTCCACCGTCAAGGACTGGGACAGCGCGGACGTCCGCTGGGCGCTGATGTACCCGGACGCGTACGAGGTGGGCCTGCCCAACCAGGGCGTCATGATCCTCTACGAGGTGCTCAACGAGCAGCCGGGCGTCCTCGCCGAGCGCACGTACAGCGTCTGGCCCGACCTGGAGGCGCTGATGCGCGAGCACCGGGTCCCGCAGTTCACCGTCGACGCCCACCGCCCGGTCCGCGCCTTCGACGTCTTCGGGCTCAGCTTCTCCACCGAGCTCGGCTACACCAACATGCTCACCGCCCTCGACCTGGCCGGCATCCCGCTCACCGCCGCCGACCGCACCGTGGACGACCCGATCGTGCTGGCCGGCGGCCACGCCGCCTTCAACCCCGAGCCGATCGCCGACTTCATCGACGCGGCCGTGATCGGCGACGGCGAGCAGGCCGTCCTCACCATCACCGAAGTCGTCCGCGCCTGGAAGGCCGAGGGCCGCCCCGGCGGCCGTGACGAGGTGCTGCTGCGGCTCGCCAGGACCGGCGGCGTCTATGTGCCGCGCTTCTACGACGTCGAATACCTCGCCGACGGCCGCATCTCCCGCGTCGTGCCCAACCGCTCCGGCGTGCCGTGGCGCGTCTCCAAGCACACCGTGATGGACCTCGACGAGTGGCCGTACCCCAAGCAGCCGCTGGTCCCGCTCGCCGAGACCGTGCACGAACGCATGTCCGTGGAGATCTTCCGCGGCTGCACCCGCGGCTGCCGCTTCTGCCAGGCCGGCATGATCACCCGCCCGGTCCGGGAACGCTCCATCACCGGCATCGGCGAGATGGTCGAGGCGGGGCTGAAGGCCACCGGCTTCGAGGAGGTCGGTCTCCTCTCGCTCTCCTCCGCCGACCACAGCGAGATCGCCGACATCGCCAAGGGCCTCGCCGACCGGTACGAAGAGGACAAGATCGGGCTCTCGCTGCCCTCCACCCGGGTCGACGCCTTCAATATCGACCTCGCCAACGAACTGACCCGCAACGGCCGCCGCTCCGGCCTCACCTTCGCCCCCGAAGGCGGCTCCGAGCGCATCCGCAAGGTCATCAACAAGATGGTCTCCGAGGAGGACCTGATCCGTACCGTCGCCACCGCCTATGGCAACGGCTGGCGCCAGGTCAAGCTCTACTTCATGTGCGGGCTCCCCACCGAGACCGACGAGGACGTCCTGCAGATCGCCGAGATGGCCAAGCGGGTCATCGCCAAGGGCCGCGAGGTCACCGGGCAGAACGACATCCGCTGCACCGTCTCCATCGGCGGCTTCGTCCCCAAGCCGCACACGCCCTTCCAGTGGGCACCGCAGCTCGGCGTCGAGGAGACCGACGCGCGCCTCGAAAAGCTGCGGGACGCCATCCGCGGCGACCGCAAGTACGCCCGCAACATCGGCTTCCGCTACCACGACGGCAAGCCCGGCATCATCGAGGGCCTGCTCTCCCGCGGTGACCGCCGCGTCGGCGCGGTCATCCGGGCGGTCTACGAGTCCGGCGGCCGCTTCGACGGCTGGCGCGAGCACTTCTCCTACGGCCGCTGGCTCCAGGCCTGCGACGCCGCCCTCCCGCCGGCCGGCCTCGACCTCGCCTGGTACACCACCCGCGAGCGCACCGCCGAGGAAGTCCTCCCCTGGGACCACCTCGACTCCGGCCTCGACAAGGACTGGCTCTGGGAGGACTGGCAGGACGCCCTCGACGAAACCGAGGTGGACGACTGCCGCTGGACCCCCTGCTTCGACTGCGGCGTATGCCCTCAGATGGACACATCCATTCAGATCGGCCCCACGGGCCGGAAGCTGCTGCCGCTGTCCGTCGTCAAATAGGCGGAGCCGGGGCTCAGTTGTTGCCGGTGCCGGGGGAGGGGGGAAGGGAGGCGCTCGGGGGGGATGTGGGGGAGGGTGTGGGCTCGTCGGTGGTGCCGGGGTTGGGGGTTGTGGTCGGGGGCGGGGTCGACGGCTGGGTGGGTGTCGGGGTGGGGGTCGGGGTCGGCTGTTCGGTCCGGGACGGGTCGGTGGTGCCGGGGTTCGGGCGCTGGGTGGGCCGGGGGTCGCCGGTTCCGCCGGGGGTGCTGGTGGGCGGGGTGGTCGTGCTGCCGGTGGAGGGCTGGTGCTGCCGGTGGCCTGAGGAGTGGGAGCCCTTGAAGGCGTCGCCGATGGTCGTGCCCTTTCCGTTCCCGCTGATGTTCTCGCCGGCGACCGCCTCGTAGGCGGTGATCCCGCCCATCGTCAGGCCGAAGGCCACAAGGACCGCCACCAGCGGGCGCTTCCAGCCGCGGACGCGGGTCCGGGCGCGGTGCACGGTGGCCTCGCCGAACTCTTCCAGCGGCAGGGCCCCCGTGCCGGTGACGCCGAGCGACCGGGTCTCCCCGGGGTCGTCCACCTGGATCTTCGCCGGGTCGGCTGCCGGGAACAGGCGCGTGGGGTCCGCGTCGGCCGCGTGGGCGGCTTCGGCGGTACGGGTCCGGTCCTCTTCCGGGGTCCCGAGCGTCCGCGTCCCGTCGTGGCTGAGGGCTCCGAACAGGTCCTTCGGCGCGGTGCCCGCGGCCGTCGCCGGGCCGGCGCCGCGGGCGTGCGGGCGCACCAGGCGGGCCCTCGGCTTGGCCTGGGCGGCGACCTTGTGCACCTGGGTGCCGGTACGCCGGAAGAAGTGCTGGAAGATGGATCCGCCGCAGGTGCCGAGCGCGCTGACCACACCGGCGCCCAGGATGGTCCCGTAGACACCGAGGTTCGACGCGAGCTTGGCGGCGACGACCGCCGCGACGGCGCTGCCCGCCACTTGGGGCACGCTCAGGTCGAGCAGCCGTTCCTTCGGCTTCTCCTCCGGGGGCTGCGCACCGGCCGGCCTTTCGCCCATGTCAGATCGTGCCTGCCTTTCTCCCTGCCTTTCCGGCTCAGCCCAAAACAATACGTACGTGCGGAGCGATGGATTCCGTTTGCGGCACTTTCGTGAGAAATGCCACTGGTGCCGCCCCGGCCCGCCAGGCCCCCGCCGTGCGTTCGGACCGGCGGGCGTTCGGACCAGCGGGCGGCGGATGGCGGGCGGAGGGGATCAGTTCTCCGGGGCGCGGCGGCGGAGTTGGAGGGCGGCGCCGGCGAGGATGGTCAGCAGGCCCGCGGCTGCCACCGCCGAGTCGACGCCGGGGGACCAGCCGGCGATCCGGGGGACGCCGTCGAGGGCGAGGCCGGCGCCGAGGAGGATCTGGCCGAGGGGCGCCCGTGGGAACGCTCCCCGGGGCTCCCGGGCTGCTCGGAAGGACCGGGTGGCGAGGCCCACGATCGTGCAGCCGCTGATGAACATGACCCAGGCCCCCATCATGAGGTCAGGCTCCCCGGCCGGAGCCGGGAGGGCAAGGGGCTTCCCGCCGGGTGAGGGCCCTTGCCGGGGTGGTCGCGGCGCGGGCAGACTTGCCGGGCCCGGGGGATCACGGGCCAACCGGAGACCAGCCGCAGGGGGTCCACTTGAGCCGGCACACGCCTTTCACGTCCGCACTGCTCGCGCTGCTGCTCAGCGGCGGTGCGCTGGGCCTCGCCCTGGCGCCGGCGGCCCGGGCGGCGGCGCCGGCCGGGGTCCCCTCGGTGAGTTCTCCGGCCGACGGCAACGCCCCCACCGCCCCCACCGTCGCGACCCACGGCGACACCCCGCACGACCCGCTCCTGACCTGACGCGCCCGTGCCCGGGGCCGGTCGCCGGCGCCGGACCCGCCGCGGCGAGCCGCTGGGACCTGCTACGACCTGCTGCGACCCGCGGAGACCGTGGTGGCCCCGGCGCGTGCTTCCACGCCGGGGCCACGGGGGTGCGCTCGTGCGGTCAGGATCCGGTGATGGTGAAGCCGGAGCCGGGTTCGATCACGATGTTGCCGTCAGCCGAGTTGGTGATGGTCACGTTCGTCAGGGTGGCGCTGCCGCGGGCGCCGCCGTGGGCGCGGATGCCGGCGCCGTTGTTGGATTTGTCGATCGTGACGTTGGTGACCGCGACGCCCGGCATCGTGCCGCCGCCGGTCTTGAACTGGATGCCGTCGTAGGTGGAGTCGGAGATGTCGGTGTCCCGGATGGTGACGCCGGTGATGTCGCGGGTGGCCGCGAAGAGGGTGATGGCGCCGAACTCCTGCGCCTCGCCCCAGAAGACGCCGCCGCCGCGGTAGATGCCGTTGTTGGCGATCAGGGTCTGACCCGAGAACGGCAGCGGGTCGTGGTCGGTGGCGAGCATGATCGCGGGGTAGTTCATCGTGTCGTAGACCAGGTTGTTCTCGATGGTGTTGCCGTAACCGCCGTAGACCGCGAGACCGTTCGCCCGCCAGGGGAGCTGGATGGTGTTGTTGACGAAGTGGTTGTCGTGCGCGATGTCGACCGACGGGTCCTTGACGTAACGGTTGGCCCAGACCGCCAGCGAGTCGTCTCCCGTGGTGCGGAACGAGGAGTTGAAGACCTGCGAATTGCGGGTGCCGTTGGTGAAGTTGATGCCGTCGGCGTAGGTGTCGCGGATCCGCATGCCGTTGAACTGCAGGCCGTCCGCGGGGCCCCACAGATCGGGGATGTTGTCGTAGTCGCGGCCGACCCAGACGCCGACGTTGGCATGCTCGATCCAGACGTTGGTGATCTTGGTGTTCTGGCCGAAGCGGCCGTTGAGGCCCACGCCGCCCTCGGCGTTGCCGTCGCCGCCGCGGATCCGGCCGGAGCCGAAGATGGCGATGTCGGAGATCTGGGTGTTGTTGTCGATGTCGAAGCCGAAGTTGCCCTCGTGCGGGTGGTTGATGCTGCCCACCGCGTTCTGCGGCTCGGTGAGCGTGTACAGCTGGGAGTACCACATGCCCGCGCCGCGGATGCTGACGTTGCTGATGCCCACCTGGTTGTACTGGCCGCGGTTGAGCGGGTCGTCGGTGAGGATCTTCTTCTCCTGCCGCCACTGGCCCGGCGGGATCCATACGCAGCTGATGACGCCGTTCTGGTCGTCGGTCACGGCGCGCTGGATGGCGGCGGTGTCGTCGATGCCGTCGTCGGGCACCGCGCCGTACGCGGTGATCGAGGTGCACTCGGCGGGCTTGGCCGTCGGGGGCGCCACCTGTTCCAGGTCGATCAGGTCGATGACGTAGAACTGCGCGGTGTCACCGGAGTCGCGCTGCAGGCGGAACGTGGTGCCCGCGGGGTAGGTCGTGTTCAGCAGCGCGTGCGACTCGTCGAAGAGCCGGCGGGCGTCGGCCTGGGGCGTGTTGGTGAGTGCCTCGGGGCCGTCGGTGTCGCCGTAGAGCCAGCTGTGCTTCGAGGAGAGGGCCAGCTTCTGGACGAAGGTGTTGTTGATGTAGAGGCTGATGGTGGCGTCGATGCCGCCGCCGCCCGGGGCGTCGGGGATGGAGTTGCGCACCACGATCGAGTTGGAGGGGTTGGTGGAGGTGAACTCCACGTACTGGCCGGTGCTGTTGAGCCGTACCGACTTGCGGCCGGAGGACTCGGTGGCGAAGTTGGTGTGGCCGAAGGTGCGCAGCGGGTCGGTCTCCAGCAGGGTGCCCTGGTAACTGGCCGCTTCCGCCTCGTACTCCACGTACGGCAGTGCCGCGCCGCGGCCGACCACGATGGAGCGGGAGAAGGAGTTGTTGGTCTCGCTGGTCTCGGTGACGAGGCCGGTGGCGTCGGCGGTGGCGACCAGGGTGGCGCCGCCGCTGGTGGCGGTCCAGGTGCCGGTGACGTTGACGTTCACGGTTGAACCGGCCGCGACCGAGGGGGTGTTGGTGTTGAGCGTGGTGCTGCCCGCCACCAGCCGGGTGACGGTGGTGGCGCCGGACGCGGTGGTCCCGCGGTTGTGCACGGCGACGGTGAAGGAGACGGCGGCGCCGACGGCGGGGTTCGACGGGCTGGAGGTGATGCCGAGGACCTGCAGGTCGGGGCCGGGGGCCTGGGCGACGACCAGTTGGCCGGTGGGCGTGAAGCTGTTGTTGGCGTTGTCCTGCTCGATGACGGTGTCGGTCGGGTCCACCACGGCGGTCACGGGGTAGCTGCCCGTCGGCCGCTTTCCGAGGTCGGCGGAGACGGTGGCCGAGGCGCCGGCGGCGAGGGAGCCGACCGGGGCGCTGCCCGCGACCAGTCCGCCGACGCTGACGTTGACGGTGGTGGCCGGGGCGGTGGCGGTACCGATGTTCCGTACGGTGACGGCGGCCCGGACCGTGTCGGTCTCCACCGGCGCGGCGGGGGTCCAGGTCACGGCGGTGACGGTCAGGTCGGGGTTGGGGGCGGGGACACCGATGACCTGCACTTCGGCGACCTGGCCGCCGGGAGCGCCGGTGTTGGCGAAGAACGCCAGCTGGACGTCGGCGGCGCGGCCGGTGACCGGGACGGTCACGGTGTTCTGGTTGGCCGACGGGCTGAACGCGTGGTCGGCGCGGGCTTTGAGCGAGGTGAAGCCGGTGGCGCTCTGGCCGCGGCCGAGGATCTGGAAGTTCTGGGTCCGCGGTCCCCACACCGGATCGGGGTTGAGTTTGACCACGACCGCGGTGATGTCGGCGTCAGCGCCGAGCTTCACGGTCAGGGTCGAGGGGAATCCGCCGGACTCCCAATAGGTGCCGGTCTGGCCGTCGTTGGCGTTGGCCGCGACGAAGGACTGGGCCGTGGAGGACGCCTCGACGGCCTTGCCGCGGGCGAGGTCGGTGCCGTCGACCGGGCCGGGGTCGCCGGGGTCACCGGGGTCACCGGGATCTCCGGGATCGTCTGCCGGGGTGCCGTGGATCTCGAACTCGGATATCTGCGCGGCGGGCCAGCCGGTGTTGCCGGTGACGTTCAGCCGTACGTACCGGACGGTCGCGGCGGTGAAGTCCACGGTGACGGTGTTGGCGGTGGCCGGGTCGAAGGTGCGGCCGAGCGAGCCGGACAGGGTGCTGAAGCTGTTTCCGTCGGTGCTGCCCTGGACGCTGAGGGCCTCGGTGCGGGCACCCCAGGAGGCGGGCAGTTTGAGCACGACCTGGTCGACGGTGGCGTTGCCGCCGAGGTCGACCTGGAGCCACTGCGGGAACGCGTTGTTGGGGCTCTCCCAGTACGTCGCCTGGTTGCCGTCGGTGACCGCGCGGGCGGGGTACTCGCCGATCGAGCCGCTCGCCGAGGCGGTCTTTCCCAGGGACAGGTTGGGGCGGTCGGCCGCGGCGGCGGAGGCCGACAGCGGCAGGAGTCCGGCGACGGCCAGGCCGGCGGTGACCAGGCCGGCTATCAGCCGTCTGCTGAGCTGCTTCCGTTTCATGGGTCCTCTGTTCTGCCGGAACGGGGGAGTGGGGGGCGCGCTGAACGGGTCGGAGCTCTGCCGCGAAGTTGCAGGTGGATGCAAAGAATTGAGAGCTCATTGACTAAGTTTTTGCGATTGACATGTTGCAATCGTGTCACCGGCTTGTCAACGGTTTCCACACGGTGGCCGGTTTTCCGACAGCGGTCAGCGCGGGGGCAGTGCGCAGGCCGCGCTGCCCCCCGGCATCCGGTGCCGGTTCCGCGCGATCAGGCGGTAGCCGCCGTGTGCGATCCAGCGCAGCGGGGGGAGGGTGAGCAGCGCGCCCGGCACCGCCCACCCCCGGCCCCCGCTCATCAGCAGCCGGGCGAGGGCCTGGGCCCCGCCGTGCACCGCGCCGGCCGGTGTCACCCACAGGACTTCGTAGCCGGCCCGCTGCTCGGTGGTGCCGTACGCGGCCAGGTCCGCCGACTGCCACGGTGCGATGTCACAGCGCGGGCGCACGTGCCGCTCGGCGAACCGCACGGAGGCCGAGCAGAAGGCGCAGTCGCCGTCGTACACGAGCACCGGCCTGGCGCGTACGGCACTGGTCACCGCCGGCCGGCCAGTTCAGCGCCACCGGGCCGGGGCGGCACGACGGCCGACGGCGCCGAAGCGGCCCCCTTCGCGGGGCTGTCGGGCCGGCCGCGGAACGCCCGGCGGCAGTACTGTCCCACGGCCAGGTAGAAGCGGTCCGGCAGGAAGGCCGCATCGGCGATGAGCATGGCACCGGAGAACATCGGCAGGCCCATCAGGACCGCGATGCCCAGGTGCATGCCGAGCAGCATCACCAGGAGGACGTACTTGAGCCGGCTGAACAGGGCGAACGGGAACGCCACTTGGATCAGTACGGTCGCGTAACCGGCGACGGCGACGAAGAGCGGGTGGCTGTCGACCAGCGCGGAGAGCGCGGGCCACGGCCGGAAGAGGTCGAGGTTCATCACGTAGTGCAGTGCGGTGCCGTTCTGCCAGGAGACGCCCTGCACCTTGTACAGCCCCGCGGAGCCGTAGAGCAGGCAGACCTGGGCGGCGATGACGAGCATGGCGCAGTTGTGCAGCGCCGTGACCAGAGTGCCGCGGGCCGCGCCGAACTGGGACCACAGGTCACTCGACGCCTGCCACAGCGTCCAGTGGCTCGGCGGCCCGCCGCGCTCCCGGCGCGCGGTGCGGCGCGCGTCGAGCGACCAGCGGCGGCCGCACGCGGTGCAGGTGAGGTAGAGCGCCATCAGCAGGATCAGGTTGTCCCCGCCGTCGGTCATGAAGATGGCGCGCGCGTGGAAGGCCGCCACCACCATCGCGAACAGGACCGACGTCAGCCGGGTCCGCCAGCCGAGCAGGAACAGCGCGCAGACCACCAGGGCGAAGACGTAGCAGGCGTTGAAGTAGAGCATGCTGTCGGAGACCGTGAGGAAACTGAACCAGCCGGTCTGCTGGAACAACTCCTTGGCCAGCGCCGGGGTCCACGGCGAGTCCGGGCCCCAGATCTGGTCCCGGTGCGTGAACTCCCGCAGCAGGAAGGCGAGATAGCACAGCCCGTAGCCGATCCGCAGCACCGAGGCCGCGTAGAGGGAGACCGGCCGCGCGGTGAGGGCGGTGAACAGCCGCTCCAGCAGCGCGGGCAGGCCGCGTACGGGGCGGGCGGCCGTCCCGGGACGGCTCGTTGCGGGGGCGGCGGCTGCCGCCTGGTCGGTCGTCATGCGTTCTTCGCCTTCCACCAGGGCAGGAGCCGGGTCTGCACAGCCGAAGCGGGCGCCGGGTGCGAGTGCCCCGCCGCGTCGTAGCCGGGCACCGGAGTGGTACGCACCCGCAGTTGGATGCTCGTGATCGCCTCGTGCCGGACCGCGGTGACCCGGTCCACGGCGATGTTGCGCAGGTACTCCTGCAGCATCACCGCGCGTTCCGAGGTGGAGACGTCACTGCTCCCGTGGGAGTCGAGGTAGGTGCTCCACGCCCGGCGGAGCATGTTCTGCGAGGTGTGGCTGGGGAAGACGTCGTGCCGGACCCCGGCGTTGTCGATCGCGGTGAGGTCGAGCCAGCCGCTGATCCGCTCGGCGCCGTCGGGACCCGCGGTCGCCGTCCGCACCGAGATCTGCGGTTGCGCCGACTCGGGGTCGGGCGCGAACAGCCGCCAGTTCTGCTCGAAGAACGGGTAGACCCAGCTCTGGACCTGCTGTGCGTAGCGCTGCGAGATCTGGTTCGCCGGAGCGACATGCAGGAACAGGAAGACCAGGTGCACCAGGCAGACCGCGACGAGGGCCACCACGGCGGCTTTTGTCGCCGCGCGGAGCGGAAGCGGCAGCGCCGGCGGCCGGTCGGGTTCCCCGGACGGCCGGTCCCGTGGGTCCGGCTGATCCGTTGCCTGCCGGGGCAGTTCGTGACCCGTGGCATCCGGCTCACCGGATCGGGCACCGCCCGGTCTCCCCGGCTCACCGCCGCCTTGCAGCACCTTCGTCGGGCCAGTCGATGTCATCCCGGCCCCTCCTCTCGCGACTCTTCCGCTGAACTCTTGCGCGCCGGCCGGAAACCCTGCCGACGTGACGACCGGCGGCGTGCGGCGAACGCGTTTCGCGCCGCCGCACGCCGCCGGTCGTGTCCGCCGGTCTCAGTACTGCTGGACCGGCTTGTGGTCGTCCTGCTGGTGGCCCTTGTCCTGGCCGTAGGACTGCGGCTGGTCGCAGTCCTTCTTGTGCGGCTTCGCCGGCTTGTGCGGCGGCTGCGGCTTGTTGTGCTGCGGGGGCTTCCCGTGGTGCGGGGGCCGGCCGTGGTGCGGCGGCAGCCCGCCGCCACCGATGGTGCCCGCGGTGTTCCCGGCGGTGTTGCCCGCCGTGTTGCCCGCGGTGTTGCCGACGGTGGCGCCACCGACGGTGTTGCCCGCGATCGAACCGCCGCCGATCAGGCCGCCGGTGGTGATCCCGCCCAGCAGGCCGCCGGTGGTCAGACCGCCCGTGGTGGCACCGGTGGTGGTTCCGGTCGTGGTCCCGGTGGTGGTGCCCGTGGTGGTGCCGGTGGTCGTTCCGGTCGTGGTGCCGGTCGTCGTTCCGGTGGTGGTGCCGGTGGTCGTACCGGTGGTCGTTCCGGTCGTGGTGCCGGTCGTCGTTCCGGTGGTGGTGCCTGTGGTGGTGCCGGTCGTCGTGCCGGTGGTGGTGCCGGTCGTCGTCGTACCGCACGACGGACGGGTGATGGTGTTGGTGTCCAGCGTCACGGAGCCGTTGCGGGCCAGGGCGCGGCCGGTGACGGTGGCTCCGGTGTTCAGCCCGGTCGAGGTCAGCGACATGATCGTGCCCACGAAGGTGCTGGCCGTGCCCAGGGTGGTCGAACTGCCCACCTGCCAGAACACGTTGCACGGCGAGGCGCCGTTGACGAGCAGCACCTGGCTGGCCGACGCGGTGGTCAGCGTCGAGCCGATCTGGAAGACCCAGACCGCGTTCGGGTCACCGGCGGCGTCCAGGGTGAGCGTGCCGGTGAGGCCGATCGAGGAGGCCGCGTTGTAGACGCCCGGCGCCAGTGTCAGTCCACCGAGGTCGCCGGCGATGTTGGCGTCCGGCGCCTGGCCGGCCGCGTTGTTGTACGCGGTGGTGAGGTCGTTCTGCGCCTGCAGGGCCACCGCGTCGGCGGCGTGCGTGGCGCCGCTCACCAGACCGGGCGGGAAGCCGGTGATCGCCGTACCCGGGCTCACACCCAGATCGCCGGTGACCGTGGTGGGGCCCGTGTTCGTCACCGACTGACCGCCCAGCACCGCGAAGCTGTCAACAGTGCCCAGCGGAACGGCCGTCGCGATCGCGCTCGCGTCCGTCGGGGTGATCGCCACCACGGCGCCGGCGACCAGTGCGACCGACGCGAGCGAGGTGGAAAGGGCGCGCCAGCCTGGCACGCCAGGAATTCTCAATTTCATCGTCGGGCCTACTCCTGTTGGGGAAAGGGGAGTCCCACGGCGATCCCGGTGCACGTGCTGGATCGCCGATCAGCTCTTACCGTCGGGCCGGCATTCCTCAAGGAGTGACCCTCGACGGCCCCGGAAAGAGACAGAAACCAAAGTAGGTTCGCCGAAGCCGGTGATTATGAAGCATTCGGGTGAACCGTCCGGAATACCCCGGACGGCCCATTCCAGAAACGGCATATGCCCAGGTTGGGGGCGGGTAAGTGCCTCCCGGTGTGAATTTTCGCGGCGCGCCCGAATTCCCCGCCCTGGCCGTTCGGATCGACCAGGAGGCCCTATGCGGTGACGGCCGGCCTGACGGCCCGGATGATTGCCGAATGCAGACCGTCGGCAACCGGGTGGGTCGGAGTGATGCGGATGTCGGTGAAGCCGGCGGCGGCCAGACCGTGCCGGTATTCGGTGAAGGACAGCGCGCCGGCGATACAGCCGGCGTAGTCCCCGCGCTCGGCCCGCTGGGCCGGGGTGAGTTCGTCGTCGGCGATGACGTCGGAGACGCCGACGCGGCCGCCGGGGGCGAGGACCCGGAAGGTCTCGGCGAAGACGGCGGGCTTGTCGGTGGACAGGTTGATCACGCAGTTGGAGATGACGACGTCGATCGTCCCGGCCGGCAGCGGGATGGCCTCGATGGTGCCCTTGAGGAACCGCACGTTCGTCGCGCCCGCCGTCCGCTGGTTGGCGACGGCGAGGGCGAGCATCTCGTCGGTCATGTCCAGCCCGTACGCCATGCCGGTGGGGCCGACCCGGCGGGCGGAGAGCAGTACGTCGATGCCGCCGCCGGAGCCCAGGTCGAGGACGCGGTCGCCCTCTTGGAGGTCGGCGACCGCGGTGGGGTTGCCGCAGCCGAGGGAGGCGGCGACCGCCTCCGCGGGGAGGGCGTCCTGCTCCTCGGCGCCGTAGAGGGTGGATCCGAAGACCCGGTCGGGCTGTGCGAGCTGCGGGCCGCAGCATCCGCTGCCGCCGCCGGTGACCTCGATGGCGGCTGCCGCGTAGCGCCTGCGGACGGTCTCTCGCAGGTCGTCGGTCTGCTCGCTCATGATCGTTCCTCTCCAGGAGGGCCGTGAACGGCCTGTATTGACGTTTGTGGATTCAAGGTTGCTTCTTGTATCGAAGAACGTCAAGATAGAAGCATGTCGAAACAAGAACTGGTGGTGCTCGGCAGGCCCGACGGCTGCTGCGGCGGTCTGTCGTCCGCGCCGCTGGACGAGGAACAGGCCGCCGACCTCGCGCGGGTCTTCAAGGCGCTGGGCGATCCGGTACGGCTGCGACTGCTGTCGATGATCGCCTCACGGGAGGGCGGGGAGGTCTGTGTCTGCGAGCTGACGCCCGCCTTCGACCTCTCCCAGCCGACGATCTCGCACCACCTGAAGCTGCTGCGCCAGGCCGGTCTCGTCGACTGCGAGCGGCGCGGCACCTGGGTCTACTACTGGGCGCTGCCCGCGGCCCTGGAACGGCTCGCCGCGCTGCTGCGCGTCCCGCAGGCCGTGGCGCCGACGGCATGACCGCGCCCCTGGCCCGCCGGGTGGCGGCGGAAGCGGTGGGGACCGCGGGGCTGGTCACGGTGGTGGTCGGCTCCGGTATCCAGGCCGGCCGGCTCTCCGCGGACGCGGGCGTGCAACTGCTGGCCAACTCGCTGGCCACCGCCCTCGGCCTCGGCGTGCTGATCGCGCTGCTCGGCCCGGTCTCCGGCGCGCACTTCAACCCGGTGGTCTCCGCCGCGTCCTGGTTCACCGGCCGCCGGACCGGCGACGGCCTGACCGTAAGGGAACTGGCCGGGTACGTGCCCGCGCAGATCGCCGGCGCGGTCGGCGGAGCGGTGCTGGCCGACGCGATGTTCGCCGAGCCGCTGGTGGCGTGGTCCGGGCACGACCGGTCCGCGGGGCATCTGTGGCTCGCCGAGGCGGTGGCGACCGCGGGGCTGGTGCTGCTGGTCCTCGGCCTTGGCCGTACCGGCCGTGGTTCGATGGCGCCGGCCGCGGTGGGCTCGTTCATCGGCGCCGCGTACTGGTTCACCTCCTCCACCGCCTTCGCGAACCCCGCGGTCACCGTCGGCCGGGCGTTCACCGACACCTTCGCCGGAATCGCCCCCGCCTCGGTGGGGCCCTTCGTCGCCGCGCAACTCGGCGGCGCGGCGCTGGGCCTGGCGCTCACCGCGGCGCTCTTCGGCGGCCGGACCGCCCGCACCGCGCAGGCGCCCGCCGCGGCGCACGGCGACGTCGAACTCACCGCCGCCGCCGGGTGAATCCTGGGCGCCGCCCGCGAACTCCCCCCGCCGAACCCGCCATCAGAAAGAGATCCGCCGTGTCCGCTCCCTCCGTGCTCTTCGTCTGTGTCCACAACGCAGGCCGCTCCCAGATGGCCGCGGCCTTCCTCACCCACCTGGCCGGCGACGCGGTCGAGGTCCGCTCCGCCGGGTCCACGCCGGCCGGCGCCGTCAACCCGGCCGTCGTCGCCGCGATGGCCGAGGCCGGCATCGACATCTCCGCCGAGACCCCCAAGGTGCTCACCGTCGAGGCGGTCCGGGCGTCCGACGTCGTGATCACCATGGGCTGCGGCGACGCATGCCCGGTCTTCCCCGGAAAGCGTTACCTGGACTGGCAGTTGGCGGACCCGGCCGGGCAGGGCGTCGAAGCGGTGCGCCCGATCCGCGACGAGATCGAACGGCGGATCCGCGGCCTGCTCGCGGAGATCCTGGCCTGACGGGGCAACCGCCGGGAGTCTCTTCTACGTGGTGAACTTCCGGCTCGCGGTCTCTGGCACCGACTACCTCAACGCGGACAGCCCGCCCTCACCGTTCCAGCACTTCTGGTCGCTCGCGGTCGAGGAGCAGTTCTACCTGCTCTGGCCGCTGGTCCTGCTGCTCACCTGGAGGGCGGTCCGGCGGACCTGGCTGCGGGTCGTGCCCCTCGTCACGCTGTGCGCGGTCTCCTTCGCACTGAATGTGGCGGTGACCGAAACCTCCGCCTCCTGGGCGTACTTCGGCTCCCACACCCGCTTCTGGGAACTCGGTACCGGCGCCCTGCTTGCCGTCTTCGCGGGCCGGCTGCGGCAGCTGCCCGGGTGGCTCGCCGGGCCGATGACCTGGGCCGGTCTCGGCATGGCGGCCGGCGCGGCCCTGTGGTTCGACGACAGCACCCCGTTCCCCGGCTGGTACGCGCTCGTGCCGGTGCTCGGCGCCGCGCTGGTGCTGGCGGGCGGCGCTGTCCCCGCCAGGTACGGTGCCGGGCCGCTGCTGTCGCTGCGGCCGGTGACCTGGATCGGCGGCCTGTCGTACAGCTGGTACCTGTGGCACTGGCCGCTGCTGGTGATCGTGCCGATGGCGCTGAACCGGCCGCCGACCGTCTGGCTCGGCCTCGCGTGCTGCGCGGTCGCGCTCGGGCCGGCCTGGCTGACACTGCACCTGGTGGAGAACCCGGTGCGCTTCCACCCGGTGTTCCGCGGCCGGCCGGGGCGCGGCCTGAGGCTGGGGGCGGGACTGTCGGTGGGCGCCGCGCTGACGGCGCTGGTCGGGGCCGGTTTCCCGCCGCCGATCAGCTCGGGGAAGCCGGCGCCGCGGCTGGCGGACGCACTGGCCCGCGCCGCCGATCCGCAGGCCCGGCTGACCGAACTGCTGACCACGGCAGGCGACAGCCTGCCCGGCAATCTGGCACCGGCACTGACCGCGATCAAGGACCGGCAGTCCGCGGTCTACCGGGACGGCTGCCACCTCGGCTACGGGAGCACCGCCACCCCGCCCTGCGTCTACGGTGACCGGACCGCGGCCAGGACCGTCGTCCTCTTCGGCGACTCGCACGCCGCCCAGTGGTTCCCGGCGCTGGACCGGCTGGCGAAGGAGCATCACTGGAAACTGGTCTCGCTGACCAAGGCATCCTGCAAGGTCGCCGCCGTCACCATCGTCAACCAGCACCAGCCCTACGGCTCCTGCGACCGCTGGCGCGCCAACGCGCCGGCCAGGATCGCCCGGTTGCGCCCCGCGCTGGTGATCGCCGCCTCCTCGGACGCCGGCGACCCGTTCCGCCCGGCCAGGGATCCGCACCGCCAGTGGACCGACGGCTTCGGGCGGACGTACCGGTCGCTCAAGCGGAGCGGGGCCGAGGTGCTGGCCCTCATCGACACCCCCTGGCCGGAGCGCGACGCGGTCGACTGCGCCGCGTCCTATCCGCTGGCCCTGGCGAACTGCTCCTCCGACGTGACCAGGGCACGCCACGATCCCGCCAAGCCGGCCGAGATCAGGGACGCGGCGGCGCGCACCGGCGTCTCCGTGCTCGACCCGCTGCCCTGGCTCTGCGGCCCCGACGGGACCTGTCCCGTGGTGGTGGGGGACACCTTCGTCTACCGCGACGACAGCCACCTGGCCGAGTCCTACGCCGAGGCCCTGGCCCCGCTGCTCGGCCGGGAACTGCTCACCCGCTACGGCGCCGACCTCGGCGGCCACCCCATGTCCGGCTGATCCGGTCAGCGGTCCGGGTGCGCGGGGACCGCCTCGCCGTCGTGCCGCCCGGAAGCCTCGCCCGTCTCCGGTTCCGTTTCCGGTTCCTTCTCCGGTACCGCGGAGGGAGCAGCGGGCGCGGCGGCGCGGCGCTGGAGGACGGCGAACCAGACCAGCCCGGCCAACGCCACGGCGGTGGCGATGTACGAATTGAGCCGCAGTCCGAGGAAGTGCTGGGAGTAGTCGACCCGCAGCGACTCCTCAAAGATGCGGAAGGCGGAGTAGCCCGCCACGTACAGCGCGAAGAGGCCGCCGGGCCTGACCTTCCCGGTCCGGCCCAGCCAGATCAGGACGCCGGCCAGCAGCAGGTCCCAGACCAGCTCGTAGAGGAAGGTGGGGTGGAAGGTGGTGTCCTGCAGATAGCCGGGCGGGCGGAAGGCGGGGGAGATCCGCAGACCCCAGGGGAGGCTCGTCGGTCCGCCGAAGAGCTCCTGGTTGAAGTAGTTGCCGATCCGGCCGACCGCCTGCGCGATCAGCAGGCACGGGGCGAGGGCGTCCATCATCAGCGGCACCCGGGCGCCGACCGCGCGCAGCCGCCAGACGCAGACCACGGTGGCCAGCGCGACCCCGCCCCAGATGCCCAGCCCGCCGTCCCACACCGCCAGCGGACCCCACCAGTGCGGCGGGATGTCCTTCGGGGTGGTCAGGTCGAAGTAGAGCCGGCCGCCGAGGATGCCGAACGGCACCCCCCACAGCGCCATGTCGTCGACGAGGACCGGATCGCCGCCCACGGCCTTCCAGCGGCGCCGCCCGACGGCCACGGCGAGCACGATGCCGACGAGGTACGCGAGCGCGTAGAAGTGGACGAAGAGCGGTCCGATGTGGAAGCCGTTCGTCGACGGGGACGGGAGGGAGGCGAGCAGCACGCTGTCGACGATACGTCGGTGCCCGCGGAGGGGAAGGGGCCGGGATGATCGTCGTGCCGCGTCGTACCGTGTCGTGCCGCGTCGTCGAGTGGCCCCGCTGCCCCCAACTGCTGCCCCCCGCCGCCGAAGTGGCCCCGCCCGCGGGTGACCGCTGGGCGCGGCGGTCCGGCACTGTGACCGACGCCACTCCTGGCGGCACGCCGGGTGGCGCACCGGGCGCTGCACCGGGCGCACCGGGCGCCGCTCCTGGCGCCTCCCTGGACGCCCCCCTGGCGTCGCACGGGCCCGTCGCGCGCCGCGCCGTACGCTTCCCGGCGGTCCCGGCGGTCCCGGCGGTCCCGGCGGTCCCGGCGGTCCCGGCGGTCCCGGCCGTTCCGGGCCGTTCCGGACGACGCCGCCGAACCGCTGGCCCGCCCGGAAGCGCCCCGGCAGACTGGGACGATGCCGCAGCTCATCGCGCCCGACCCCCGCGTCCACCGCTCCTTCCTCGCCGCCATGGCGGAGTTCGCCGCCGAGCGGCGCGGCGAGGCGTCGGACAACTCGATGGTCGGCCGGGACCTGCGGATGTGGTCGCGGCGCTGGCAGGACCCGGCGGTCTTCGCCGAGTACGCCGCGGCACAGCGCGCCGAGGCCGATCCGGGCGGGGCGCGGCCGGCGGGCTTCGTGCCGTGCACCAACCTGTGGTGGGCCGAGGGCGACGAATTCCTCGGCCGGATCTCGGTACGCCACCGCCTCACCACGTTCCTGCGCGAGTACGGCGGCCACATCGGCTACGACATGCGGCCCTCGGCGCGGCGCCGCGGCCACGCGACCGCGATGCTGCGCGCGACCCTGCCGGTCGCCGCCGGGCTCGGCGTCGACCCGGCCCTGATCACCTGCGACACCACCAACACCGCCTCCCGCAAGGTGATCCAGGCGTGCGGCGGCGTCTTCGAGGACGAACGCGGCGGAAAACTGCGCTTCTGGGTGCCCACGGCGCTCCGCTAGATTCACCGGCCATGGCCCACGACAAGGCACCACAGGGGACGTCGCGCCGGCCTTCGGGGGGATTTCCGGGGGGATTTCCGGGGGAACAGCCACCGTACGACCGCCCGCCGTACGCCGGGTCGCCGTATGACAGGCCCCCGTACGACCGGCCCGACGGCTGCCTGGCGGCGGCGATCCGGATCCCGGTCCGCGTCGTCGCGCTGATCGTCGTCCTGCCGCTGCGCCTGCTGTGGGAGGGGCTCGCCGTCGCGCTGCGGGCCTTGGGCCGCTACGTCCTGGCGCCGCCACTGCGCGCGTTCGGCCGGTTGTGCGAGGCGCTGTGGAGGTATGTGGTCGTGCCCGTCTGCCGGGTGCTCCTCGTCGTCCCCGCGGCCTGGCTGTGGCGCTGGGTGCTGGTCCCCGTGCTGCGGGCGGCCGGCGTCGCGGTGGGCTTCCTGCTGGGGTATCTGCTGGTGCGGCCGCTCGTCGCGCTCTGGCAGTTCGTCCTCGCCCCCGTCGGCAGCGCGCTGCTGTGGCTGGCGCGGGTGCTCCTCGCAGTGCCGCTGGTGTGGCTCGGCCGGCACGTCCTGATCCCCGTGGGCCGCGAGATCGGATCGGCCGTCGCCGCCGCGTGGCGGGTGGCCGGATACGTCGCCCGGGCGGTCGGCCGCCGAATCGCGGTCGTCTTCCGGGTGCTGATCGCCGTCCCGGTGGCCTGGGCCTGGCGGTGGACCGGCGGCCCCTTCTTCCACGGCGTCGCGGTCTGCGGACGCTGGGTCCGGCGCGCCGTTCTCCACCCGGTGCGCCAGGCCGTCGCCGACGCCCGCCGCACCGTCCGGACCGCGCTCTTCGGCGCGCCCCGGCACCGGCCGCCGGCCGTTCCGCCGCAGGGCACCGGCCCCGAGCAGGAGCCCGCGGTCACCCCGGAGCCGTGAGACGCCCGGCCGCGGCCCGGCCCTGCGCTGTGGACAACCCGGCGCGGTGGGGCGGGCCCCGGGCCGGTTGTCCACAGGGCCGCGGGCGGGCGGCATGACTGTCGTGCGACGCGGCGTAACCTTGAGTGTGTACGGGACGCGCCGAGGGGCATGGACCGTACGACGGTCGGTCCGCCGCGGGGGACCGCGGGCGGAGCCGCTCCGCTTCCCGCGTCCGACCACGCAACGCCCGTACGCAGGCAACCGCCCGTACGAAGACAACGAGGGACTGAACGACACTGGGCAAGCGACAGCCCGAAGGCCCGCCGCCCGCACCGACGGTGCAGCGCATCCGCCTGCGCTACACCAAGCGCGGCCGCCTCCGGTTCACCAGCCACCGCGACTTCCAGCGCGCCTTTGAGCGGGCCCTGCGCCGCGCCGATGTGCCGATGGCGTACTCGGCGGGCTTCACCCCGCACCCGAAGGTGTCGTACGCGAACGCGGCGCCCACCGGCGTCGGCAGCGAGGCGGAGTATCTGGAGATCGGGCTCGCCCAGCCCCGCGATCCGGAGCAGCTGCGGCTGCTGCTCGACGCGTCACTGCCCACCGGGCTCGACATCGTCGACGCGGTCGAAGCACACACCTCGGGCCTGGTGGAGCGCCTGGAGGCATCCGTCTGGCAGCTGCGGCTCGACGGTGTGACACCGCAGGAAGCACGACGGGCGGTCGCGGCGTTCCTCGCCGCGGAGACCGTGGAAGTACAGCGCGGCACCAAGAACGGCATCCGCACCTTCGACTGCCGGGCCGCTGTCACGCGGTTCGACGTCGAGGACGAACGGGACGCCGGCGAAGTAGACGAAGTAGACGAAGTAAAGGACACAGAAGCCACCGAACAGGGTGCCGATAGGCCGCAGGACGGCGCCTGTGCGATACTGCGGCTGGTTGTGCGGCACCTGACACCTGCCGTACGGCCCGACGACGTACTGTCCGGCCTCCGAGCGACGGCCGACCTCGCGCCGCCGGTCCCCGCAGCGGTGACCAGGCTGGCGCAGGGGCCGCTCGACGGGGAATCCGGCACGGTCACCGACCCGCTCGCGCCTGATCGCGACGCTGTGGCGGTACCTGCCGGTTCGGCATAGATACGGCGTCACGCGTCGCCGACGCACCAGGGAGCCACCCGGGTCCGGCGTCGCAGACCACATGAGACTTTCGTCGGCCCCGCCGCAGGCGGGCCGATGAGCGACACAGCAGCTCCCGTGCGGCGACCGCGCCCCGGAGGCCGGGCCCGCGACCCAAGCGGCCACCGGTTCCGAACAGGACGCGGCGCCCGGGAGCACGACGGGAGCACTGCCCGAATGCCCGACCAGACCGACCCGACCAAGTCCCATCAGACCGATCAGTCCAATCAGACCGACCGGACCGATTCCGGCCAGGACGCCGCCGCACCGGACGACGCCGCGGCCCCGCGCCGCCGCCGTCGCGCCGCCTCCCGCCCCGCCGGGGCCCCGGAGGTCAGCACACCGGAGGACGGCGCCGCCGAGACCGAGGCGCCGGCGCCGCGCCGCCGCGCCACCCGCAAGACCGCGGCCTCCGCCGCCGAGGCCGACTCCGAAGGCGCCGGCACCGAAGAGGCGCCCGCCCCGGCCCGCGCCCGCCGGACCCGTAAGGCCACCGCTTCCGCCGCCGAGGCGGAAGGCGGCCCCACCGAAGAGACCGAGGCAGCGCCGGCCCGGCGCCGCGCCACCCGTAAGGCAACGGCTGCCGCCGAGCCCGCGGCGGCCGAGGACGCGGCACCCGAAGAGGCCGCCGCGCCCGCCCGTACCCGGCGGACCCGTAAGGCCACCGCACCTGCTGGGGCGCCCGCCGCCTCCGCGCCGGACGAGACCGCCGAGGCTCCCGCCGCCGAAGGCGAGACCGAGGCCGCACCGGCCCGCGCCCGCCGCCGGGCCACCCGGAAGTCGGCGGCGCCCGCCGAGACCACCAGCGAGACCGCCGCCGCCCCGAGCGCCCCGGCCGCCCCGGAAGCCGCCGATGAGCCGGCCGCCGAAACCGACGCCGCGCCGCCGCGTGCCCGCCGCCGTGCGACCCGGCAGAGCGCCGCGCCCGCGCCCGCCGCCGAGGCCGCCACCGTGGTCACCGAGCCCGCCGCTCCGGCCGCCGCCAGCGAGGACGTCACTCCCGCGGCTGAGGACGCGGCCCCGCCGCGCGCTCGCCGCCGCGCCACCCGGCAGGCCGCTGCTCCGGCGCCTGCCGGTGAAGCGGTGGTCGAGAGCGCTCCGGCCGCCGCCGCCAGCGAGGACGTCACTCCCGCGGCTGAGGACGCGGCGCCGCCGCGCGCTCGCCGCCGCGCCACCCGGCAGGCCGCTGCTCCGGCGCCTGCCGGTGAAGCGGTGGTCGAGAGCGCTCCGGCCGCCGCCGCCAGCGAGGACGTCACTCCCGCGGCTGAGGACGCGGCCCCGCCGCGCGCCCGCCGTCGCGCCACCCGGCAGAGCGCCGCGCCCGCGCCCGCCGCCGAGGCTGCCGAGGCCCCGGCCGCACCGAGCACCCCCGCTGCCGCCCCGGTCCAGAACGGGCGGACGTCCGGCGGACGCCCCGCCGAGGGCGAGGGCCGGTCCCGGCGCCGCGGACAGAAGGGGAACACCGTCGCGACCTTCTCCGCAGGTGAGGGATCGCGCCGGCTGCGCCCCGGTTCGCTGGCGCCGCAGGACGAGGCCGCCGCCGTCCTCCGTACCGAGGACGACGCCGAGCCGAGCACGTACATCGGCAAGCCGTTCCGGGACGGGGACGGCTGGGGCGTCGAGATCCAGGACGCCTACGAGATCCGCGGTTACGGCGAGACCGTCGAGGACGCGACCGCGGAGGCCGCCGCGGCCGTGGCGGAAGCGTTCGGCGTGCCCTTCGGGTCCGTGACGATCGAACTGCGCGGCGGCGAGGAGGAGCAGCCGCAGGGACGTGGCCGCCGGCGCGGCGGACGCCCCGCGGTGGCGGTCTTCCAGCCGCCGGTGTTCCAGGCACCCGCCGCGGTGGTCGCCGTACCCGTGCCCGAGGCCGACGCCGGTGAGGACGAGGCGGCCGACGACACGGGCGAGGACGAGGCCACCGACGAGCACGAGAGCCGGACCCCGCGCCGTCGCCGCCGTCGCCGTGGCGGTGGCGGCGCCCCCGAGCAGGTGGCCGAGGCCACCACCGTCGCCGACGAGCCCGAGGTGGAGGACGCCGAGGAGCCGGAGGAGGCCGACGACACGGGCGAGGGCGAGGACGAGCGTCCGTCGCGCCGCCGTCGCAGGGGCGGCCGTCGCCGCCGTCGCGGTGACTCCACCGAGCCCGAGCAGGAGCACGACGAGGAGAGCGCGTCCGAGGAGGACGAGCCGGAGCACGACGAGGAGCAGGACGAGGCCGCCGACGAGCAGGCCGACGACGACCACGGCGGCTCCAGCTCCAGCCGCCGCCGGCGCCGTCGCCGCCGCCGCGGTTCCGACGGCCCCGCCGACGACAGCGGTACCGCCGACGGCGACGACCCGGAGCGGACCGTCGTCAAGGTCCGCGAGCCGCGCCCGAGCCAGCGGTACGAAGGCGGCACCGGCGCCGACGAGGTGCAGTCCATCAAGGGCTCCACCCGCCTGGAGGCCAAGAAGCAGCGCCGCCGTGAAGGCCGCGAGCAGGGCCGCCGCCGGGTGCCGATCATCACCGAGGCCGAGTTCCTCGCCCGCCGTGAGGCGGTCGAGCGGGTCATGGTGGTCCGGCAGAACGGCGAGCGCACCCAGATCGGCGTGCTGGAGGACAACGTCCTCGTCGAGCACTACGTCAACAAGGAGCAGTCCACCAGCTACGTCGGCAACGTCTACCTGGGCAAGGTCCAGAACGTGCTGCCGTCGATGGAGGCCGCCTTCGTCGACATCGGCAAGGGCCGCAACGCGGTGCTCTACGCCGGTGAGGTCAACTTCGAGGCGCTCGGCCACTCCGGCGGCCCGCGCCGGATCGAAGCCGCGCTGAAGTCCGGCCAGTCGGTCCTGGTGCAGGTCACCAAGGACCCGATCGGCCACAAGGGCGCCCGCCTGACCAGCCAGGTCTCGCTGCCCGGCCGCTATCTGGTCTACGTGCCCGAGGGCTCGATGACCGGCATCAGCCGCAAGCTGCCCGACACCGAGCGGGCCCGGCTGAAGACCATCCTGAAGAAGATCGTCCCCGAGGACGCCGGCGTCATCGTGCGCACCGCGGCCGAGGGCGCCAGCGAGGACGAGCTGCGCCGCGACGTCGAACGGCTCCAGGGCCAGTGGTCGGACATCCAGAAGAAGGCGAAGGGCAGCGGCAGTTCGAACGCGCCGACGCTGCTCTACGGCGAGCCCGACATGACCGTGCGGGTGGTCCGCGACATCTTCAACGAGGACTTCACCAAGGTCATCGTCAGCGGCGACGAGGCGTGGTCGACGATCCACGAGTACGTCGCCAATGTCGCGCCCGACCTGGTGGACCGGCTGACGCGCTGGACGTCGGAGGTGGACGTCTTCGCGACGTACCGCATCGACGAGCAGCTGCTCAAGGCGCTGGACCGCAAGGTGTGGCTGCCGTCCGGCGGCTCGCTGGTGATCGACAAGACCGAGGCGATGGTCGTGGTCGACGTCAACACCGGCAAGTTCACCGGCCAGGGCGGCAACCTGGAGGAGACCGTCACCCGCAACAACCTGGAGGCGGCCGAGGAGATCGTCCGGCAGCTGCGGCTGCGGGACCTCGGCGGCATCGTGGTGATCGACTTCATCGACATGGTGCTGGAGTCCAACCGCGACCTGGTCATGCGGCGGCTGCTGGAGTGCCTGGGCCGGGACCGGACCAAGCACCAGGTGGCCGAGGTCACCTCGCTGGGCCTGGTGCAGATGACCCGCAAGCGGGTCGGCCAGGGACTGCTGGAGTCGTTCTCCGAGACGTGCGTGCACTGCAACGGCCGCGGCGTCATCGTCCACATGGACCAGGCGACGACCACCGGTGGCGGCGGCAAGCGCAAGCGGCGCGGCGGGCGCGGAACCGGCGCCGCCGCGGGCGAGCACGATCACGAGCACGTGCTGGACGCCGAGGACGTCGAGGTCATCGACACCGAGGAACTCGACGCGGACACCGAGGACGAGCTGCCCGAGCTGGAGCCGATCGAGGTCGGCGAGTCGGAGCTGGTGCCGTCGGCGGGCGACCCGGAGGAGGAGTGGTTCGGCAGCGCCGCCGAGGCGGAGGCCGCCGCGGGTCCGCGGGGCCGGAGCCGCCGGCGCGGCTCCCGCAAGGCCACCGCGCCCGCGGGCGCGCCGCCCGCCGCGGACCGCGAGCCGGAGCCTGCCGTGGTCGTGGTGCCGGTGAGCGAGCCGGTCGTCGACGTCGAGCCCGAGGTCTCCACCGAGCCGCCGGCCCGTACCCGGCGCCGTGCCACCCGCAAGGCCACTGCCCCGGCCGGTTCGCCGGCCGCGGCGGACGAGGCGGCCGTCGTGGTCGTCGCGGCCGACCCGGTGGTGGTCGTCACCCCCGAGCCGGAGTCCGTGCCCGAGGTCTCCACCGAGCCCCCGACCCGTACCCGGCGCCGTGCCACCCGCAAGGTGACCGCCCCGGCCGGTTCGCCGGCCGCGGCCGAGGACGCGGCGGTTGTCGTCGTCCCCAACGCGGCCCCGGCGCAGGACACTTCGGACGACGACGCGGAGCCCAAGAAGCGGGCCCCGCGCAAGGCGGCCGCCAAGAAGACCGCGAAGAAGGCGGCCACGAAGAAGGCAGCCGCCAAGAAGACCACGGCCAAGAAGGCGGCCACCAAGAAGGCCGCCACGTCCGCGGAGTAGCACCGCACCGGTGGGCGGTGAGGGACGCGCGTTCCTCACCCGCCCGCCGGAGCAGGGGCTGCGAAGTGTCCCCAGCGGGTGAATTTGACCCTGCCGGAGGCACTCCGTAGTCTTGACCTTCGGCGTTTCTGCGCCTTCTCCTGAGCACTTTCCTCCCGGGCATCCCGGGAGAGGCCCCCCAGCGCACCACCGGGACGGCTGGCATCAGGGGTTCCGACTGAGCGAGAGAGTGAGTTCCGCGTGTACGCGATCGTGCGTAGTGGTGGCCGCCAGCACAAGGTGGCCGTCGGCGACATCGTCGAGGTTGACAAGATTCCCACCGGCAAGGTCGGCGACGCGGTCGCGCTCTCGACACTGCTCGTCGTGGACGGCGAAGCCGTCACCAGCGACCCGTGGGTGCTCGCCGGGATCAAGGTCGAGGCCGAGATCGTGGACCACCACAAGGGCCAGAAGATCGACATCCTGCGCTACAAGAACAAGACCGGTTACCGCCGTCGCCAGGGTCACCGCCAGCAGTACACGGCGCTGAAGATCACCGGCATTCCCGCGGCTGCGAAGTAAGGGACTGAGGAGAGATGGCACACAAGAAGGGCGCATCGTCCACTCGGAACGGTCGCGACTCCAATGCTCAGCGGCTCGGCGTGAAGCGCTTCGGCGGTCAGGTCGTCAACGCCGGTGAGATCATCGTCCGCCAGCGCGGCACCCACTTCCACCCGGGCTCCGGCGTCGGCATCGGCAAGGACGACACGCTGTTCGCCCTGTCGGCCGGTGCGGTCGAGTTCGGCACGAAGCGCGGGCGTCGCGTCGTGAACATCGTTCCGGCCGCCTGATCCAGGCGCCGTAGAGCGACAGAGCACCACTTCCGAGGGCGGACCCCGCTTCCTGGCAACGGGAAGCGGGGCCGCCCTCGGCGTGTTACACCACGTGTGAACCCGCACGATTCCGTACGTATCTGGAGGAAGCACCCATGACCACCTTCGTGGACCGCGTCGAGCTGCATGTCGCCGCGGGTAACGGGGGCCACGGCTGCGCCTCCGTGCACCGGGAGAAGTTCAAGCCGCTCGGCGGCCCGGACGGCGGGAACGGCGGACGTGGCGGGGACGTGATCCTGGTGGTCGACCAGGACGTCACCACCCTGCTCGACTACCACCACAGCCCGCACCGCAAGGCCACCAACGGCAAGCCCGGCGAGGGCGGCAACCGCTCCGGCAAGGACGGTACGGACCTGGTGCTGCCGGTGCCCAACGGCACGGTGGTGCTGGACAAGCAGGGCAACGTCCTGGCGGACCTGGTCGGCCAGGGCACCACGTACATCGCCGGCCAGGGCGGACGCGGCGGCCTCGGCAACGCGGCGCTGGCCTCGGCCCGCCGCAAGGCCCCCGGCTTCGCGCTGCTGGGCGAGCCCGGCCAGGCGCAGGACGTGGTGCTGGAGCTGAAGACGGTCGCGGACGTGGCGCTCGTCGGTTACCCGAGCGCGGGCAAGTCCTCGCTGATCTCGGTGCTTTCGGCGGCCAAGCCGAAGATCGCGGACTATCCGTTCACCACGCTGGTGCCCAACCTCGGTGTGGTGAACGCGGGTTCGACGGTCTACACGATCGCGGACGTGCCCGGGCTGATCCCCGGGGCGAGCCAGGGGCGCGGGCTCGGGCTGGAGTTCCTGCGGCACGTGGAGCGCTGCTCGGTGCTGGTGCATGTGCTGGACACCGCGACGCTGGAGTCCGACCGGGACCCGCTGAGCGATCTCGACACCATCGAGGCGGAACTGCGCGCGTACGACGGGGGGCTGGAGGACCGGCCGCGGCTCATCGTGCTCAACAAGATCGACGTCACCGACGGCCGTGAGCTGGCCGAGATGATCAAGCCGGATCTGGAGGCCCGCGGGTATCAGGTCTTCGAGGTGTCCGCGGTCTCGCACGAAGGGCTCAAGGAGCTGTCGTTCGCGCTGGCGAAGATCGTCGCCGAGACGCGGGCGGCGCAGCCGGTGGAGGAGTCCACCCGGGTCGTCATCCGGCCGCAGGCGGTGGACGACGCGGGCTTCACGGTCACCCACGAGGGTGAGAATCTCTACCGGGTGCGTGGCGAGAAGCCCGAACGCTGGGTCCGCCAGACGGACTTCGCCAACGACGAGGCGGTCGGCTACCTCGCGGACCGTCTCAACCGGCTCGGCGTCGAGGACGAACTCGTCAAGGCCGGCGCCCGCGCCGGCGACGGCGTCGCCATCGGCCCCGACGACGACGCGGTCGTCTTCGACTGGGAGCCGTCCCTGGCAGCCGGCGCGGAAATGCTCGGCCGCCGCGGCGAGGATCACCGTTTCGACGCCCCGCGCGCCGCGGTCACCCGCCGCCGTGACAAGCAGGCGGAGCGCGACGAGGTGGACGCGGAGTTCAAGGAGTTCGACCCCTTCCAGCACTGACCGCGGGTGCAGGCGGGGCGTATTCGGGGCGGGGGTGCGGGAGCGCCGGCGAAGCGCCTTCGGGGTGGGGGTGCGGGGCGCCGTGCGGTGGAGGCGGGGGTTCCGGAAAACGCCGGATACGGGGCTCTTGAGTGTTCACCCCGGTGTGGGCAACCGAAAGCGGCAAATACTACTCTGGGGCCCCTGAAAGCCGGTCAGTGGCAGCCCGCAAGCAGCTCAGAAGCGAGGGTCCTTGATGACACGCGTCAGCGTCGTCGTGATCACCTACAACGACGCCGAACATGTCACCACCGCCGTGGAATCGGCTCTCGCCCAGGGCGACGCGATCGGTGAGGTCATCGTCGTCGACGACCGCTCGACCGACACCACCACCGACGTCCTCGCCCCGCTGCTGGCCGCCGATCCCCGCCTGCGACTGCTGCCCCGCACCACCAACAGCGGTGGCTGCGGCACTCCCCGCAACGACGGCATCGGCGCCGCCACCTGCCCGTATCTCCTCTTCCTCGACAGCGACGACGTCCTGCCCCCCGGCGCCGTCGACGCCCTGCTGGAGATCGCCGAGCGGCAGCGCGCGGACGTGACGGCCGGCCGGGCGATCCGCCGCGAACTGCCCGGCCGCCGGGACACCGTCTGGGCGCCCGACCTTTACGACACCGCGGCCGGCGCCACCCTCCCCGGCACCGTGCTGCAGGGCATCGCCGACCACCCCGAACTGCTCTGGGACACCCTGTCGGTCAACAAGCTCTACCGCACCGCCTTCCTCCGCGACCGCCGGATCACCTTCCCCGACGGCGCCTTCCACTACGAGGACTTCGTCTTCACCGCCCGCCTCTACGCCGCGGCCCCCCGGATCGCCTTCACCGACGCACCCGTCTACATCTGGCACGTCCGAAGGCAGGCGACCCGGCTGTCCATCTCGCTGCGCCGCGCCGACATCGCCAACTGGCGCCACCGCATCGCCGCCCACCGCGGCGTCGTGGACACCCTGCAGGACGCGGGCGCGTACGGCCTCGCCGAGGCCGCGCAGGCGAAGTTCCTCGACTACGACCTGCCGATGTACGTACGGGAGCTGCCGCAGCGCACCCCGGAGTACGTGCGGGAGTGGTGGCGGTCCACCCGCGACTACGTGGGCGGCTTCGACCGCGAGGGCATCGCCCTCGCCTCGGTCCCGGCCCGCTGGACCGTCCGCGCCCTCACCGCGCCCGGCGCCGACGAGCCGGAGCCGGGCGTGGCCGGGCTCGGCCGGCTGGTGGAGCTGGCCGCCCGCCCGCCTCGGCTGATCCCCCCGTACGGCACGCTGCCACCGCCCGAGCTGGCCGAGCTCGGCACGGCGGAGCTGCCGGTCACGGTGGACGCCCGGGTGCACACCGGCCCGCACACCCGCCTGGACCTGCGGGTGCACGAACTGTACGGACGGCTGGTCGCCCTGCACCCGGTCGCGGTCCGCGTGGAGCTGACCGAGCGCGGCAGCGCCAAGCCCGCGATCAGCCTGGAGGCCCCGCTGGTGGGGGAGGGCGACGGCTGGACCGCCGTGGTGCGGCTGAACACCGGTGACCTGGCCCGTGGCGGCCGGCTCGCGGTGTGGCACATCAGGGCGGAACTCAGATACGCCGGCACCGGTGAGCGCACCCCCGTCGAGGTACGGGCCGCCAACGGCCAGGAGGTGCGGCGCGGCGCGGTGGTCCGCCCGACCGGCCAGGTGCTGCTGGTGCAGACCCACATCACCGCGGGCCGGGCGCTGATCCTGCGGGTCGCCGACGGCGTGCAGGGCGCCCGCCGGGTGGCCGGCGGGCGGCTGCGCCGGATGCTGGGCCGCTGACATGACCGCTCCGGCCCACCCCCTGGCGACCCCGCACCCGAGGCCCCGCCCCGGCCCGGCCCATCTGCCGCCGTCCCACCTGTTGCCCGCCCGACGGCTCCTTCCGGCCGAACTGTCCGTTCCGCCGGATTTTCATCCTTTTCTGATCCGATCCACAGTCCGCGGACAGGGAATCGGCCCATTCTGGACAGCCGGGCGCCCGCTGGCCTAGCGTGCTCCGGGGGGGAAGATCACCGACCATCTGTCGACACACCCTGCGAAAAGGCTGACCGCGTAACCATGGCGATACGAGGCATACGGACAGAAGTGATCCCGCACTCCCTGCCCAAGCGCCTCGACTCCCTGACGAGTCTGCGCTTCTTCGCCGCCTTCGCGGTCTTCACCTTCCACTTCACCGGCAACGGCGGCGGCACCGGATTCGCGCGGGCGCCGGTCATCTTCCCGTACTCGATGATCGGCGGTCAGGGCGTCAGCTTCTTCTTCGTGCTCTCCGGCTTCCTGCTGATGTGGGTCTTCAAGCCGCACGAGAGCCCGGGGGTCTTCTACTGGCGCCGCGTCGGCCGCATCTGGCCGGCCCATCTGGTGGCCCTGCTGCTGGCGATCCAGGCGTACTACATCATGGCCGACCTCACGATCGACTGGCCGAGCCTGATCCAGTCGGTCTTCCTCGTCCAGACCTGGGCCCCGCACGTCACCCCGACCCTGCCGGGGAACGAGGTCACCTGGACGCTCAGCGTCGAACTGCTCTTCTACGCGCTCTTCCCGCTGCTGGGCCGGATCGCCGCGAAGTGCAGGACCCGCTGGCTCGTGACCGCCACCGCGCTCGGCCTGGTGGGCATGTGGCTGACCGACTGGATCTCCGTCAACACCGCGGCCCCGGCCACCGCCGCCTGGATCATGCGGCTGCCGGTGGTCTACCTGCCGGAGTTCCTGCTCGGTATGACGGTGGCGCTGGCCGTCAGGCGCGGCTGGCGGCTGCCGCTGCGGCCGATCGTTCCGGTGCTGCTGCTGGCGGCCTATGTGGGCCTGTACTACCAGGGCCGGGAGAACTTCACGGCGGGCGTGGCCGAGCAGCTGGACTACACCCTGCGGCCGGCCATCGCGATCCTGTCGGTGCTGATCATCCTGGCCTTCGTGCAGCGGGAGGTACGGGGGCTGCGCGGGGTGCTCAACACCCGTCCGCTGGTGCTGCTCGGCGCGTGGTCGTACTGCTTCTACCTGGTCCACCACTCGCTGAGCCGGATCGCCACCTACCTGTGGGGGCGGATGCCGGACAACAACTACGCGCTGCTGTATCTGCTGGCGGTGGGCGCGGTCGCCAACGCCCTGGCGTGGCTGCTCTACCAGTTCGTGGAGGAGCCGGCCGAGAAGTGGTGGCGCCGGCGGACCCCGAGGGGGTGGCTGGCGCCGAAGCAGGCGACCGGAGGACCGGTCCCCGCCGCCCGCACCGCACCGGAACCGGCCGGGCCCGTACCGGTGAAGGAACCGGTGAACGAGTCCCTGAATGAGCCGCTGAACGAACCGGCGACCGAGCCGGCACCCGCGAACAGCTAGTACGCGGGTGTCCGGCCCAGGTCACCCGGGTCAGCGTTCCAGGAAGGCGAAGAGGTCTTCCCAGCGCTGGGTGATGGACTCCGGGGTGTAGCGCTGCACGTTCCGCCGGGCGAGTTCGCCCATCCGGTCGCGCTCCTCCCCGTCGTTCATCAGCCGGACCAGCCGGCGGGCCAGCTCCGAGGTGTTGCCGGGGCGGGCCAGCAGCCCGTCCACGCCGTCGTCGATGATCTCGTGCACGCCGGGCGCGCAGTCGAAGGCCGCGCACGGCAGCCCGCAGGCCATCGCCTCCAGCAGCGCCAGCGGAAAGCCCTCACCGCGCGAGGACTGGACGAAGACCGAGGCGCTCCGCAGCGCCCCGGGGACGTCGCCGGTCTGCCCTGCCCACTCGACCGAGTCGTCCAGGCCCAGCGCGGTGCACTGCTCCTTCAGCGGCGCCTCCAGCTCACCGGCGCCGTAGATCTTCAGCCGCCAGCCGGGCGCCAGCGGGGCCGCCTCCGCCCAGGCGTCGAGCAGCATGTCGATGCCCTTCTGGTGGCTGAGCCGGCCGACGCTGGCCACCACCTTCTCGGTGCGCGGCGAGGGCACCTCGGGCATCATCGGCAGCGGGTTGGGCATGAAGCCGACGTTGTTCAGCCCGCGGCCCGCCCACAGATCGGCGTCCTCCTGGGTGAGCAGCACCAGCCGGTCCACGTCCTTGTAGAACTTCTCCACCCGCTGGAAGCGCGAGGACTGCCGCGAGTACTCGTACGACTCGTGGCTCATCCCGATCACCGGGTGCCCGGCGGTGTCGGCGAGCGCCACCCACTCCATCGCCCACACCTGGGTGACGATGATCACGGCGCCGGGTCCGGCCGCCCGGAAGAGCGCGGAGAGCTTCGCCGCGGTGCGCGCGACACCCTTCTCGCGGGCCGCCTCCCGGCGGCGCGCGGGAAGGTTGACCCGGTCCAGCGGGCCCCTGGGCCGCCACCGGCCCGGCGGCCTGACCTCGTACAGCGTCACGGTGTCGAACGGCGGGTGGTCGCCGAGGTCCATCGGCACCTCGGGCGGGGCGATGCCGATCACCGTCACCTTGTGGCCGCGGGCGGCGAACAGCCCCGCCATCTGGGCCTGCCAGCGGGCGACTCCGCCCAGCTCGTTGACCTCGTTGGCGACGAAGAAGATCTCCCGCGGGGCGGCAGCCTGCGGTGCGGGCTGTGTCAGCTGCGTCATCGGGTGGTCCCCCCTGCCGGACCGAAGAAGCGGTCCGCGATCCGGGCGGCGGCGTCGCCGCGGTCGTACTCCCCGTACCTGGCCACGAAGTCCTTCACCTGGTCGCCGTACTTGTCGCGTACGGCGTCCAGATCGGTGAGCGTGGCGAAGAGCTCCTGCTGGGTCCTCGCCACCGGGCCCGGTGCCTCTTCGAGCAGGTTGAAGTACGTGCCGCGGATGTCGTGCGCGTACTCCTCCCAGTCGTAGGCGTAGAAGATCAGCGGCCGCTCCAGCAGCGCGTAGTCGAACATCACCGAGCTGTAGTCGGTGATCAGCGCGTCGGAGAGCAGCAGCAGCGGGGTGATGTCCGGCACCGAGGTCACGTCGATCATCCGGCCGGCGACCGACGGCGGCAGCGTCACCTTGTTCAGGTAGTGCGAGCGCACCAGCAAGGTGAACGAGTCCCCGAACCGGTCGGCGAACTCCTCGACGTCGAAGGGCGCTTCGAACGCCTGCACCTTGCCGTCGGCGGCGGCCCGGAAGGTCGGCGCGTACAGCACCACCGGGAGATCCGGCCGCAGCTTCAACTCCTCGGCGAGCGCCGCCACTTCCGGCGACCGCTCGGCGGCGGTCCGCCCCTTCACCAGGGCGTCGTTGCGGGGGTAGCCGAAGCGCAGCAGCTTCTCGTCGGGGAGCCGGTAGGCACGCGCCAGGGTCCGTACGTCGTGCTCGGAGCGCACCAGGAAGTGGTCGAAGCGGTCCAGCGCCCGCTGGTAGTCCTGCTGGTCGCTCTCCGACATGATCCGGTAGTGCGGCTCGTCGAAGCCCATCCGCTTCAGCGCCGAGCCGTGCCAGGTCTGGATGTACGTGGTCTCCGGCCGCTTGCCGAACTTCAGCGGGTAACCCTGGTTGTCGATCCAGAACTCGGCCTGGGCCAGCGCCCGTACGTACCTCCACGACCAGCGCTGGACGAGCTCCGCCTCCTCGGGGAAGCCGGCCGGCGGGGTCTTGCCGTCGTAGGACCAGATGGCGTGGATGGGCGTGCCGCGGCGGCGCAGCTCCTCGTAGATCGCCCGCGGGCTGTCGCTGTACTGCTTGCCCAGGTGGCTCTCGAAGACGACGGTGCCCTTGCGGACCGGCAGCACCTTGACCATCTGGTGGTAGCCCTGGATCTTGCGCAGCCCCGAGTCCAGCCGCCGGCGGGCGCTGCGGGCCTTGCGCAGCGCCGACTTGGCGACGCCGGCCGGGCGGCCGCGCAGATTGCGGTCCACCAGGGCCCGGCCGGTCTTGGCGGTCCTGCCGTGCTGGGCCAGCACGAAGGCCAGATGGCCGCGCGAGGAGACCTCGGGCTTGAGCCGGTCGGCGGTGGCCCGGGTGAGCAGCGGGCGGACCTCGATGGCGCCGGCGTTCTCCAGGTCGGTGTTGCCCGCGGTGATCTTCCCCGCGGTGGTCCTGCCGTCCGCGGTCAGCCGCAGCCGGATGTCCCACACCTCGTCCAGGACGCCCAGCGGACGCAGCAGCTTGCGCAGCCCGACCTCGGCGTGCCAGCTGATGAACTCGCCGTCGTGGCTCAGCCGCTGCACCGGTACCCGGTAGGTGCGCAGGCTGCGGCGGCGGGCCTTGAACTCCAGCTCGGCCTTGATCTTCGCGGTGGCCGGCACGATACCCAGCGGATTGACCACCCGGCCGTCCAGCACCACGCCCGAGGCGTCCTCGTGGTAACCGGTCAACTCATCGCGCAGGGACAGGGAGTTCAGCTGCTGACCGTGGTAATTGCGGTCGGTGACATCCAGTATGGCCCGGGCCCGCGGGTCGTCCAGGTGATCGGCGCACCAGTAGACCCGGCCGTCCCGCTCGACCAGCGGCGACGACACCTTGCTGCGGTTGATCAGGGTGTCGATGGCGGGCATCAGATTCCGCCAGTCCTCCTGGAGCAGCAGGTAGGCGCAGATCGCGTGGATCGGGTCCAGTTCGTCGAATGCCCGCTGCGGGAAGTCCCGGGTGTAGCCGTTGGCCATCGCGGCGAAGCGGTGGCGGTACTCGTCGTCGAGGAACGGCAGGTCACGCAGGTAGAGCACCAGGTCGTGCTTGAGGAACTTGACGTCCTTGTGGAACCGCAGCGCGTCCAGGCCGCGCCGCTCCAGGATCGCGTCCACCCGGCGGTGGATCTCCAGCCGGTCCGCGAAGTTGTTGATCTCGTGGCGCCGGTTGCTGATCGACTTCACCGCGGTCTTCTCCACCACATTCCAGTGGTAGACCGTCTGCGGAATCAGGGTGATCCGCTCGGCGGCCAGATAGGCCTGCGCCGAGAAGAGCAGATCCTCGTAATGGATACCGCGCGGAAAGGTGAGGTCCTTTTCGATCAGGAATTCCCGGCGATAGCACTTGTTCGTGGAGAGGGTGTCGAAGACGAAGAGATCGGGGAGTTCGGCGATGCTTTCCATCGTCCGGGTGGTCCGGTAAAGCCACGGATACCATTCGGCGCGCTTGTTGTGGCGGCTGTCCACATGCACCCGTACGCATTTGCCGGAGACCAGGTCGGCGCTGGTGCGGTCGGCCGCCTCCAGCATGTTGCGGCAGGCGTGCGGGTCCAGGATGTCGTCACTGTCCAGGAACATCACATAGCGGCCGCGGGCCACCTTGATGCCCTGGTTGCGGGGTTCGCCGCAACCGCCGCTGTTCTCCGGCAGGCGGATCGCCCGCACCCGGCCGGGGTGGCGGGCCGCCAGCCGCTGGGCGACCTCGTAGGAGGCGTCGGTGGAGCAGTCGTCGGCGATGACGACCTCGACATTGCGCAGCGACTGTTCGAGAACGGAATCAACGGCTGTCGGTAGTCGCGCGGCGTCGTTGTACACAATGACGACAACGCTGATGTCCGGTGTCTTTCCGGTCATCTCCTGAGCCGCGATGGTCATTCTTGACACAGCCACCTCTGGTCGGAAATACGGTCTTCGCAGTTCCACAGCCTAACCCACCGGCGTCACCGGCTGTTCAGCGAGCGGTCACGGATCGTTCAAAGGTTCGGACCTGTGCGCGACGCCGGGAGATGCCGAAGGGGGCGTACGCGGCCTTCGGTACGATGGCGGCCATGACGTGGTTGATCACCGGCGGTGCGGGATACATCGGTTCTCATGTGGTGCGGGAACTGGTCGACGGCGGAGAGCGGATTGTCGTGCTCGACGACCTCTCCACCGGTGACCCCGGCCGGCTCCCCGCGGGCGTCCCGCTGGAGCGGGGGACGATCCTCGACCTGCCGTTCGTGACCGGGGTGCTCCGCCGGCACGAGGTCACCGGCGTACTGCACATCGCCGCGAAGAAGCAGGTCGGCGAGTCGGTGGAGCGGCCGCTGCACTACTACCGGGAGAACGTCGAGGGCCTGCGCACCGTCCTGGAGGCCGCGGCCGCCACCGGCGTCGAACGCTTCCTGTTCTCCTCGTCCGCCTCGGTCTACGGGATGCCGGACGTCGACCTGGTCACCGAGCAGACCCCGTGCCTGCCGATGAGCCCCTACGGCGAGACCAAACTGGCCGGCGAGTGGCTGGTGGCGGCGGCCGGCCGGGCGCACGGCATGGCGACAGCGGCGCTGCGCTACTTCAACGTGGCCGGTGCGGCGGTGCCGGAACTCGGCGACCCCGGGGTCTTCAACCTGATCCCGATGGTCTTCGAGCGCGTCGAGTCCGGGCGGGCCCCGCTGATCTTCGGTGACGACTACCCGACGCCGGACGGCACCTGCGTCCGTGACTACATCCACATCGCGGACGTGGCCTCGGCCCATCTGGCCGCCGCCCGCCGCCTGGTGGCCGACCCGGACGCCCGGCTGACGCTGAACATCGGCCGGGGCGAGGGGGTTTCGGTGGCCGAGGTGATCGAGACGATCCGGAAGGTCACCGGCCGCACCGACATCGTGCCCGAGGTCGTCGCCCGCCGCCCCGGCGACCCGGCCCGGGTGGTCGCCTCCGCCCGCCTGATCGGAGAGGAACTGGGCTGGAGCGCGCGGTACGACCTGGAGGAGATGGTGGCGTCCGCCTGGGCCGGGTGGCGGCACCGCCACTGAGCGGTGCCACTCAGTCCTGCATCTCTTCGGTGACGTAGGTGTGGAGCCAGGTGCGGAAGTCGGGGCCGAGGTCTTCGCGTTCGCATGCGAGGCGGACGATGGCGCGCAGGTAGTCGCCGCGGTCGCCGGTGTCGTAGCGGCGGCCGGTGAAGACGACGCCGTGGACGGGGCCGCCGGTGTCGTCGCGTTCGGCGAGTTCGCGCAGGGCGTCGGTGAGCTGGATTTCGTCGCCGCGGCCGGGCTGGGTTTTGCGCAGGACGTCGAAGACGGCGGGGTCCAGGACGTAGCGGCCGATGACGGCGTAGTGGGAGGGGGCCTGGGCGGGTTCGGGTTTTTCGACGAGTCCGGTGACGCGGACGACGTCGGGGTCGGGGGTGGGGAGTATCGCGGCGGAGCCGTAGAGGTGGATTTGTTCGGGGTCGACTTCCATCAGGGCGATGACGCTGCCGCCGTGCTGTTGCTGGATGGTGATCATGCGGGCGAGGAGGGGGTCGCGGGGGTCGATGAGGTCGTCGCCGAGGAGGACGGCGAAGGGCTGGTCGCCGACGTGGGGTTCGGCGCACAGGACGGCGTGGCCGAGGCCTTGGGGGGCGCCCTGGCGGACGTAGTGCATGGTGGCGAGGTCGGAGGATTCGCGGACGCGGGCCAGGCGGGAGGCGTCGCCTTTGCGGGTGAGGGCTTCTTCGAGTTCGTAGTTGCGGTCGAAGTGGTCTTCCAGGGGGCGTTTGTTGCGGCCGGTGATCATCAGGACGTCGGACAGGCCCGCGGCGACGGCTTCCTCGACGACGTACTGGATCGCGGGTTTGTCCACGACCGGCAGCATCTCCTTCGGCGTCGCCTTCGTCGCCGGCAGGAACCGGGTCCCCAGACCCGCCGCCGGAATGACAGCCTTCGTTACGGGGTGGGGATGTGGTGACATGGGAATCCTCGCGGGGCGGAAGAAGCGGGCCTGGTGACGGTCGCCTGGACGCTATCGTGCCCCCTCAGCGCTGGCGAATCCCCCTCCAGGGCCGCGCCGGGCCGGTCCCGCGCGCGCCGGCCGGTCGCGCCGGGGCGGCGGACCGTGGGGGCCGTGGGGAACGGGCCCGCGCGTGCGGGCCGGTGCCGCGCGCGGGCCGGTCGCGCCGGGCCGCCGGGCCTGGCTCCGCAGGAGACGACGGCCTCCGGTGGGGCGGCGAACCGAGCGAACCGTGGGGAACGGGCCCGCGCGTGCGGGCCGGTGCCGCGCGCGGGGCGGCCGGGCCTGGCTCCGCGGGAGACGACGGCCTCCGGTGGGGCGGCGAACCGAGCGAACCGTGGGGAACGGGCCCGCGCGTGCGGGCCGGTGCCGCGTGCGAGCCGGTCGCGCCGGGCCGCCGGGCCTGGCTCCGCAGGAGACGGAGGAGACGACGGGCTCCGGCGGGGCGGCGGACGGTGGGGGCCGGGCCTGCGCGTGCGGGCCGGCGCCGGGGCGGCCGGGCCCGGCTTCGCAGGAGACGACGGCCTCCGGCGGGGCGGCGAACCGAGCGAACCGTGGGGAACGGGCCCACGCGTGCGAGCCGGTCGCGCCGGGCCGCCGGGCCTGGCTCCGCAGGAGACGGACGAGACGACGGCCTCCGGCGGGACGGTGGACCGTGGGGACCGGAGTATGGACTGGTGAACGCCCCCCGCAGGGGTTCGCGTAGATTGCGCGGTGGCGGGGTGGACCGACGGCTTTGAGGAACGGGCAGTGGCAGCGGCGGCGCGGCAGGACGTGGTGGAGGCCCGCAGGGTCGTGGTCAAGGTGGGGTCCTCCTCCCTGACCACCGCCGCCGGCGGACTGGACGCGGACCGGGTCGACGCCCTGGTGGACGTGCTGGCCAAGGCCCGCGAGCAGCGCGAGATCGTGCTGGTCTCCTCGGGCGCCATCGCGGCCGGCCTCGCCCCGCTCGGTCTGGCCAGGCGCCCCCGCGACCTGGCCCGGCAGCAGGCCGCCGCCAGTGTCGGCCAGGGCCTGCTGGTCGCCCGTTACACCGCCTCCTTCGCCCGCTACGGCATCCGTGTCGGCCAGGTGCTGCTCACCTCCGACGACGTGGCCCGCCGCACCCACTACCGCAACGCCTACCGCACCCTCGACCAGCTGCTGTCGATGGGCGCGCTGCCGGTCGTCAACGAGAACGACACCGTCGCCACCGACGAGATCCGGTTCGGCGACAACGACCGTCTCGCCGCCCTGGTCGCCCACCTCGTCCACGCCGACCTGCTGGTGCTGCTCTCCGACGTGGACGGCCTCTACGACGGCGACCCCCGTACCCCCGGCACCCGGCTGATCACCGAGGTCAGCGGCCCCGCCGACCTCGAAGGGATCTCCATCGGCAGCGCCGGCCGGGCCGGGGTCGGCACTGGCGGCATGGTCACCAAGGTCGAGGCGGCCGGTATCGCGACCGGCGCCGGCGTACCGGTGGTGCTCACCTCCGCGGTGCACGCCGCCGACGCGCTGGCCGGCCGCCCCACCGGCACGCACTTCCACCGCACCGGCAAGCGCTCCGCCGACCGGCTGCTCTGGCTCGCGCACGCCTCCACCCCGCGCGGCTCGCTGCGGCTGGACCCCGGCGCGGTGCGGGCCGTCACCGAACGGGGCAGCTCCCTGCTGCCGGCCGGACTGACCGCGGTCGACGGCGACTTCGTCGCGGGCGACCCGGTCGACCTGCTCGACGAGGCCGGCCGTGCGGTCGCCCGGGGCCTGGTCAACTTCGACGCCCGGGAACTGCCCCGGCTGCTCGGCCGCTCCACCCGGGATCTCGCCAAGGAGCTCGGCCCGGCCTACGAGCGCGAGGTCGTGCACCGCGACGACCTGGTGCTGCTGCGGCCGTGAGTCAACCGGTGACCGGACCGACGCCGTTGACCTGCCTCTTGTGCGAAACGGCCGCGCCGCCTGGCGTAGCCTGCTCAACTTGATGAAGACCTGATGCCCAGGGTCTGTCCGCACCGGCACCCGCGGACGGCACCCGGGAACGTCACCCACAGGGAGGCCGCCGGTGAAACGAGGGCGCCCAGGGCCGTTGCCCAGGGGCGGGGCGGAGCGCGCTCTGGTCAGTGTCGACCGCGCCGCCGATGACAGCGATGTCAGCCGGATCGGCGACATCGGAGAAGAGGGATCGGCTTCCCGGCCGGAGGAGCCGCAGGCGTACCGGCTGTGGCACATCACCCTCAACGTCTCGGGGCCGGGCACCCCGCTCGCCGAGGTCAGACGCGGCCTGGAACAGCTCGCGCACGACCATCCCTTCCTGCTGACCAGCCGCTACGCGGTCGATCACGCGGAGATCCGCTACTGGGAGGAGGCCCGCGACCTGCACGACGCCGCGGCCATCGCGCTGCGGCTGTGGGGCGAGCACCGCGCCACCGCCGGGCTGCCGCCCTGGGAGACGGTCGGCCTCGCGGTCATCGACCGGGCCACCTACCACCAGCGGCTCGCCGAGGGTTACGGTCCGCCGCCCGCCGTCCCGGTGGGTGTCCACCCGTTCTGATCCGCGCCCCCCTGGCACCGGACGAGCACCCCTCCCCACCGCTGATTCACTCGGTAGGCTGCACCCATGACGCTGCCTTCGCCGCTGCCCAAGTCGCCCGTGCTGCTCGCGGCCTACCGGGCCCGCGCCGCCGCCGCCGACCTCGGGCCGCTGCCCCGGGCGGCGAAGGACGACGCGCTGCTGGCCATCGCCGACGCGCTGGTCGTACGGACCCAGGAGATCGTCGCGGCCAACGCCGAGGACGTCGCCAAGGCCCGCGCGGCCGGCACCAGCGAGTCGGTCATCGACCGCCTCACCCTCACCCGGGAGCGGGTCGCCGCCATCGCCGCCGACGTACGGCATGTGGCGTCGCTGCCCGACCCGGTCGGCGAGGTGCTCCGCGGCTCGACCCTGCCGAACGGTCTCGACCTGCGGCAGGTCCGGGTGCCGCTCGGGGTGGTCGGCATCATCTACGAGGCCCGCCCCAACGTCACCGTGGACGCCGCCGCGCTCTGCCTGAAGTCGGGGAACGCGGTGCTGCTGCGCGGCTCCTCCTCCGCCTACGCCTCGAACACCGCGCTGATCACCGTGCTGCGCGACGCCGTCGGAGGCGCCGGGCTGCCCGCGGACGCGGTCCAGCTGGTCCCCGGCGAGAGCCGCGAGTCGGTCACCGAGCTGATGCGGGCCCGCGGCATGGTCGACGTCCTGATCCCGCGCGGCGGCGCCGCGCTGATCCGTACCGTCGTGGAGGGCTCCACCGTGCCGGTGATCGAGACCGGCACCGGGAACTGCCACGTCTACGTGGACGCCGACGCCGACCTCGACATGGCCGTGGAGATCCTGGTCAACTCCAAGGCCCAGCGGCCCAGCGTCTGCAACTCCGCCGAGACCCTGCTGGTCCACCGGGACATCGCCGACCGCTTCCTGCCCCGGGCGCTGAACGCGCTCGCCGAGGCCGGGGTCACCGTGCACGGCGACCCCCGGGTGCTGGCCGTCGCCGAGTCCTCGGGCAGCAAGGCCACCGTGGTCCCGGCCACCGCCGAGGACTGGGAGACCGAGTACCTCTCCTACGACATCGCGGCCGGCGTGGTGGAGTCCCTGGAGTCGGCGGTCGAGCACATCCGGCTCTGGTCCTCCGGTCACACCGAGGCGATCGTGACCACCTCGCAGCCCGCCGCCCGCCGGTTCACCCAGTTGGTCGATGCCGCGGCCGTGATGGTCAACGCCTCCACCCGCTTCACCGACGGCGGCCAGTTCGGCTTCGGCGCCGAGATCGGCATCTCCACCCAGAAACTGCACGCCCGCGGGCCCATGGGACTGCCGGAGCTGACCTCCACCAAGTACATCGTCACCGGCGACGGTCACATCCGCTGACCGGCGCCCCACCAGTACCCGGACGGCCCACAGGCCCCTGCCGGCCCTCCACAGATGGGCCGGAATCCCCTGCCCAAACGGCCAACTTCCGCATTACCCTGAACAGATGCCGGACGATGACGAGTTCGCCTCCGTAGTCCTCGACGAAGATTTCGTACGTTCCGCGCTGTTCCATGAGCCCACGGCCAGGGAACGGATGCTTGCCGTCGCAGACGGTCCCGGGCTGCCCCCCAGCACGCCGGGCCGGCACAGAAGGCGGCCCCCCGCCGTTCCGGAACTGGACGACGACGCTGCCGCGGACTCCGACGAGCTCTACGCGGCCGGGCATCCGTACCGCGGCAGCAACACCCGCTGGCACCGTCCGGTCGCCTGGGCGCTCGCCGTCGTGATGGGCATCGGCGTGGTCGCGCTGACCTTCGCCGCGGTCTACCGCGGCGCGAACGGCAGTGGCCGGCAGCCCACCGCACCGCCGCCCTCCAGCGGCCCGGCCGCCCCCCAGCAGCTCCAGCCGGTCGTCACCACCCCACGGCCCTGAGCCGGTGTCAAGTTGAGCATCACCGGAATGTTTATTCACCTTCTCGCGGACTTAACCTTGTGATATGAGCGGGTCTGCAGACCCTCCCGAGGGCACGCCCGAGGGCGCCCCGGGAGGCGGCGACGACGAATACCGGTCCGTCGTCTTCGACGAATCGTTCGTGCGGGCTGCCCGCATCCAGGAGTTCTCCGCCCAGGAACGGCTGGACGGGACCACCCGGGCAGTCCGGATCCGCCATGTGCTGCCCCAGGGCTTGGCCCGGCAGGCCCTCGCCCTGATGCTGCTGATCGCACTCGCCTTCGGCTTCGCCATCTACATGGGCGTACGCCATCCGTACCGGGCGGCGGCGCCCGGCGCCGGCGAGCAGCTGCGGGTGACGCTGATCCCGCTGGTCCCGGCCGGAGAGGTGGCGGCGGTGCCGGCGAGCGCGCCCTTCGCCGGCGGGAAGGCGGCCGGCTACGCGGTGGGCGCCGACGGCCTGAAGCTGCCCGAGGAGCAGGTGCACCGGGTCGGCGGCTACGCCGAGAGTGAGGTCCGCAAGGCGTACGACACCGCGCAGGAGTATCTGATCGACTCCGGGCTCGACCAGCAGACGGTGACCGGCGGCGACGTCGCCAAGGTCCGCGACCTGCTCGACCCCCGGCAGCTTGACCAGTTCGACGCCAGCCTCACCAGCCCGGCCGACGACGGCCGCCACGAGGCCACCGGCTGGCTGGTCCGCTTCGACCCGGCCGCCCATGTGAGCCTGGCCGGCGCGACCCGGGTGGACGGTTCTCTCGACGCCACCGAGACCAGCAACAACCTGCTGGAGGTCACCGCCGACCACATCTTCGTCTACGCGCTGCGGGGCCCGGACTCGGCGGCGGGCACCGCCTCGCTCTTCACCGTCCGGCGCCAGCTGCGCTTCCACTTCGACCACCAGGACCTGCGCGACCACCACATCGAGCTGGTCGAGGCCAGGGTGGCCGCGGGACCGCTGCCGTGCACCACCCCGGTGCAGGGCTTCCGGCCGATACTGGCCGGCCACACCGCACCGGGCCCGGTGCAGCCGGTCGACCCCTACGACCAGAAGCGGCCGGTGGGCGCGCGGTGCGCGCCGCTCGGCTCCCCGGCCTCCGGCCCCCTCGCGGTCAGCCCTCCGGCGCCGGCTCAGGACCGTCCGACGAGCCTGACGCCGACCCGGCCCCGGTGAACCGGCCGCGCAGCTTCCCGCCGAGGTCCCCCGCGCCGCTGGAGATGTCCCTTATCAGGCCCATCAACGGGTCCTTGCTCTGCTTCACCGTGTCGCTGTAGTGCTGCGCCGACTCCTTGAAGGCGTCGCTGACCGAGGTGTCCTTGTCCTCGGTACGGCGCGGGTAGTGGCCGTCCATCAGCCGCTGGTAGTCCCGCGAGCCGGCCCACTTGCGCAGCTCGGCGGCGCGGACGGTGGTGAAGGGGTGGCTGCGCGGCAGCACGTTCATGATCTTCAGTACCGAGTCCCGCAGATCGCCGGAGGCCTCGTACTCGTCGGCCTGCTTGAGGAACGCGTCGACGTTCATCTCGTGCAGGTGGTTGCCGCCGGCCAGCTTCATCAGGCCGCGCATCGAGGCCCGGACGTCCTGGCCGACCAGCAGCCCGGCGCGGTCCGCGGACAGCTCCGACTTGCGGAACCACTCGCGCAGTGCGGTCACCAGCGCCAGGATCGCCAGATTGCCCAGCGGGATCCACGCCACCCGCAGGGCCAGCGTGGTCAGGAAGAGCAGGATGGTGCGGTACACCGAGTGGCCGGAGAGGGCGTGGCCCACCTCATGGCCCACCACGGCCCGCATCTCCTCCTCGTCCAGCAGCTCCACCAGACCGGTGGTGAGCACGATGATCGGCTCGTCCATGCCGATGCACATCGCGTTGGGCAGCGGGTTCTGGCTGACGTACATCAGCGGGACCTTCTCCAGGTCCAGGATGTAACAGGCGTCCCGCAGCATGGCGTTGAGATGCGCGAACTGCTCGTCACTGACCCGGACCGAGTCCGACAGGAAGAGCAGCCGCAGGCTCCGCTCGGGCAGCAGCCCGCTCAGCGCCTTGAAGACGGTGTCGAATCCGGTCAGCTTGCGGAGTGCGACCAGCGCGGACCGGTCGGTGGGGTGTTCGTAGGCCCTCGACGAGATGTCGGGGAAACGGCGGCGGGTGCGTCCTGGCAGCTTCTCGGTGCTGACCCGCTCGTCCTGTGGTGCGTCCTTCGACGCGTGGCTCGGCTCGTCCTGCGGTTCGTTCGGTCCGTTCGGTCCCTGCGATGCGGACATACTGGCCCAACCCCCTGCTAGCCAACCGGTTCATAGTGCTGGACGCGCGGAGCCTGCGCGAAGTTCCCCCGCGCCCGCCCGTACGATGTCCGCAGAGTCTTCCCGCTCGTGCCCGACTACGCAAAGGGTCCCGCTGATCATGTCGCCCGTCGCAGCTTCCACCCTGACCGGTCTCGCCGATCTCGCCGAGTCCGGTGGCGGTCACCACCAGAGCCTGAGCCCCTACCTGACCGGCTTCGGCGCGCTCGGCGGCCTGCTGCTCCTGCTGTGGCTCGTCACCCGCTTCAACCGGGACTAACATGTCCGCCGGAAAGCAGCGCATCGGTGTGATGGGCGGTACCTTCGACCCCATCCACCACGGGCACCTGGTGGCCGCGAGCGAGGTTGCCAGCCTCTTCCACCTCGACGAGGTGGTGTTCGTACCCACCGGGCAGCCCTGGCAGAAGGAAGACCGCGTGGTCTCCGCTGCCGAGGACCGCTATCTGATGACGGTGATCGCCACCGCCTCCAATCCGCAGTTCTCGGTCAGCCGCAGCGACATCGACCGCGCGGGCCGTACGTACACCATCGACACCCTGCGGGACCTGCGGGCGGAGCACCCGGCGGCGGACCTCTTCTTCATCACCGGCGCCGACGCCCTCTCGCAGATCTTCTCCTGGCGCGACGCCGAAGAGCTGTTCTCCCTGGCGCATTTCATCGGCGTGACACGTCCGGGGCATACGCTGTCGGACCCGGGCTTCCCCGAGGGCGGGGTTTCGCTGGTGGAGGTCCCGGCGCTGGCCATCTCCTCCACGGACTGCCGCCAGCGGGTGGCCAAGGGAGATCCTGTCTGGTACTTGGTTCCGGACGGTGTGGTGCGCTACATCGACAAACGCGCGCTGTACCGGGACGCGGCCGGGTAAATCGCGTAACGAACCACTGAAGGGGTTCCTCGTGAACGACGCAAACCCCCGTTGGCAGTATGCCGAGGGCGGTCCCGACAACGAGAGCGACCCTTACGCGCAGGATCCTTACTACCAGCAGCAGCAGTACGGTTACGACGCGTACGGCAGGCCCCTTCAGCAACAGGCGCCTCCGGTGCCGCAGCAGCAGACCTACACCGACCCGTCCCAGACGTACGGCGGCCAGCAGCAGGGCGGCCACCAGCAGGGTCAGCAGCAGGGCGGCCAGCAGAGCGGCCAGCAGCAGGCATGGATCCCGCAGCAGCCGCAGGGCCCGTACTACCAGCAGCCCCAGCAGCAGGTACCGCAGCAGGCGCCGCAGGGATACACCGGGTACCAGACCGGGCAGCAGCCCGTTTACGACACCGGGCAGCAGCCCCTTTACGACACCGGACAGCAGCCCCTTTACGACACGGGGCAGCAGCCCTTCTACGACACCGGGCAGCACGCGGTCTACCAGACCGGTCAGCAGGCCCCCGTCCATGACACCGGACAGCAGCCGATATATGACACGGGGCAGCACCCCGTCCACGAGACCGGCCGGCAGCAAGCCGTACCCGGCGCCGCCGGGCCGGGGCGCCAGAGCGGCCCCGACGCCGACGGGAATTACCACACCGAGCAGTTCGCCTTCCTCGACGAGGACTCCGAGGAGTCCGAAGAGGTCATCGACTGGCTGAAGTTCTCCGAGTCGCGCACCGAGCGGCGCGAGGAGGCCAAGCGCAAGAGCCACAACCGCAAGCGCGGTCTGATCGTGCTGGTGGTGCTGGCGCTCCTCGGCGCCGGCGGGTATCTGTACCAGGCCGGCCGGATCCCCGGGCTGAGCAAGGACAAGAAGACCACCGCGGCCGGCGCCGGCGGCGCCCAGAAGCGCGATGTGATCGTCGTCCACATGCTGCCGGTGAACGGCGGCCCCAGCTCCACCGCGCTGCTCGTCGACAACGGCACCAAGGGGCGCGGGACCACCGTGCTGATCCCCAACTCCCTCCAGGTCACCGGCGACGACGGCACCTCGACCACCCTGGACAAGTCGGTCGCCGACGGTGTCGGCCCGACCCGGGACGCGCTCAACACCCTGCTCGGCACCGACATCAAGGGCAGCTGGCGGCTCGACTCGCCCTATCTGGAGCTGCTGGTCGACTCCCTCGGTGATGTCTTCGTGGACACCGACACCGCGGTCAAGGGCACCGGCAAGGACAGCGGCAGGACCGTGGTGCCCAAGGGCGAGGACCAGGAGCTGACCGGACAGGCGGCGGTCGCGTACGCCACCTACAAGGGGCCGGGCGAGGCGCAGACCGACCAGCTGGCCAGGTTCGGGCAGGTGATGCAGGCGGTACTGAAGAAGATGCCGTCCGACGCCTCCGACGCCACCAAGACCATCCAGGGGCTCAGCCAGATCCTCGACCCGTCGCTCACCGACAAGCAGCTCGGCGCCTCGCTGGCCCAGCTGGCGGAGCTGGCCAAGACCGGCGCCTACGACACCGCGATGATGGCGGTGCAGAAGGACGGCACGCTCAGCCCCCAGGCGACCGACAGCGTGGTCAAGGACGTGCTCGGCGGCAACGTCAAGCAGGCATCCGGTGCCTCGGCCCAGCCGCGGGTCCTGGTCAAGGACGCCACCGGCAACGACAAGGCTGCCGCCAACGCCCAGGCCGCGATCGTCAACGGCGGCACGGACGTCTACGTCCCCGGCGGGAAGGCGGCCACCACGCAGGCCACCTCGCAGGTGCTCTACGGCGACCCGGCCAGGCTCGAAGCCGCGAAGGACGTGGCCGCCACGCTGGGGCTGCCGGCCGGCTCGGTGAAGCAGGGCACGGTGCCGTCGAACGCGGACATCACGGTGGTGCTCGGCAAGGACTACAAGCTGCCCGCGGACAGCTGATCCGGGTCCGCCTCGCCGGGTGAACCGGTCGGGGGCTGTCGGAGGGTCGTGAGACCCTTGAGGGACAAGCCCCCGACCGGAAAGCCGCTTCTGTGACCGCCACTGACCGCTCCATCGAGCTGACCCGCGCCGCCGCACAGGCGGCGGCCGACAAGCTCGCGCACGACATCATCGCCTACGACGTCAGCGACGTGCTCTCCATCACCGACGCCTTCCTGGTGGCCTCCGCGCCGAACGACCGGCAGGTCAAGGCCATCGTGGACGGCATCGAGGAGACCTTGCTCAAGGAGCTGGACGCCAAGCCGGTGCGGCGCGAGGGCGAGCGGGACGGCCGCTGGGTGCTGCTCGACTACATCGACATCGTCGTCCACGTCCAGCACTCCGAGGAGCGGGTCTTCTACGCGCTGGAGCGGCTGTGGAAGGACTGCCCGGAGATCGACCTGCCCGAGGACGCGGTGGCGACCCGCGGCAAGGGCGTCGCCCACGCACAGGCCACCGCGGCGGCCGAGGACGAAGGAGCCTGAGCTGAACGGCAGCAAGGGCGGTCGGGGCCGCCGGATCGTGCTCTGGCGGCACGGCCAGACCGCCTGGAACCTGGAATCGCGCTTCCAGGGCACCACCGACATCGAGCTGACGGAGACCGGTGTGGCCCAGGCCCGCCGGGCCGCCCGGCTGCTGGCCGCGCTCGCCCCGGACGCGATCATCTCCTCCGATCTCAAGCGGGCCGCGGCCACCGCCGCCGAGCTGTCCGCGGTCAGCGGTCTGCCGGTCGCCCACTACGAGGCGCTGCGGGAGACCTACGCGGGCGTCTGGCAGGGCCTGACGCACACCGAGATCGTCGGGCGGTACGGCGAGGAGTACGCCGCGTGGAAGCGCGGTGAGCCGGTGCGGCGCGGCGGCGGTGAGCTGGAGACCGAGGTCGCCGACCGGGCCGCCCCGGTGGTGCTGGCCGCGGCCGACAAGCTCCCCGCGGACGGCGTCCTGGTCGTGGTCAGCCACGGCGGCACCATCCGTACCACCATCGGGCGCCTGCTCGATCTGGACCCGGTCAGCTGGGAGTCCCTCGGCGGCCTGTCCAACTGCTGCTGGTCGGTCCTCGGCGAGGGGGTGCGCGGCTGGCGGCTCAACGAGCACAACGCCGGCACCCTGCCGGAACCCGTCATCGGCGACGACACATAGCCCCTGGCCGGGGGCCTGTGCCCCCGGTCGCAGCCGATTTCGTTTCCGGTGCGCTCACCGGCTATGCTTCTTCTCGTCGCCGCGACAACCGGGCGACCGCGGGGCTGTAGCTCAGTTGGTAGAGCGCTTGCATGGCATGCAAGAGGTCCGGGGTTCAATTCCCCGTAGCTCCACCGCCGAGAGGGCGGGACCTGTCCGCAAAAAACGCGGACCGGGTCCCGCTCTTTTCTTGTGCCTTGGCGTCGCCTCGCGCAGGCGGTGCGAGCGTCGGGCGGGCGGGCGGGCGGGGTCGGGGGCGGGGGCGTTATTTGTGCTGGTCGCGGTAGGTTTCCAGCAGGCGGAGCCAGACTTCGCTGATGGTGGGGAACGCCGGGACCGCGTGCCAGAGGCGGGTCAGGGGGGTCTCACCGGTGATGACGGTGGTCGCCGAGTAGAGGAGTTCGCCGACGCCGGGGCCGGCGAAGGTCGCGCCGACCACGGTGCCGCGGTCCGGGTCGATCAGGACGCGGGCCCTGCCCCGGTAGCCGGCCGCGTACTGGATGGCGCCCGCGACCTGCCCGATGTCGTAGTCGACCACATCGACGCGGCGGCCGGTGCGCTCCGCCTGCTGGGTCGTCAGACCGACGGAGGCGACCTCGGGGTCGGTGAAGACCACCTGCGGGACGGCCACATGGTCCGCGGTCGCGGCATGGGTGCCCCACGGCTCTTCGTCGAGCGGCTCGCCCTTGGCGCGGGCACCGATCACGGCGCCGGCGATACGGGCCTGGTACTTGCCCTGATGGGTCATCAGCGCGCGGTGGTTGACGTCACCGGCCGCGTAGAGCCAGTCGCCTTCGAGGTCCCGCACCCGGAAGGTGTCGTCCACGGTCAGCCAGTCGCCCGGGGTGAGGCCGACCGTCTCCAGGCCGATGTCCCCGGTGCGCGGGGTGCGCCCGGTGGCGAAGAGGATCTCGTCCGCGGCCAGTTCACCGCCGTCCGCCAGCACGATCCGCACCTCGCCGCCCGCATCCCGGGTCACGGACGTGACAGCAGCCCCGAAGCGGATGTCCGCGCCGGCCTCCCGCAGCGATTCCGCGACGAGTTCACCGGCGAAGGGCTCCATCCGTGGCAGCAGCCCGCCGTCGCCGCGGACCAGTACGGTCACCTGCGAACCGAGGGCCTGCCACGCCGTGGCCATCTCGACGGCCACCACCCCGCCGCCGACCACCGCGAGCCGCCGGGGCACCTGGTGGGCGCTGGTCGCGTCGCGGCTGACCCAGGGGATGACGGCGTCGAGTCCGGGCAGGTCGGGCAGCGCCGGGTCGGTGCCGGTGCAGACGGCGACCGTGTGGCGGGCGGTCAGCCGGACCGTCCCGCCGTCCGGGGTCCGTACCGCCACCTGCCGGGGCCCGTCGAGCCGGCCGTGGCCGCGTACCACGTCGACCGAGACCGATGTCAGCCAGTCCACCTGGTCGTCGTCCTGCCAGTGCCGGACGATGTCGTCGCGGTGGGCGAGGACGGCGGGCACGTCCAGCGGGCCGCCGACCGCCTTGCTCAGGCCCGGCACCCGGCGGGCGTCGGCGCGCGCCAGCACCGGCCGCAGCAGGGCCTTGCTCGGCTCGCAGGCCCAGAACGAGCATTCACCGCCGAGGAGTTCGCTCTCCACCACCACCGTGCTCAGTCCGGCGGCACTGGTCCGGTCGGCCACGTTCTCACCGACGGGTCCTGCGCCCAGGACCACCACGTCATAGGTGCGGGGAGTCTCGCTCATGGCAGTGCTCATGGCAGCGCTCCTGTCGCTCCGCGTCCCGTGCCCGGCGGGAGGCTCACCTGCCGGGCAGGCGCTCGGTGATCTCCTGGAGGATCCAGCCGTTGCCGTCCGGGTCGCTGAACTCGGCGAACGAGCCGTAGCTGGCCCGGTCGGGGGCGGGGCCCGGCACCTGTCCCTTCCCGCCGGCGTGGTGGAACACCCCGCCCGCGTCGTGGAACACCTCGCCCACCTCCACACCGCGGCCGACGAGTTCGGACCGGGCGGCCTCGATGTCGGTGACCACCAGGTGGAGTCCCTGGGCGGAGCCGGGAGCCGCGGAGGTGATGCCCTTGCCGAGGGTGACGGAACAGCCCGAGCCGGGCGGGGTGAACTGCACCACCCGGAACGCGTCGCCGGCGACATAGTCGATGTCGAGCCGGAATCCCGCCTGCTCGTAGAAGAGCTTGGCGGCGTCGACGTCGGAGACGGGCAGTACGACTACTTCCAGTTTCATGTCCATGGTCGTTCCGATCTCGGAAGACGCGAGGCCATCTCTCTCAACGTAACACCGCGGTGGTTGCCGTGCGTGCGGGGAAAGGCGCGCCGGAGCCGGCCCGCCCCGGCGCCGTGGCGCCCCGGTTCCGGGCGGGGCGGCGGACCTCAGTCGCGGGCCGCCGCGGTGCGGTCGGCCGTCCCGTGCTTCGCGGCCGCCTCCCGCTCGGCGAGCACCGAGGAGAGCGGCCGGCCGTGGACCGGGCAGCCGATCAGCGGGTCGACGATGGCGCGCAGGCGTTCGATCCGCGCCGCGTCCGCCTCGGCGACCGGGGTGTAGATCACCACGCGGTGGTCGGCCATGCCGTCGATGCTCAGCGAGCTGGAGGTGAGGTTGATGGTGCCCACGGAGTGGTGCCGGAAGACCTTGACGCGCTTGCCGGGGGCCGCCACGTCGCCGCTCGCCCACAGCTGGGCGAAGGCCGGGCTCTCCTCGATCAGGCGGGCGACGAAGGACTCCCAGGCGGGCTCACCCACGTGATTGCCGTAGGAGTGGCGCAGCCGGGCCACCATCCAGGGCAGCTCCTCCGCGCTGTTGACGAAGGTCGAGCAGCAGCCGGGGACGGTGAAGAGCTTGTAGAGCACATTGCGGTCGTGCCGGTCCACCACCGAGGTCATCGGCCACAGCACCCGGTAGGTCTCGTTCGACGCCTGGACGTCGTAACGGGCGTTGTGGACCGCGGCGGGCAGCGGGTTGAGGGCTTCGAGGATGCCCAGCACCTCCTCGCCGACCACCTCAAGGTCCGAGACCGGCTCGCGGACGAAGGGGATGCCGGCCAGCCGGTAGAGGTGCTCGCGCTCCGTGACGTCCAGCTGCAGCACCCGGGCCACCGCGTCGAGCACCTGGACGCTGGCGTTGATCGGACGGCCCTGCTCCAGCCACGTGTACCAGGTCACCCCGACCCCGGCGAGCTGCGCGACCTCCTCGCGGCGCAGCCCGGGCGTGCGGCGGCGGAAGCCCGGCGGCATGCCGACGTCCTGCGGGGCGATCCGGGCCCGGCGGCTGCGCAGGAAACCGGCGAGTTCGGTACGGCGCTGCGCCTGCTGGGTCTGTGCCATGCTGCCATCCTCACCGCAGTCGGCCGGCGGAGCCAGGTGCTGTCAGTACCAGGACCACTGGGCACTCGTTACCGGTACTGAGACTCCCGCAGGCTCTCCTCATGGACAAGAACGTTTCGAGCGGCGGGCCGTCCGCCGCACCCATCGCCACAGCCGACGTACCCACCGCCACAGCCGCCGCACCCATACCCGCTGCCGCTGCCGCGCGTCCGCACGGCGCCGGTCCGGGCGCGGGCGGGGCCGGCCGGGCCGGGCCGCGCGCCGGACTGCTGCTCGCCACCATCCTGGTGGGCCAGTTCATGGCCCTGCTCGACGTCTTCATCGTCAACGTCGGCGCCCCCACCATCCGGGCCGACCTGCACACCTCGGGCGCCGGTCTGCAACTGGTGATCGCCGGCTACACCATCTCCTACGCGGTGCTGCTGATCACCGGCGCCCGGCTCGGCGACCTGCTGGGGCACCGCCGGCTCTTTCTGGCCGGGCTCGCGCTCTTCACCCTCTCCTCGCTGGCCTGCGGGCTCGCCCAGAACACCGGGGAGCTGATCGGCTTCCGCTTCGCGCAGGGCGCCGGCTCGGCGCTGATGGTCCCGCAGGTGCTGAGCCTGCTGCAGCTGAACTTCACCGGTGAGGCCCGCACCCGCGCGATGGGCGTCTACTCCGCGGTGGTGGCCTCCGGTGCCGCGCTCGGCCAGGTGGTCGGCGGGGTGCTGGTCAGCGCGGACCTGTTCGGCAGCGGCTGGCGGCCGGTGTTCCTGGTCAACGTGCCGATCGGGGTGGCGCTGCTGGTGGTCGCACCGCGGGTGCTGCCGGCCGATGCCCGTACCGCCCCCGAGCGGCGGCGCGGCCTTGACCTGCCGGGGCTGGTCGCCCTGGCCGCCGCGGTGACGTTCTTCACCGTGCCGCTGGTCCTCGGGCAGGAGGAGGGCTGGCCGCTGTGGGGCTGGATCTGCCTCGCCCTGAGCGTGGTGTTCTTCGGGCTCTTCATGGCCATCGAGGCGCGGATCGCCCGGCGTGGTGGGGCCCCGCTGGTCTCCGGCCGGGTGCTGAGGGCACCGGGCATGGGCCGGTCGGTCGCGGTGATCATGCTCACCATGGCGATCAACGCCGGTTTCCTCTTCGCGGTCGCCCTGCACCTCCAGTCCGGGCTCGGCTTCAGCGCGCTGCGGACCGGACTGACCTTCGCGGCCTGCGCCGTCACCTTCGGCGGGATCGGCCTGACCTGGCGGCGGCTGCCGGCGGGCTGGCGGCCCTGGCTGGCCACCACCGGCCTGCTGATCTCCGCGGTCTCGCTCGGCGGCCTCGGGCTGGCGCTGCGCGGCGGCGGGACCGGCGGCGGATGGCTGTACGTGACGCTGCTCGGCCTCGGGCTCGGCCTGGGGACGGCCTTCAGCCCGACCTTCACGCTGGCGCTGGCGAAGGTGGCGCCGCAGGACGCGGCGGACGCCAGCGGGCTGCTGGCGACCGTGACCCAGCTGGGCCAGCTGATCGGAGTGGCGACCATCGGCACGCTCTTCCTCAACCGGCTGGCGCTGCCCGGCGCACACCCCTCGGTGCACGCTTTCGCCGTGACCTCGGTCGCGCTGGTCGCGGTGTCGGCGGCCGGTGCGGTGATCGCGGCGCTGCACGGCGGACGGCGCGCGTCCGCCACCGGGGGCGGCACCAAGATCGCGTCCAGCGAGCAGGACGCTGCCCGGCGGCAGGCCGGCGCGCAGGACGACGCGGTGGCGCGTGACAACGCGGTGGCGCGTTACGACACGTCGTCGTCCAGCGCCGGGTAGTCGGTGTAGCCGCGCTCGTCGCCGCCGTAATACGTGGCCCGGTCCGGGGAGTTGAACGGGCCGCCCGAGCGGAGCCGGCGCGGGAGGTCGGGGTTGGCGAGGAAGAGCGCGCCGTAGGAGAGCATGTCGGCGGTGCCGTCCTCGATAAGCGCCAGCTCCTCCGGGCCCGAAGGGCGGCCCACCGTACGGGCGTTGAGGATCACCGTGCCGGCGAACCGCTTGCGCAGCTCCAGGGTCAGCGCCCGTTCGCCGGTCTCGGCGATGTGCAGATAGGCCGGCCCGATCGGCTCCAGCGCCCGCAGCAGCGCGACATAGGCGGGCTCGGGGTCGGGCTCGTCGATGTCGCCGAGAGGGTTCCCGGGGGAGATCCGCAGACCTGTGCGGTGGGCGCCGACCGCGTCCGCCACCGCCCGTACCAGCTCCACCGCGAGCCGGGCACGGCCCTCGTGGTCGCCGCCCCACCGGTCGGTGCGGACATTGGAGTTGGGGGCGAGGAACTGTTGGACCAGATAGCCGTTGGCGCCGTGCACCTCGACCCCGTCGAAGCCTGCCTCGATCGCGTTGCGGGCGGCCGAGACATGGTCGGCGATGGTCTGCCGGATGCCCTCCTCGTCCAGTTCGCGCGGGACGACGTAGTCCTTGGGTCCGTCGGCGGTGTAGATCCGCCCCTTGGCGGCGACCGGTGAAGGGCCCACCGGGTGCAGACCGTCCGGCGACACCGAGGGGTGCCCGATCCGGCCGGTGTGCATCAGCTGGGCGAAGATCCGGCCGCCCTCGGCGTGCACGGCGTCGGTCACCTTGCGCCAGGCGGCGATCTGCTGGTCGCTGTGCAGGCCGGGGGTGTCCGGGTAGCCCTGGCCGGCGGCGGACGGCTGGGTGCCCTCGGTGATGATCAGCCCGGCGGAGGCGCGCTGCGCGTAATAGGAGACGGCGGCCTCGGTGGGGCTCAGTCCAGGCCCGTACGCGCGGCTGCGGGTCATCGGCGCCATGGCGATCCGGTTGGCGAGCCGCAGCCCGGCCAGGTCGATGGGGTCGAACGCGGTGGTCACGGCGGCCTCCAGGCGCGGCGGTCGGTCGGCCGGCGCGCGGCGGTCGGCCCGGCTCACCGTAACCCGGCAAGGGCGGCCCGATTGTTGAGAGTTCATGAACTCCGCGGTGGCCGGGAAACCTCGTCGTCACCTCGGTGGGACCGGCGCCGTGACGGCGGCAAACGATTTGCCGAACCACCCGAGAGGCCGTGTAAAGTACCCCAAGTCGCCGGGTACGTGAGCCGGTGGCCGCGGGGCTGTAGCTCAGTTGGTAGAGCGCTTGCATGGCATGCAAGAGGTCCGGGGTTCAATTCCCCGTAGCTCCACAGATGACAGGGCGGGACCTGTCCGCGACAGCGCGGACGGTTCCCGCCCTTTCCTTGTGCCCTCTTCTGTGCCCTTTTCTGTGCCCGGGCGGGCTCAGCAGATGTTCTCCGTGCAGACCGGGTCACCCTCCGTGCACGCGGTGACGTCGTTCACCACCTGGTGCAGCAGTCCGTAGAGCGTCTCGCGCTGCTCCGCGTCGAGCATCCCCAGCACCTCGTTCTCGGCGGCGGCGAGTGCGAACTCGGCCTTCGCCAGCCGCTCGACGCCCGCGCCGGTCAGGTCCACGATGTGCCGCCTGCGGTCCTCGGGCGAGCGCCTGCGCTCCACCAGGCCGTCGGCCTCCAGGTCGTTCAGCAGGCCGACGACGTTCGTCCCGTCCATCTCCAGAGTCCTGGCCAGCTCCTGCTGGCCGCTGCCGCCGCGCTCGCGCAGCACCGTCATGGCCAGGAGGTGCCGAGGCCGCAGCCCCAGCGGGGCCAGCACGGACTCCGAGCGCAGCCGGATCCGGCGCGCCACGTAGTCCAGCAGCGCGCCCGAGCGGTGTACCGGCTGGTTGAGGACAGGGATGGGGTCCATGGCAGAAGTCTACCCACGCCGGTCCATTCGTAGATGTGCTACAAATGGTTTGTGCTCCACTAACTAATAGCGAAGGACAAACGACATGCCTCACCTTCTGCACATCGACTCGAGCATCAGGGGCGACCAGTCCGTCAGCCGGCGGCTCACCGCCCGGGCCGCGGACGTCTGGCGCGCCGCCCACCCCGACGGCACGGTCACCTACCGTGACCTGGGGAAGAACCCCGTGCCGCACCTGACCGAGGCCAGCGGCCTGGCCCGGATGATTCCGGCGGACCAGCACACGCCGGAGCAGGCCGCGTCGTGGGCTCTGACCGAGGAGCTGATCGGGGAGGTCCGCGAGGCCGACGTCATCCTTCTCGGGGTGCCCCTCTACAACTACGGACCGCCCAGCAGCATCAAGGCGTGGATCGACCACCTGATCGCGCCGGGCCTGTCCTTCAACCCGGAGACCCAGGCCGGGCTCCTCGGCGGCCGTGACCTGGTCGTCCTGGCCAGCCGCGGCGGCGGCTACGGCGCCGGGACCCCGCGCGAGGGCTGGGACCACGCGGAGCCGTGGCTGCCGCACGGCCTCGACCTCACGGGCCTGCAGCCGCGCTTCATCACCGCCGAGCTGACCCTCGCCAAGGACACCCCGGCCATGGCCGGCCTCATCCCGCTGGCCAACCAGAGCCTCGCCGAGGCGGAGCGCGCCATCGACACCCTCTGGCTGCCGGTCGACTCCGCGGTCTGAGTCAGGGAGGTACCGAAGCGGTCTGCGGCATCCGCCGCAGGCCGCTTCCGCGCTTCCCGGTCCCCGGGGTGAGCTGCCCGAACTCCCGGGCCGGCGGCCCCGGATGGGCTCGGTGTGCCGTCAGAGGACCGAGTCATGCGATGTGCGTATCGCGTACGGCGTTGTATACGCGCCCTGTTGGGGTGCCGGGCGGCGCTGCTAGCGTCGGTCGCTGGTGGCTGGAAACGGAGGGTCGGGGTCTGCAACCGGCAATTCGGACAAGGCGTTTGAAGGTGCGAGGAGGTCAAAGCGGCATGCCCGCAGAGGGGTTGGACTCGACCATTCCTTGACCTGCTCTTGGGGAAAACGTATCCCTGGCATGAACTGATCAGCGAAAGAGTATCGCTCTGCGGTACCAGCCGTACGCATAGCGGCAATCGCGGCACCACCGCATCATGCTGCAACTCGCTTCGCATGGGGGTTTCATGAGATTTGAGCGTAAGAGAACCCGCGCCGGACTGGTGGCAGCCGCGGCGCTGCCCCTGGTCGCCGGCGCCCTCGTCCTCGGTGCGCAGTCCGCATCGGCCGATCAGCCGTCCGGGCGCCAGCTCTTGACCGGGACCAAGCCCCTGTGGACGACGGACAAGGCGGACAAGGGATCCACGGCGGACACCAGCAAGGTGAACCTGCGGGTCTACCTCGCCGGCAAGGACGCCAAGGGACTGGCCTCGTACGCGCGGGCGGTCTCGGACCCGAGTTCTGCCTTCTACGGCAAGTATCTGACGGCTGCTCAGACGCAGGCCCGCTACGGCGCCACCGCGTCGCAGGTGTCCGAAGTCACCAACTGGCTGAAGTCCTCGGGCCTGAAGGTGACCGGCACCAACAAGCACTACCTCACCGTCAGCGGTGATGTGTCGGCCGCCGAGAAGGCGTTCGGCACGCAGCTGCACAACTACAGCAAGAGCGGCCACACTTACCACGCCCCCACCGGCACGGCCTCCGCGCCCGCCTCACTGCAGGGCGCCGTACTCACGGTCACCGGACTCGACAACTCCCCGAAGATGTCGTCGCACGACGACACGCTGCCGGCGCCGGAGCCGGCGTTCGTCAACTCGGGGCCGTTCTCCACCTATTACGGTTCGAACACCAACAAGAAGCTTCCCTCGGCGTACGGCAGCAAGGCCCCGTACACGATCAAGGGTTACGCCGGCGACCAGCTGCGTGCCGCCTACGGCGCGGGCAAGTACACCGGCAAGGGCGTCACGGTGGCGATCACCGACGCGTACGCCTCGCCGAACATCGCCAGTGACAGCGCCAAGCTGGCCAAGGACACCGGCGGCCAGAAGTACAAGAAGGGCCAGCTCACCCAGGTGGTGCCCGCGCCCGACGCCTACACCGACGTCGACGCCTGCGGCGGCGCCGGCTGGTACGGCGAGGAGTCGCTCGACGTCGAGTCCGTGCACGCGGTCGCGCCGGACGCCAACATCGTCTACGTCGGTGCCAAGTCCTGCTTCGACGACGACCTGCTCGACTCGCTGAGCACCGTCGTGGACGGCCGGCTGGCCACCATCGTCACCAACTCGTGGGGTGACCTGGAAGCCAACCAGACGCCGGACCTGGCCGCCGCGTACGACTCGGTCTTCCAGCAGGGCGCGGTCGAGGGCATCGGTTTCTACTTCTCCTCGGGTGACGACGGCGACGACGTCATCGACGAGGGCGTGACCGACGTCAACACCCCGGCCAACTCCGACTGGGTCACCTCCGTCGGCGGCACCTCGCTCGCCGTCGGCAAGAACGACAAGTACCTGTGGGAGACCGGCTGGGGCACCGAGCGCGCCCCGCTGTCGGCCGACGGCAAGAGCTGGGACGGCTTCCCCGGCCCCTTCACCTCGGGCGCGGGCGGCGGCACCAGCAAGACCTACACCCAGCCCTTCTACCAGAAGGGTGTCGTCCCCGACTCCCTGGCGCTGGCCAACGGCGGCACCACCAAGATGCGGGTCGAGCCCGACATCGCGGCGGTCGCCGACCCGAACACCGGCTTCCTGGTCGGTGAGACGATGACCTTCCCGAACGGCAAGGCCAAGTACAACGAGTACCGCCTCGGCGGCACCTCGCTGGCCTCCCCGGTCATCGCCGGCGTCCAGGCGCTCGCCGAGCAGGCCCGCGGCGGCGTGCCGATCGGCTTCGCCAACCCGGCCATCTACGACAAGTACGGCACGTCGGCCTACCACGACGTGACCGACCACCCGCTGGGCCGTGGCCAGGGCATCGCCAACGTCCGGGTCGACTTCGCCAACAGCGTCGACGCCTCCGACGGCCTGATCACCTCGCTGCGGACCTTCGGTGTGGACAGCAGCCTGTCCGCGGTCCCCGGCTACGACAACGTGACCGGTGTCGGTACGCCCGGCAAGGACTACGTCTCGTCGTACAAGCCCGCCAAGCCGGGCAAGGGGGGCAAGGGCAAGAAGCACTGACGCCCCTGCTCACCGCCCGTCGGGCCCGCACCGGATCCTCGGTGCGGGCCCGACGGCCGCTACGGTAAACTGGGCGTATGCGAGCCGTGAGCCTCCTGCTTAGCGAGCCGCGCTGACCACGAACCACGTCAGTGCGGCACCCCTCCTGCGCGAGGGGCTTTTTTGTTTCCGCCGTCAGGTCCGCGGCCCCCGCCGTGCCCTGCTCGCCGGACGTCTCCGCAGTGGGTCCACCGGCGGCGCTGCCGTCACGACATCGATGGAGTACCGAGGACGATGAGCGACACCACCCCGGCCGCCGAGACGGCTGCGCCGCACCGCTACACGGCCGAGCTGGCCGCGGAGATCGAGCGCCGCTGGCAGGACCACTGGGACGAGCACGAGACCTTCGCCGCCGCCAACCCCAGCGGTGAGCTGGACCAGCGGCCCGACCTGGTCGCCCGGCCCAAGAAGTTCATCATGGACATGTTCCCGTACCCCTCGGGCGCGGGCCTGCACGTCGGCCACCCGCTGGGCTACATCGCCACCGACGTCTTCGCCCGCCACCAGCGGATGACCGGCCACAACGTCCTGCACACCCTGGGCTTCGACGCCTTCGGCCTGCCCGCCGAGCAGTACGCCGTACAGACCGGTACCCACCCGCGGGTCTCCACCGAGGCGAACATCGTCACCATGAAGGCGCAGCTGCGCCGGCTGGGCCTGGGCCACGACCGCCGCCGTTCCTTCGCCACCATCGACCCGGAGTACTACCGCTGGACCCAGTGGATCTTCCTGCAGATCTTCAACTCCTGGTACGACCCCGACGCCGGCCGGGCCCGCCCGATCGAGGAGCTGGTCCGCCAGTTCGAGGACGGCGTGCGTCCCACCCCCGGAGACCGGCCCTGGTCCGCGCTGACCGGCCCCGAGCGGGCCGACATCCTGAGCGAGTACCGGCTGGCGTACGCCGCCCAGTCGCCGGTCAACTGGTGTCCCGGCCTGGGCACCGTGCTGGCCAACGAGGAGGTCACCGCCGAGGGCCGCTCCGAGCGCGGCAACTTCCCGGTCTTCAAGGCGAACCTGCGCCAGTGGAAGATGCGGATCACCGCCTACGCCGACCGGCTGCTGGCCGACCTGGACGCCCTGGACTGGCCCGAGGCGATCAAGCTGCAGCAGCGGAACTGGATCGGCCGCAGCGAAGGCGCTCGGGTGGACTTCCCGGTGCCCGGCGCCGACCGCCCGGTCACCGTCTTCACCACCCGCCCGGACACCCTGTTCGGCGCCACCTACATGGTGCTGGCGCCCGAGCACGACCTGGTGGACGCCATCGTGCCGGACGCGTGGCCGGAGGACGCCCACCCGGTGTGGACCGGCGGCCACGCCACACCCGCCGAGGCGGTCGCCGCCTACCGCAAGCAGGCCGCGTCGAAGTCCGACGTCGAGCGGCAGGCCGAGGCCAAGGTGAAGACCGGCGTCTTCACCGGCGCCTACGCCGTCAACCCGGTCACCGACAAGCCCGTCCCGGTCTTCATCGCCGACTACGTGCTGATGGGCTACGGCACCGGCGCGATCATGGCGGTGCCCGCGCACGACTCCCGCGACTTCGCCTTCGCCCGCGCCTTCGAACTGCCGATGCGCTGCGTGGTGGAGCCCACCGACGGCCGCGGCACCGACCCGGAGACCTGGGACGACGCCTTCGCGTCCTATGACGCCAGGATCATCGGTTCGGCCCGCGCCGACATCTCGCTGGACGGCCTGGGCGTGGTCGAGGCCAAGGCCGCCATCACCGCCTGGCTGGAAGAGCGCGGTCTGGGCGAGGGCACCGTCAACTACCGCCTGCGCGACTGGCTGTTCAGCCGCCAGCGGTACTGGGGCGAGCCCTTCCCGATCGTCTACGACGAGGAGGGCACGGCGCACGCCGTCCCCGACGAGCAGCTGCCCGTCGAACTGCCCGAGGTCGACGACTACAGCCCCCGCACCTTCGACCCGGACGACGCCGACACCTCCCCGGAGACCCCGCTGTCCCGCAACGCGGACTGGGTCACCGTCGAGCTGGACCTGGGCGACGGCAACGGCGTACGCACATACCGCCGCGAGACCAACACCATGCCCAACTGGGCCGGCTCCTGCTGGTACGAGCTGCGCTACCTGGACCCGCACAACAGCGAGCAGCTGGTCGCCCCGGACGCCGAGGCGTACTGGATGGGCCCGCGCGAGGGACAGCCGGCCGGCGGTGTCGACCTGTACGTCGGCGGCGCCGAGCACGCCGTACTGCACCTGCTGTACTCCCGCTTCTGGCACAAGGTGCTGTACGACCTGGGGCACGTCTCGTCGTACGAACCGTTCCACAAGCTGTACAACCAGGGCATGATCCAGGCGTTCGTCTACCGTGACGCGCGCGGCATCGCGGTCCCGGCGGCCGAGGTCGAGGAGCGCGACGGCGCGTACTTCTACCAGGACCAGCGGGTCACCCGGGTGCTGGGCAAGATGGGCAAGTCGCTGAAGAACGCGGTCACCCCGGACGAGATCTGCGCCGAGTACGGCGCGGACACCCTGCGCCTGTACGAGATGGCGATGGGCCCGCTGGACGTCTCCCGCCCCTGGGACACCCGCGCGGTCGTCGGCCAGTACCGGCTGCTGCAGCGGCTGTGGCGCAATGTCGTCGACGAGGCGACCGGCGAGGTCACCGTGGTGGACACCGAGCCCGACGAGGCGACCCTGCGCGCCCTGCACAAGGCGATCGACGGGGTCACCGCCGACATGGCGGGCCTGCGCTTCAACACCGCCATCGCCAAGATCACCGAGCTGAACAACCACCTGACCCGCACCTCGCCTGGCGCGGTGCCGCGCTCCGTCGCCGAACCGCTGGTGCTGCTGATCGCCCCGCTGGCCCCGCACATCGCCGAGGAGCTGTGGTCCCGGCTGGGGCACACCGGCTCGCTGGCCCACGAGGACTTCCCGGTCGCCGACCCGGCCCTGGTCCAGGACGAGACGGTCACCTGCGTCGTCCAGATCAAGGGCAAGGTCAAGGCCCGCCTGGAGGTCTCGCCGACGGTCTCGGACGCCGACCTGGAGGCGGCCGCGCTGGCCGATCCCGCGGTGGTCGCGGCGCTGGGCGGCGCCGCGGTGCGCAAGGTGATCGTGCGGGCGCCGAAGCTGGTCAACATCGTGGTGTGAGGGGGGCGGCGCTTTTTGGTGCGGCGCTGGTGAGGGTGCGGGCCGGTTTCGGGCGGCGGGCTTGCCTTTGCGGGGCGGGCCGGTTCGGGCGGCAGGCTTGCTTGAGCGGCGGGCTCGCTTGAGCGGCGGGCTCGCTTATGCGGGGCAGGCTTGGGCGGGTCCCTGGGAAGCCGCGTGGGGCTGGCTCGGCGGGCCCCTGGGGAGCCGCATGGGCCAGGTTCGGGGTCCGTACGGATCCGCGGGCCTGCCCCGTGCGGTTACGGTGGGAGGAGGCTGCGTGCCGTGCCCGCCGTATGCCCGCCGTATGCAGAGGGGTTGCCCGTGGAGACCGCCGGCGTCATCGTGCTCGTGCTCTTCCTCGTGTTCCTGACCCTCGCGGTGGTCGCGACCGTGCGGACGGTACGGGCGGTCAAGCACGGAGTCCGCCGCAGTGGCGCCCAGGCCCGCCGCGTGATGGAGGACGGCAGGCTGCGCGCCCGCCGCTACACCGTCCCCGGCCCGGCCCGGGACGTCGTCCGGCTCCGCCTCGAACTGCGTACCTCCATCGACTCCACCTACCGGGCCCTCGAAGCCTCCCGTGGCGACGACCCCTCCCTCACCGAGGCCGCGGCCCTCCTCGACCGCCTCAGCGAGCACGCGGGCGCCCTCGACGCCGAGCTCAAACTCCTCGAACTGGAGCCGGACCGCGGTCGCCTCGCCACCCGCCTCCCCTCCCTCACCGACCGCGCCCACCGCATCACCCACTCCGCCGACGCCCTCCGCTGGGCGGCCCAGGACCGCGCCCACCGCTTCGCCGACGACGACCTCGCGGCCCTCACCCGCGACATCGACCTCGAAGCGGGCGCCCTCCGCCACTGGGCCCCCGTCGACCCCCCGGCGGACCCTCCAACCCCCCACAAACTGGGCCCCGCGGGCCTCTGACGCCGGTGCCTGTCCCACCGGCACCGCCTGGCCGACGTCCGGCACCCATCAGCCCGCCCGGCGTTTGAGGGCAGCGGAGCCGCGAAGGTCCGGCATTGTCACTCTGGCCAACGTCCGGCACTCATCAGCCCGCCCGGCGTTTGAGGGCAGAGGGGGCCGCGAGGGTCCGGCATCGGTCAGTCTGGCCAACGTCCGGCACCCATCAGCCCGCCCGGCGTTTGAGGGCAGAGAAGCCGCCCAGGGCACGTGCCCTTTGAGCCTGTCCGGCGATTGAGGACAGCCACGGCGAACCCGCACCCGTACCGAGCCCGCCCGGCGATTGAGGGCAGCATGACGCGAGCCCGAACTGTCACCTTCCCCCCGCACCCAGGTAACCTCCCGCTCATGTCCCCGCACGTCGCCATCGTCACGGATTCCACGGCCTACCTGGCACCGGAGCCGCTGACCCGGCACGGCATCTCGGTCGTACCCCTCACCGTCGTCATCGGCGACGAAGCCTTCGAAGAGGGCACCGAAATCTCCGCCCCGGCCGTCGCACACGCCCTGCAGCGGCGCCACCCGGTCACCACCTCACGCCCCAGCCCCGCCGAGTTCTCCGCCGTCTACGAGGCCGTCGCCGCGTCCGGCGCGGACGCGATCGTCTCGCTCCACCTCTCCGCCGACATGTCCGGTACGTACGACGCGGCGCTGATCGCCGCGAAGGAGTCACCCGTCCCGGTCCGGGTCGTGGACACCGGCGTCGTCGCGATGGCCCTCGGCTTCACCGTGCTGGCCGCCGCGCTCGCCGCGGAGAGCGGCGCCGACCCGGACGAGGTCGTCGCGGCGGCCGAGAAGCGGGCCGCGGACACCTCCGCGTACTTCTACGTCGACACCCTCGACTATCTGCGCCGCGGCGGCCGCATCGGCGCGGCCCAGGCACTCTTCGGCTCCGCGCTCGCGGTGAAGCCGCTGCTCCGCCTCGCGGACGGGCGGATCGAGCTGCTGGAGAAGGTCCGCACCGCGTCCAAGGCGATCACGCGGCTTGAGGAGATCGTGGTGAGCCAGGCGGGGACGCGGCGGGTCGCCCTGGCCGTCCACCACCTCGCCGCGGCGGACCGGGCGGCGCTGCTGGCGGAGCGGCTGCGGGAGCGGGTGCCGGGCCTGGAGGATCTGGTGGTGAGCGAGGTCGGCGCGGTCATCGGGGCACACGCGGGCCCGGGCCTGCTCGGCGTGGTCATCTCGCCGTACTGATCGCCGTACTGGTCCGTACCGACCGACCAGCCGTACCGACCGGCCGTGCCGCCCCCCACCGCCACCGCTCACCGTTCCGCTCGGCGCGGCGGGTCACCCACACGGTTGACCGAGTTATCCACAGGCGAGCTGTTTTCCACAGATTTCCACCGTGATCGTTCGCGGCCCTCGCCGGGGTCCAGCATCGAATGCATGAACACATCGACGAGGCTGGACACGGTACGGGCGCCGCGCAAGGCGGAGGCGGCGGCACGGCTGCGGGAGCGGGCCGGCGCGCTCTTCGGCGGGCCCCCGGAAGAGCCCGCGGCCACCGACGGACCCGCCACCGAGACGCCTGCTGCCACCGAATCCCCTACCGCTGCCCGCACCCTTCCCACCCCCGACGCGCTGATCACCCCCGACGCGCCCGCGGGCCCGCCCCTCCCCGGCGGGCGGCTAGGACAGCTCCGGCAGTGGCTCTTCGTCCGCTGCGGGCTCGAATTCCGGACCGTGCTCGCGCTGACGGTGGTGCTCGCGGTGGCCGGCGGGCTCGCTTTTCACCATTACTGGACCGGCCGCCCCCGCACCGTCCAAGTCCCCGTCGCCGCGCGTCTCCCCACCCCCGCCGCCAGGCCCGCCCCCTTCCCGTCCCCTTCTGCCTCGCCCTCCCGGGTGACCGTCGACATCGCCGGAAAGGTGGCACGACCCGGCTTACGCCAACTCCCCAAGGGCGCCCGCGTCGCCGACGCCCTCACCGCTGCCGGCGGCCCGCTCCCCGGCACCGACACCACCTCCCTCAACCTCGCCCGCCAGGTCACCGACGGCGAACAGATCCTCGTCGGCGTCACTCCGCCCCCGGCCGCCACCTCGGCGGACTCCGCCGCGGCCCCGGGCGGCCCGGGCAACCCGGGCACCCCGGTGAGCCTCAACTCCGCCACCGCCGCCCAACTCGACGCGCTCCCCGGCGTCGGCCCCGTACTGGCTCAGCACATCCTCGACTACCGCACCCAGCACGGCGGCTTCACCGACCCGCAGCAGCTCCGCCAGATCCCCGGCATCGGCCCCCGCAAGTACGCCACCCTCCAACCACTGGTCCACCCATGAAGACCGCGCCCCCGGTCACCGGCCCCGATCGCCGAGCGCGGCGGCCGGATCCTCCGCCGGAGGAGGTCCGGTCCTCGGCCGACGGCAGCCCTGAGCAGGCGACACCCGGCCCCGTGGTTCCCGAGCGGGCCGCCGTGCACGCCGCCGCGGCCTCACCGCTGGGCGCCTCGAATCCGCGGCAGGAGGGGCCGCCCGACCTGCGGCTGCTGGCGCCCGCGCTGGCAGCCTGGGGCGCGGCGGCGGTGGGGCCGGCTCCGGGCACGGTGGGGATGGTCGCCGCCGGTGGTGCGGTCGCCGGTCTTGTGGCCCGGCGGAAACCGGGGCTGTGGCCCGCCGTGGTGGCCGCGGTCCTGTGCGCACTGGTGGCGGCCTGGGTCGCCGCGCTGGGTCGCTCCGACCTGACCCGGGGACCCGTACCGGCCCTGGCCCGCGAGGGGTCGACCGCGGAGGTGACCCTGCGGGTGGACGGCGACCCGTTCGAGACGGGGGAGGGGCCGGGTGCGGGCGCCTTTCCCGGCCGGACGCGGTCCGTCGTGGTGCGGGGGACGGTCGAGCGGGTCGGGGCGCACCGGGTACGTACGCCCGTGGTCGTGCTGACCGCCGGGAGCAGCGCCCGGAAGTGGCTGGCCCTGGTGCCGTCCAGCACGGTGACCGCCACCGCCCGGTTCGCGCCCCCCGGCAGGAAGGACGACGACGTGGCGGCGGTCCTGCACCCCACGGGTCCACCGGCCGTCACCGCCGGCCCCAGCGGCGCCCAGCGCGTGGCCGTCCGCCTCCGCGCCGGTCTGCGGGAGGCCGCCGCACCCCTCCCGAAGGACGCCCGCGGGCTCCTCCCGGGGCTGGTGATCGGCGACACCTCCGCCCTCGACCCGGCTCTGACCGCCGCCTTCCGCACCACCGATCTCTCCCATCTGACGGCCGTCTCCGGTGCCAACCTCACGATTCTGCTGATCCTGCTGATCGGTCCACCGGGCCGGGCGATCAGGGCCGAACGCCGGGGTCTTGCCGCCTCGTTGGGCCTGCCGCTGCGGTGGACCGCCTGCGCGGGAGTGGCCGTCACCCTCGGCTTCACCCTGCTCTGCCGCCCTTCGCCGAGTGTGCTGCGGGCCGCCGTCTGCGGCCTGATCACCCTGCTGGCCATCGGCACCGGCCGCCGCCGATCCCTGCTGCCCGCACTGGCCGCGGCCGTCCTCGTACTGGTGCTGTACCAGCCGGGGCTGGCGAAGTCCTACGGCTTCGTCCTCTCCGTCCTGGCCACCGGGTCCCTCCTGACACTGGCCCCGCGGTGGAGCGCGGCGCTGCGAGCCCGCGGGGTGCCCGCGAGACTGGCGGAGGGGCTGGCGGCAGCGGCTGCCGCTCAGGCTGTCTGCGGGCCGGTGATCGTGCTGCTGACCGCGCGGCTCAGCCTGGTCGGGGTGCCCTGCAATTTGCTGGCCGAGCCCGCGGTGGGTGCCGCGACGGTGCTCGGGTTCGCCGCCCTGCTGGCCACTCCGGTGGCGCCGCCGGCCGCGCACGCCCTGGCCTGGCTGGCCGGCTGGCCCGCGCAGTGGATCGCGGCGGTCGCCCGGCACGGCGCCGCTCTGCCTGGCGCGGATATCGCCTGGCCCGGTGGCCGGTGGGGAGCCGCGCTGCTGGCTTTGGTGACGGTCGCCGCCGTGGTGAGCGGAAAGCGGCTGTTCCACCGGCCGTGGACGGCGGTGGCCTGCGCGCTTCTGCTGCTCCTCGCCCTGCTCCGTCCGGTCCCGATGCCCCGTCTGGTGGCGCGCTGGCCGCCGGGCGACTGGCGGTTCGCGATGTGCGACGTCGGCCAGGGCGACGCGCTGGCGCTCGCCGCGGGCCCGGGGGAGGCCGTGGTGGTGGACGCAGGACCCGATCCGGCGAAGGCCGACCGCTGCCTGCGCGACCTGCGGGTCCGCCGGATCCCGCTGCTGATCCTGACCCACTTCCACGCCGACCACGTGGACGGCCTCCCCGGCGTACTGCACGGCCGCAGCGTCGGCGCGATCGAGACAACGGTGCTCGACGAGCCCGCCGGGCAGTACGCGCAGGTGCGGCGGGAGGCAGCGGCCGCCGGGATCCCGGTGGTGGTGGCAGCGACGGGGGAGGAGCGGAGCATCGGCCCCCTGGCGTGGCGGGTGCTGTGGCCACCGCCGGCGGCGGACGCGTTGCCTGACGACAACCCCAACGACGCGAGCGTCGCCCTGCTGGTGCACAGCGCGGGGCTGACGCTGCTGCTGATGGGGGACCTGGAGCCGGACACCCAGCAGGAGGTGCTGACGGAGGAGCCCGCCCTGCCCCGGGTGGACGTCCTCAAGGTCGCCCACCACGGCTCCGCCTACCAGGACCCCGCCCTCCTCGCCCGGGCCCACCCCCGCCTCGCCCTCATCAGCGTCGGCACCGACAACCCCTACGGCCACCCCGCCGCCCGCACCATCACCACCCTCCGCGCCCTGGGCGCACTCGTTCTGCGCACCGACCGCGACGGCCCGATCGCCGTCAGCGGCACCACCCCCTCAACCCTCCGCACCACCCTCACCGGCCAGAAAAACTGACTGCTTCACCCCGCCGCGGCCCGTCCGGGACAGGGCTGTTGGGGTGGTCAGGGGTGGGTGGTTTCGGTGGTGATCCAGGAGAGGTAGGCGGCGCTGCCGTGGGTGATCGGGGTGGCGATGATTTCGGGGGTGGTGTAGTCGTGGTGGGCCTTGAGGTGGGCCTCCAGGTCGGGGTAGCGCTCGGCGGTTGTTTTGAAGAGGATGCGCCACTCCTGGTCCTTCTGGAGCGCGCCCTGCCAGCGGTAGACGCTGGTGATCGGGCCTTCGATCTGGGCGCAGGCGGCCAGTTTCGCTTCGACGGCGCCGGTTGCCAGGGTGTCCGCCTTCGCGGGGTCGTCGGTGGTGGTGAGGACGGTTACGTAGTCGGCCATGGAGTCTCCTTCGGCATGGGGTGCTCGGACCGTACAACCCGCGCATACGCCCGGCCGGTTGGAGTCGGTGCGGGGACGGCCGCCCTGGCAGGACCTTCGCCCCGGGCTGGTCCCGGTCGTTACGCCGTGACCGTGAACAGCCCTGACGCGGCGGCGAGTTTCTTCAGGGAGGTCGCGCCCGGGATGCCGTCGGCGTCCTTGCCGGAGTAGCCGAGGTTCCGCTGGTAGGCGGCGTACGCGGCCACCGTGGTGGTGCCGTAGGCGCCGTCCGTGGCGTAGGCGGCGCCGAGGTAGCCGAGCTTGCGCAGGGCGGCCTCCACCGGCTTCACATCGGCCGGGTGCGAGGTCTTGCCCTGCCGGACCGGCGGGTCGGCCTTGGCCGCCGCGACGACGTTCTTCAGCGAGACCTTCGGCTTGACCGCGCCCGCGGAGCCCGCCGGGACGGCGACCGCGTTGGCCCCCGCCTTCGCCAGGATCGCGGCCATCGGGAAAGCCCCGGGGTCGCCGTGGAGGTTCTCCGGGACGTGCTGGTGGCCGCAGTGGCCGCGGAAGGACTCCCAGTGCGAGGAGGACATCCGGACGCCGTTGTCCGCCCCGTACGAGGCGCTGTACGCCTTCCAGGACACGCCGGAGGTGAGGGGCACGCCGTGGTTGTCGTGGGCCCACCGGGCGAAGTCCGCGAGGTCCCGGATCACCCAGGCGGGCAGGTCCGCCATGTACAGGTGCGCGGTGCTGCCCCACTTCTTGTGGATGCCCGGGTCGCAGGTGCCGACGATCTCGACCTGGACGACGTTGAGGGTGTTGGTCTCCACGCCGCCGGTCAGGTTGACCAGCGCGCGGGAGGACCGGTCGATGTCGAAGTGCTGGTACCAGACGAGCTTCTGGGCCTTGAAGTCCGGAACAGCCGTCAGGTTCGGGGCGGTTGAGCCGCCGTCGTAGTCCGGGAGCGTGGTGCCCTCGGTGGAGTGCCAGACCACGACGTTGGTCTCCATGGCGTCGCTGGAGAACGTGTTCTGGTACCAGTGCGCGGTGTCGGCGCCGGGGTATTTCTGCGGACCGGTGGACATGTCGACCTCCAACAGTGCGGTAGCGGGGAGGGGCGTCCATAGCGCGGTGGTTGAGCCGCACCCTGCCAACGAGCCGGGGGACAAGAAGGACATCGGCGAAGAACCCGGCGCAGAGGGAGAACGGAGGCATCCGGTGTGCGCGGGGCGTGCGCCGGGAACGGCGTTTCCGCGTCGCGGGACCGCTCGCACGCCGGATTTCCGCCCGCCCGGCGCGGCTTCCGCTTCCCCCGGTTCCGCACACCCGGTCGGGCTCGCCGGGTGGACCGGCGTCCACGCTGGACCGGGCCTCGCCCTGCCCCCGACGCCGGACCTCCCGGCGGCCACCGCCCCGCAGACCGAACCGGCTTAGCGCGGCGGCCAGAACCGGCCGGGCACCCCGTGGCCGCTCACCGCTCCAGCCAGCCCTCGTGCTCCGCGGCCAGCGCGTCCAGCTCGGTCGGCCGCAGCGCGGCGCCCGGGTCCTCCACGACCACCAGCCACTGCGCGTCCTCGGCGTCGTCCTCCCCGGCCAGCGCGTCCCGGACCAGCCGGGGCTCCTCCGGCAGCCGGAAACGGGCGGCCAGCTCCCCGGCGACCTCCTCCGCGGCATCACGGTCGGGCAGCACCAGCACATGTCGTACGTCGCTCACCACGGCATTGTCCCCGATGCCGATCCCCGCCCGCTGCCCCCGCCGGCCGCCCCGTACCCGCGCTGTCGGACCCCCGTGGGATGCTGGACCGCAAATGGCCAGGAAGACCGCTTCAGACGATCCGCTCGCACCGCTCACCCTTGCCGTGGGTCAGGAAGACCTGCTGCTGGACCGCGCGGTGCGCGAGGTGGTGACCGCCGCGCGTGCCGTGGACGCCGATACCGACGTACGGGATCTGGCGCCCGAGGCGGTGCAGCCGGGGACGCTCGCCGAGCTGACCAGCCCCTCGCTCTTCGCCGAGCGGAAGGTCATCGTGGTGCGCAACGCCCAGGACCTCTCGGCGGACACCGTCAAGGACGTCAAGGCGTATCTGGCCGCGCCCGCCGAGGAGATCACCCTGGTGCTGCTGCACGCCGGGGGAGCCAAGGGCAAGGCGCTGCTGGAGGCGGCCCGCAAGGCGGGCGCCCGGGAAGTGGCCTGCCCGAAGATGACCAAGCCGGCCGACCGGCTGGCGTTCGTACGCGGTGAGTTCCGTACCCTCGGCCGGTCCGCGACCCCCGAGGCCACCCAGGCGCTGGTCGACGCGATCGGCAGCGACCTGCGGGAACTCGCCAGCGCCTGCGCCCAGTTGACCGCCGACGTGGACGGCACCATCGATGTCGCGGTGGTCGCCCGTTACTACACCGGCCGCGCCGAGGCCACCGGCTTCGAGGTCGCCGACCTCGCGGTCACCGGACGGACCGCCGAGGCCCTGGAGCGGCTGCGCTGGGCGCTGTCGGTGGGCCAGCCGCTGCCCGGCATCACCTTCGCGCTCGCCTCCGGGGTACGGGCCATCGGCAAGCTCGCCTCCGCCCCGCGCGGCGCCAACCCCGGCCAGCTCGCCCGCGACCTCGGGATGCCGCCGTGGAAGATCGACCGGGTGCGCCAGCAGATCCGCGGCTGGACCGCGGACGGCGTCTCGGTGGCGCTGCGCGCGGTCGCCGACGCCGACGCGGCGGTCAAGGGCGGCAGCGCCGATCCCGCCTACGCCCTGGAGAAGGCGGTCGTCACCATCGCCCGGGCGTCGCGCGCCCGCTCCTGACCCCGGGGAGACCCCGCATCCCGCATCCCGCATCCCGTTTCCCCGGGGAGCCCCCCCGGGAGTTCCCCGGAAGTCCCCGGGAGCGGGCACCTACTTCTTCAGCCCCGCCAGCGTCGCGGTCGTCGCCGTCTTCACCCACCGCGTCGCGTCGTCCAGCGACGGGATCGTCTTGCCGGAGTCCGCGTCGAGCGAGGACGCGAACTGGCTCCAGTTCATCGAGAAGGTCATCCAGCCCTCCCGCACCGCGAGCGTCACATAGCGGTCGCCGCCGCTGTCCGAGCCACTGGAGCCGCCGGAGCCGCTGTCCGCCACGGTGTCCTCGGTGACCAGATACGCCTCGTCGCCGAAGCCGCTGACCGGCTTGACCACGTACTTCGAGTCGCGCTGCTGGGTGTAGCCGAGCCAGGTGTCGGTGAACTCCGGACCCGGATCGGTCTTCTTGTGCAGCGCGTAGCTGACGTACAGATACGCGTCCGCGTAGCTGGAGCCCGGTATCTCCAGGCCCTGGCTGCACGACATGTCGTCGACCGCCTTGCCGGTGATCGTGTAGTCGCTGGGGCTGTCGTCCTCCTGCGGATAGGTGCCCTTGAAGGACGACAGGTCGGTGCTGGTGCAGAGGTTCTGGGTGATCGCGTAGCCGTGCAGCGGGCCGGGCGAACTCCCGGAGTCCTTGCCGAGGAGCAGCACCCCGCCGCCCCACAGCGCCGAGGCCACCACCGCGCCGACCACCGCCCACAGCACCGCCTTCCCGGCCCCGCCCCGGCCGCCGGCCTGCCCTGGCGCTCCCGGCAGCGCGGCCCCCGGTAGCGCGCCTCCCGGCAACACGGCTCCCGGCAGCGCGCCTCCCGCCGGTGTCGCGCCGTAGTACGGCGGGGCCGGCTGCGGAGCGTAGGGGCTCGGCTGGGCGTACGGGTTGTGCTGCGGCGGCACGGGCGCCCCGTAGCCGCCGGCACCCGGCGCCGGGCCGGGGCTCTGAGGCGGCAGAGGGGCCGGGGGAGCCTGAGGTGGCTGGGGGGCCTGAGGTGTCCGAGGGGTCGCGGGCGGGGAGTACGGCGAGCGGTCCGGCTGCTCCGGCGTCGACATGAGCCGAGAACAGGGGGTAAAACGCAGCGCCCGCCCGGGAGTTACCGGGCGGGCGCTGGATGGTTCAGTGCCTCTGGTCGCGTCGCAGCCACGTGGCGAACGTCCGCGTGCGGCGCGGTCGGTCCGGGCGGTGCCGGTCCGGGCGGTAGAGGGGCCGCTGTGTCCGGTTTCCGGCGGTGCCGCGGAGCGTACCGAGGCGGAGGGTGATCAGCCCTGGAGCGCGGTGACCGAGTGGGCCAGCGCCGACTTCTTGTTGGCGGCCTGGTTCTTGTGGATGACGCCCTTGCTGACGGCCTTGTCGAGCTTCTGCGCGGCGACCCGGGCAGCCGCGGTGGCCTTCTCGGCGTCACCGGCGGCCACGGCCTCGCGGGTGCGGCGGATGGCGGTCTTCAGCTCCGACTTGACGGCCTTGTTGCGCAGGCGCGCCTTCTCGTTGGTCTTGTTGCGCTTGATCTGGGACTTGATGTTCGCCACGAAAGAGCCTTCTCAGGTTCGTATCAATAAGGAGTCCCGCGGGGGTTCCGCGGGGTGCGGCCTCGGGTAGAGGGCACGAGGCACAGCGCCCCAGGCTACCAGCAGGCCGCCCGCGCTCCCAAACCGTGGCCGGGCCCCGGTCATGGGACTATGGGAGGCGACCCGTAACCGTCTGAAGTCCTCAAGAGTCTCAAGAAACTGGACCCTGCGTGCCCGCGACCCCTTCCCATGTGCCGGAGCCGAGCCGTACCGACCCGGCGCTGATCCGTAACTTCTGCATCATCGCCCACATCGACCACGGGAAATCCACCCTGGCCGACCGGATGCTGCAGCTCACCGGCGTTGTCGACAGCCGGCAGATGCGCGCCCAGTACCTCGACCGGATGGACATCGAGCGCGAGCGGGGCATCACGATCAAGTCGCAGGCGGTGCGGCTGCCCTGGGCGCCGCTGACCGGCGAGGACGCGGGCCGCACCCATGTCCTGAACATGATCGACACCCCGGGCCACGTGGACTTCACCTATGAGGTGTCCCGGTCGCTGGCCGCCTGCGAGGGCACGATCCTGCTGGTGGACGCGGCCCAGGGGATCGAGGCGCAGACGCTGGCCAACCTCTACCTGGCGATGGAGAACGACCTCACCATCGTCCCGGTGCTCAACAAGATCGACCTGCCGGCCGCCCAGCCGGAGAAGTTCGCCGACGAGCTGGCCAACCTGATCGGCTGCGACCCCTCCGACGTGCTCCGGGTCTCCGCCAAGACCGGCGTCGGCGTGGACGCGCTGCTCGACCGGGTGGTACGGGACGTCCCGCACCCGGTCGGCGTCAAGGACGCGCCCGCCCGCGCGATGATCTTCGACTCGGTCTACGACTCCTACCGGGGCGTGGTCACCTATGTCCGCGTGATCGACGGGCAGCTCACCAAGCGCGAGCGGATCCGGATGATGTCCACCGGCGCCACCCACGAACTGCTGGAGATCGGCGTCTCGTCCCCGGAGATGAAGCCGCACGACGGCCTGGGCGTCGGCGAGGTCGGCTATCTGATCACCGGGGTGAAGGACGTCCGGCAGTCCAAGGTCGGCGACACCATCACCACCTTGCACCACGGCGCCACCGAGGCGCTCGGCGGGTACAAGGACCCCAAGCCGATGGTCTTCTCCGGCCTGTATCCGCTGGACGGCTCGGACTACCCGGAACTGCGCGAGGCGCTGGAGAAGCTCCAGCTCAACGACGCCGCCCTGGTCTACGAGCCGGAGACCTCCGCGGCCCTCGGCTTCGGCTTCCGGGTCGGCTTCCTCGGCCTGCTCCACCTGGACGTGGTCCGCGAGCGGCTGGAGCGCGAGTTCGGCCTGGACCTGATCGCCACCGCGCCCAACGTGGTCTACCGGGTGGTGATGGAGGACGGCAAGGAGCACACCGTCACCAATCCGAGCGAATTCCCCGAGGGCAAGCTCGCCGAGGTCTACGAGCCGGTGGTACGGGCGACGGTGCTGGCCCCCACCGAGTTCATCGGCGCGATCATGGAGCTCTGCCAGAACCGGCGCGGCTCGCTGCTCGGCATGGACTACCTCTCCGAGGACCGGGTGGAGATCCGCTACACCCTGCCGCTCGCCGAGATCGTCTTCGACTTCTTCGACAACCTCAAGTCCAAGACCCGCGGCTACGCCTCGCTGGACTACGAGCCCACCGGGGAGCAGAGCGCCGACCTGGTCAAGGTCGACATCCTGCTGCACGGCGACAAGGTGGACGCCTTCTCCGCGATCACCCACAAGGACAAGGCGTACGCGTACGGCGTCCGGCTGGTCGCCAAGCTGCGCGAGCTGATCCCGCGGCAGAACTTCGAGGTGCCCATCCAGGCGGCCATCGGCGCCCGGGTGATCGCCCGCGAGACGGTCCGGGCGATCCGCAAGGACGTCCTCGCCAAGTGCTACGGCGGTGACATCTCCCGGAAGCGGAAGCTGCTGGAGAAGCAGAAGGAGGGCAAGAAGCGGATGAAGATGGTCGGCAGTGTGGAAGTGCCGCAGGAAGCCTTCATCGCGGTGCTCTCCAGCGACTCCGACGGCGAGTCCAAGGCGAAGAAGTAGCCCTTCCGGGTTGGCGTCGCGCAGAAAATCCCCCGCTCAGCAGGTGTTGCGGGCCGCGCCCCTTACGTCCGGGGCGTCGGCCCTCTACTCTGATCCGACGGATAGTTACTGGTGAGTTAAGAAGAACGCCGCGCGTGCCCCGGAGGTTGTGGTGACCGACACACAGACGTTGCTCGAGAATCGGCCGCCCTCCGTGGCCACGCTCTTCCTGGAGCGGGTCGCGGCGACACCCGATGCCGAGGCGTACCGCTACCCGGTGCCGGCCGAGTCCGGCCCCGACGGCTGGGAGACGCTCACCTGGGCGCAGGCCGCCGACCGGGTGCACGCCATCGCGGCGGGCCTGATGGAGCTGGGCGTACGGCCCGAGGAGCGGGTGGCGCTCGCCGCCAACACCAGCGTCGACTGGATCCTCGCCGACCTCGGCGTGCTCTGCGCCGGCGCCGCCACCACCACGGTCTACCCGAGCACCAACGCCGAGGAGACCGCGTTCATCCTGGCCGACTCCGGCAGCCGGGTGCTCTTCGCCGAGGACGCCAGGCAGCTCGCCAAGGCCCGCGAGCGGCGCGCCGAGCTGCCCGAGCTCCAGCACGTGGTGGTCTTCGACCCGGCCGGGGCGGCCGACGCCGACGGCGACGGGTGGGTGCTGTCACTGGCCGACCTGGAGAAGCGCGGCGCGGCGTATCTGGAGCAGCACCCCGGCGCGGTGACCGACGCGGTCGCCGCGCTCACCAGGGACCAGCTCGCCACCTTGATCTACACCTCCGGCACCACCGGCCGCCCCAAGGGCGTACGGCTGCCGCACGACGCGTGGTCGTACATGGCCCGCGCCATCCAGGGGGTGGGGCTGCTCGACGAGAACGACGTGCAGTACCTGTGGCTGCCGCTCGCGCATGTCTTCGGCAAGGTGCTCACCGCAGGACACATCACGGTCGGGCACGTCACGGCGGTGGACGGCCGGGTCGACAAGATCATCGAGAATCTGCCGGTGGTCCGGCCCACGTACATGGCCGCGGTGCCGCGCATCTTCGAGAAGGTCTACAACGGAGTCGCCGCGAAGGCCCGGGAGGGCGGCGCGGCCAAGTACAAGATCTTCCTGTGGGCGGCCGGGGTGGCCCGCGAGTACGCCAAGGCCGCGCAGAACAGCATGCGGCTGACCGGGGTCCCCACGGTGCCGCTGGGGCTGCGCACGAAGCACGCGGTCGCCGACAAGCTGGTCTACGCCAAGCTCCGTGCGGCGTTCGGCGGGCGGCTGCGGGCCTGCGTCTCCGGGTCCGCCGCGCTCTCGCCGGAGATCGGGTTCTTCTTCGCCGGCGCCGGCATCCACATCCTGGAGGGCTACGGGCTCACCGAGTCCAGCGCGGCGAGCTTCGTCAACCCCGGGGAGGCGTACCGCACCGGCACGGTCGGCAAGGCGCTGCCCGGCCTTGAGGTGCGCATCGCCGAGGACGGCGAGGTCATGCTCCGCGGCCCCGGCATCATGCAGGGCTACCACGGGCTGCCGGAGAAGACCGCGGAGGTGCTGGAGCCCGACGGGTGGTTCCACACCGGGGACATCGGTGAGCTGTCGCCGGACGGCTTCCTCAAGATCACCGACCGCAAGAAGGATCTGATCAAGACGTCGGGCGGCAAGTACATCTCGCCGGCCGAGGTGGAGGGGCAGTTCAAGGCGGTGTGCCCCTTCGTCAGCGCGGTGCTGGTCATCGGCGGGGGGCGCAACTTCTGTACGGCGCTGCTCGCGCTCGACGAGCCGACGCTGCTGAAGTGGGCGGAGGAGCACGAACTCGGCGGCCGGCCGTACGCGGAGGTCGTCGTCTCGCCCGAGGTGCGCACCCTGATGGAGGGGTACGTCGCCCGCGTCAACGACGGCCTGCAGCGGTGGCAGCAGATCCGCCAGTTCCGGGTCCTCCCGCGTGACCTCGACGTCGAACACGGTGACCTCACACCGTCCCTCAAGCTCAAGCGGCCGGTCGTGGAGCGGGAGTTCGCCCCCCTGATCGAGGAGATGTACGCCGGCGCCCGCGAGGCGTGAGTTCCCCTCCGGGGAAGAGGCCCCTGCCGGTGCCGGGCCCGGCACCGGCAGGGGCCTCGGCGTTTGGTGCCGGGGGGGCCGGTCCCGGCCGTCGCCGGTGGCGGAAAGAGCGCTGACCTGCGGCGATGCTGCGAGTGATGCTGGGGCGGTCCGGGGGATGGGGTGGACTGTAGTGGATTGGCGGAAAGCGCGGGGGAAATTGGCGAAAAGAGACCCTTAGGGACGAACATTCGTGACTGTGCGCGCAGGGTAGGGGGCGGGGTGTCACTCTGGCGGTGTGGCGACGGTCGAGGTCTTGCAAGGTGGTGTGCGGCGGGGCCGCGTGCCCGCCGACGAGTTGGCCGCAGGGGCCGCGCGGCGGTTCCTGCAGGCCGCACTCGCGGAGTGGTCCAGCCAGGGCCTGCCCTCGTCCGACGGCTTCGAGGACCGGCTCGTCTATGACGCGACCCTGCTGATCAGCGAACTGGTCACCAATGCCGTCGTGCACGCCGGCACCACCGTGGAGATCGTCTGCCGGCTGGACGCCGACTCCCTGGTGATCGAGGTGGCCGACCGCCACCCCGGCCGCGTGCTGCGCGGCAGCACCGAGCAGCCCGACGACCACCGCGAAGGCGGCCGCGGCCTGTACCTGGTCGCCGCGCTCTCCGACGTCTGGGGCGTCACGTACCACCGGGACCACAAGACGGTCTGGTGCAGCTTCGAAGCGGCCGGCGAGCGGGTCCCCTGCCCCCGCACCGACCCGGACCAGCCGCTGCTGGCCCCCACCCCGCCCCCCGATCTGCCGCGCCGCGCCGACATCGACTGGGTCGGCCGCGGCAGCCTCACCTTCCTCGCCGAAGCCTCCGACCTGCTGGCCGGTCAGCTCGACGAGGACAACGTGGCCTCGCTGGCCACCCAGTTACTCGTGCCGCGGCTCGCCGACTGGTGCGCGGTCTGGCTCTACCCGGCCGGGGCCGCCCCCCGGCTCTCCCGGGTCTGGCACAGCGCCGAGCAGCTGCTCGACCCGCTGCGGACCGTACTGGAGCGCTTCCCGCCCGCGCCCTCCACCCGGCCCGGGGTGCAGCCGCTGGCCTGGCCGGCCGTCCCCGCGGTCCCCGGCGACCTCGGCAGCGCCCTGGCCGTACCGCTGATCGCGGCCGGCCACTGCTACGGCACCCTGCTGCTGGGCCGCACCGGCCCGCCCGGGCTGCCCGCCGAGGCCATCAGCCTGATCGAGGACTTCTCGCGCCGGGTGGCGCTGGCGATGGGCACCGCCCGGCAGTACGCCCGCCAGGCCCGTATCAGCACCGTGCTGCAGCGCGGCCTGCTGCCGCCCGCCACCGCCCGTATCCCCGGCGTCGAGCACGCGGTGGTCTACGAACCGATGGCCGGCGACTGGGTCGGCGGCGACTTCTACGACCTCTTCCCGGCCGGCGACGGCCGCTGGTGCTTCGCGCTCGGCGACGTCTGCGGCAGCGGCCCGGAGGCCGCCGCCCTGACCGGCATCGCCCGCCCGGTGCTGCGGCTGCTGGCCCGCGAGGGCTACGGCGTCTGCGACGTGCTGGACCGCCTCAACAAGGCGCTCGCCGACGAGGCGGCCACCGCCCTGGTCGGCGAGACCGCGGCCTGGGAGGGCGGCCAGCCCCGCTTCCTGTCCCTGCTCTACGGCGAGGTGCTGCCGTACGGACCGGGCCGCGGGGCCCGCTGCACCCTCGCCTCGGCCGGCCACCCGCTGCCGCTGGTCCTCACCCCCGGCGGACTGGTGCGCCCCGCGGCCACCCCGCAGATCCTGCTCGGCATCTCCGACGACGCCCACTACCGCAGCGAGTCCTTCGACCTCGCTCCCGGCGACACCCTGCTCTGTGTGACCGACGGCGTCACCGAGCGGCGCCGCGGCCCGCTGATGTTCGACGACGACGACGGCCTGGCGCAGGCACTGCGCGGCTGTACGGGCCTGGGCGCGGCCGGCGTCGCGGAGCACATCCGGCAGGCGGTGCACGACTACGACACGGCGCCCCCGTCCGACGACCTGGCCCTGCTGGTGCTCCAGGCCCAGTAGCCACAAGCAGCCGGCAGCGGGTGCCCCCGGGCGCACCGTCCGGCGATCGCGGCCGGTGCCGGATACTGGGGAGATGCCTTCCGTACTCCCCGACGGCGAACCCGTCCCCGCCGACGGCGCGCTGCCGCCGCACGCGCTGGACGGAGCCGCCGGCCGGCCGCTCGGCTTCTATCTGCACGTTCCCTACTGCGCGACCCGCTGCGGCTACTGCGACTTCAACACCTACACGGCGAGCGAGCTGCGCGGCTCCGGCGGGGCGCTGGCCTCCCGGGACAACTACGCGGACGTCCTGATCGAGGAGGTCCGGCTGGCCCGCAAGGTGCTGGGCGACGACCCGCGGCCGGTCGACACCGTCTTCGTCGGCGGCGGCACCCCCACCCTGCTGCCCGCCGCGGACCTCGTGCGGATGCTCGGCGCGATCAGCGAGGAGTTCGGTCTGGCGCCCGGCGCCGAGGTCACCACGGAGGCGAACCCCGAGTCGGTGGACCCGGCCTATCTCGCCGCCCTGCGCGACGGCGGCTTCAACCGGATGTCCTTCGGCATGCAGAGCGCCCGGCAGCACGTGCTGCGCGTCCTGGACCGCAACCACACCCCGGGCCGCCCGCAGGCCTGTGTCGCGGAGGCACACGCGGCCGGCTTCGAGCACGTCAACCTCGACCTCATCTACGGCACCCCGGGCGAGTCCGACGACGACTGGCGGGCCTCCCTGGACGCGGCGATCGGCGCCGGGCCCGACCACGTCTCGGCGTACGCGCTCATCGTCGAGGAGGGTACGGGGCTGGCCCGGCGGATCCGCCGGGGCGAGGTGCCGATGACCGACGACGACGTGCACGCCGACCGGTATCTCATCGCCGACGAACGCCTCGCCGAGGCCGGTTTCTCCTGGTACGAGGTCTCCAACTGGGCCACGACCGAGGCCGCCCGCTGCACCCACAACGAGCTCTACTGGACCGGCGCCGACTGGTGGGGCGCCGGCCCCGGCGCGCACAGCCACGTCGGCGGTGTCCGCTGGTGGAACGTCAAGCACCCCGGCGCCTACGCGCAGGCGTTCGCCGAGGCCCGCACCCCGGGTGCCGGGCGGGAGATCCTCACCGCCGAGGACTGCCGGGTGGAGCGCATCCTGCTGGAGCTGCGTCTGTCGGCCGGCTGCCCGCTGGACCTCCTCGCCCCGGACGGCGCCCGGGCCGCCGAGCGCGCGGTAAGGGACGGTCTCCTTGAACCCGCCCCTTACCAGCAGGGCCGCGCCGTCCTTACACTGCGGGGCCGCCTGCTGGCCGACGCGGTCGTGCGCGACCTGGTCGACTGACCACCGCCGGCCGGCGCCGGCCCCGTCCGGGCCGCCCCTGGACCTCGTTCCGCGGCGGCGCGAGCTCTCCCCGGGCTCCTCAGGGCGCGGTCACGAAGTCGATCAGTTCCTCGACGCGGCCCAGCAGTTCCGGCTGGAGGTCGCGGTAGGAGCCGACGGACGCCAGGATGCGCTGCCACGCCTCGCCGGTGGTGAGGCCGGTCCAGCCCAGGGCGCGGCAGACGCCGGTCTTCCAGTCCTCGCCGCGCGGGACGCGGGGCCACTCCCGGATGCCGACGGAGGCGGGCTTCACCGCCTCCCAGATGTCGATGTACGGGTGGCCGACGACCAGGACGTCAGGACCTGCCGCGGAGGCCGCGATCCGGGACTCCTTGGAGCCGGGCACCAGGTGGTCGACCAGGACGCCGAGACGCGCGCCGGGGGCGGGGGAGAAGGCCGCCACGATCGCGGGCAGGTCGTCCACCCCCTCCAGGTACTCCACCACGACCCCCTCGACCCGCAGGTCGTGGCCCCAGACCCGCTCCACGAGTTCGGCGTCGTGCCGGCCCTCGACGTAGATCCGCCCGGCCCTGGCCACCCGGGCCTTGGCGCCGGTGACCGCGATGGAGCCGGAAGCGGACAGCAGCGGGCCGCGCGGGGCGGGTGCGGCGGGCGGCCGGACGAGGGTGACCGGCCGGCCCTCCAGGAGGAAGGCGGCCGGCGTCATCGGGAAGACCCGGTGCTTGCCGAAGCGGTCCTCCAGGGTGACGGTGAAGCCCTCCGCGGTCCGCTCGACCCGGACCACGGCCCCGCAGAAACCGGTGCCGGCGTCCTCGACCACCAGATCCGCCTCGGCCGCCACCTCGGGCACGGGCGCGGACTTCTTCCACGGAGGCGTCAGGTCGCCGTCGTAACTCCTGCTGCGCATGGGGGAGATCGTAGGACGCTAACCGCCCGCGCCGAAGCGTTCGGCGAGCGCGTCCCGCTGCGTACGCAGGAATCGCGCGTCCACCACCGCCCCGTGCCCCGGCACGTACCGCGCGGTCTCGCCGCCGAGCGCCAGCACCGCGTCCACCGTGGCCGGCCAGGCGCCCGGCACCGCGTCCTCGTCGGCCTGCGGCTGCCCCGACTCCTCCACCAGGTCGCCGCAGAAGACCACCGTCGGGTCGCTGGCGCTCGCACCGGGTACGACCACCACCAGGTCGTGCCCGGTGTGCCCGGCGCCGGGGTGCACCAGCCGCACCGGCCGCTCCCCGAGGTCCAGCGCCAGCTCGCCGTCGACCGGCCGGTCCACCGGCACCAGCGCCCTGACCGCCTCCGCGGCCTCCGCCGGATCCGTGCCGTGCCGTACCGCCGTCTCCCGGAGCGCGTCGCGCTCATGGCGCAGCCGGCCGTCCAGCGACACCTGCGCGTACACCTCGGCGCCGGCCTGGGTGAACGCCGCCGCGCCGAGGACATGGTCGAAGTGCCCGTGGGTGAGGACGACATGCGTCACCTCGCGCCCGGTCAGCGCCACCACCTGCTGCCGCAGCTCGGCGCCCTCGCGCAGCGTGGACCCGGTGTCGATCAGCAGCACACCGTCGGCGCCGACCACCAGGCCGACCGTCACATCGAGATGGGGCAGTCGCCGGCGCGCTACTCCGGGGGCCAGGTGCTCCCACACCGAACCCCCGGCGCCCGGCGCCTGCGCGCTCTCCACAGAATCCACGAGGGCGACGCTATCGCCGTGCGCCCGGCGGCGCGCGCCGTGGTGACAGCGTTGCCCCGCCATTCACCACCCGATCGCGTCGCGTACGCCCCCATCGCAACCGGCGCCCCCGTATTCCTGAGCCGCCCCGCCGCGGCATCCGCCCGGAGTTGTCCGAGTACGTGCGACAGGTTCGGCGGTCGGTCTTGCCGAGGCCTTGCCCGCTCGCCGTACACTTGCTGCGGGAAAGCTGGCACTCGAATCGGACGAGTGCCAGGCCAGGCGGCTCAGGGCCCACGGCAGGGAGGTGCGCGATGCTGAGCGAACGCAGACTCGAAGTGCTGCGTGCCATCGTGCAGGACTATGTCGGCACCGAGGAGCCGGTCGGCTCCAAGGCGCTGACCGAGCGCCACCAGCTCGGGGTGTCGCCCGCCACCGTGCGGAACGACATGGCCGTACTGGAGGACGAGGGCTACATCGCCCAGCCGCACACCAGCGCCGGCCGCATCCCCACCGACAAGGGCTACCGGCTCTTCGTCGACAAGCTCGCCGGTGTCAAACCGCTCTCCGGCGCCGAGCGGCGCGCGATCCAGAACTTCCTGGGCGGCGCCGTCGACCTCGACGACGTGGTGGCGAGGACGGTACGGCTGCTGGCGCAGCTGACCCGGCAGGTCGCGGTCGTGCAGTACCCGTCGCTGGTCCGCTCCTCGGTCCGGCACGTGGAGCTGCTCTCCCTGGCGCCCGCTCGCCTGATGCTGGTGCTGATCACCGACACCGGCCGAGTCGAGCAGCGGCTGATCGACTGCGCCGCCCCGGTGGGCGAGACGGTGCTGGCGGATCTGCGGGCCCGGCTCAACAGCCGGGTGGTCGGCCGGCGGTTCGCCGATGTGCCGCCGCTGGTGCAGGATCTGCCGGAGAGTTTCGAACCGGACGACCGCCCCGCGGTGTCCGGCGTGCTCGCCACCCTCCTCGAAACGCTCGTCGAGGAGAAGGAGGAGCGCATCATGCTGGGCGGCGCGGCGAACCTCACCCGGTTCAACCATGACTTCCCGCTGACGATCCGCCCGGTCCTCGAAGCGCTGGAGGAGCAGATGGTGCTCCTGAAACTGCTCGGCGAGACCGCGGACGCGACCATGACGGTCCGGATCGGGCATGAGAATTTTCACGAGGGCCTCAATTCCACCTCCGTGGTGGCGGTCGGCTACGGTTCGGGCGACGAGGCAGTCGCCAAACTCGGCGTGGTCGGACCGACCCGCATGGACTACCCCGGAACGATGGGAGCGGTACGCGCAGTGGCACGTTACGTCGGACAGATCCTGGCGGAGTCGTAAGTGGCCACGGACTACTACGCCGTCCTCGGCGTGCGCCGCGACGCCGGACCGGACGAGATCAAGAAGGCATTCCGCAGGCTCGCCCGCGAACTGCACCCGGACGTCAATCCGGACCCCAAGACGCAGGAGCGGTTCAAGGAGATCAACGCCGCCTACGAGGTGCTCTCCGACCCGCAGAAGAAGCAGGTCTACGACCTCGGCGGTGATCCGCTCTCCGCTGCGGGCGGAGGCGGCGGCGGGGCGGGGGGCTTCGGGGCCGGCTTCGGCAACTTCAGCGACATCATGGACGCGTTCTTCGGGCAGTCGCAGCAGCGCGGGCCGCGCTCACGCACCCGCCGCGGCCAGGACGCGATGATCCGGCTGGAGATCGAGCTGGACGAGGCGGCCTTCGGCACGACCAAGGACATCCAGGTCGACACCGCGGTCACCTGCGGCACCTGCAACGGCGAGGGCGCCGCGCCCGGCACCACCGCGCAGACCTGCGACATGTGCCGCGGCCGCGGTGAGGTCTCCCAGGTCACCCGGTCGTTCCTCGGCCAGGTGATGACCTCGCGGCCGTGCCCCCAGTGCCAGGGCTTCGGCACCGTGGTGCCCAACCCGTGCCCGGAGTGCGCAGGTGACGGCCGTGTCCGCTCCCGCCGTACGCTCACGGTCAAGATCCCGGCGGGCGTCGACAACGGCACCCGGATCCAGCTGGCCGGCGAGGGCGAGGTCGGCCCCGGCGGCGGCCCCGCGGGCGACCTCTACGTCGAGATCCGCGAGGTCCCGCACCCGGTCTTCCAGCGCCGCGGCGACGACCTGCACGTCACGGTCACCCTCCCGATGACCGCGGCCGCGCTCGGCACCAAATGCCCGCTGGAGACGCTCGACGGCCTGGAGGAGATCGACATCCGCCCCGGCACCCAGTCCGGGCAGTCCATCCCGCTCCACCAGCGCGGCATCACCCACCTGCGCGGCGGCGGCCGCGGCGACCTCGTCGTCCACGTCGAGGTGGTCACCCCGCACAAGCTCGACGCCGACCAGGAGGATCTGCTGCGCCGGCTGGCCAAGCTCCGCGGCGAGGAGCGCCCCACCGGCCAGTTCGCCCCGGGCCAGCAGGGACTCTTCTCCCGGCTCAAGGACGCCTTCAACGGCCGCTAGGACGCCCGCCCGGCGCAGTCGGCAGCCCCTCTGCCCCTCCCGGGGCGGGGGCTGCCGGACACTCACGGACCGGCCGGGAGCGGCGGGGGCACCCGCTGGCCGGTGGGGGCGGTCTCAGGCGCCCGTGGCACGATGAGGCCATGTCCGCGCTCACCGATCTCTCCGCCTTCTCGGCCTATCCCATCGTGCAGGCCCCGATGGCCGGTGGCGCCTCCAACCCGCAGCTCGCGGCGGCCGTGGGCGCGGCCGGCGGCCTCGGCTTCCTCGCCGCCGGGTACAAGACCTCGGAGGCGATGTACCAGGAGATCCGCCAGTTGCGCGACCTCAGCTCGCAGCCCTTCGGGGTGAACGTCTTCATGCCGCAGCCCGGCACCGTCGACCCCTCCGCGGTCGCCGTCTACGCCGAGCAGCTGGCCGGCGAGGCCGCCTGGTACGCCACCGCCCTCGGCGACCCGGACATCGGCGGCGACGACGCCTATGACGCCAAGGTGGCCGTCCTCCTGGAGGACCCCGTCCCGATGGTCAGCTTCACCTTCGGCTGCCCGGAGCGCTCGGTCCTCGAAGCCTTCGCCAAGGCCGGTACGTACACCGTCGTCACCGTCACCTCCGCCGCAGAGGCCCTCGCCGCCCAGCGGGCCGGCGCCGACGCACTCTGCGTCCAGGGCGTGGAGGCCGGCGGCCACCAGGGCACCCACCGCGACGACCCGCAGCTCGACCGGGCGGGCGTCGGCCTGCTCACCCTCGTCCCGCAGGTCCGCGAGACCGTCCAGCTGCCGATCATCGCGGCTGGCGGCCTGATGCGCGGCAGCCAGATCGCCGCCGTGCTGACCGCGGGCGCCGACGCGGCGGCGTTCGGCACCGCCTTCCTGATCTGCCCGGAGTCCGGCGCCAACGTGCTGCACAAGCGGGCCATCACCGACCCGGTCTTCTCCCGCACCGAACTGACCCGCGCCTTCTCCGGCCGCCCCGCCCGCGGCCTCCTCAACCGCTTCATGTGCGAGCACGGCCCGTACGCCCCGCCCGGCTACCCGCAGGTCCACCACCTCACCTCGCCGCTGCGGAAGGCGGCGGCCGCGGCCGCCGACCCGCAGGGCATGGCGCTGTGGGCCGGGCAGGGCCACCGGCTGGCCCGTGAGCTGTCGGCCGGCGCGCTGGTGGAGACCCTGGCCGCGGAACTCCACGCCGCCCTGGGGGCCCGCGCATGACCGCCCCGGTGTTCCTCGTCGAGCCGGAGTTCCTGGACGGCTCGCCCACCCGCCTGACCCTGGACGGCCCGGAGGGGCGGCACGCGGTCTCCGTACGCCGGCTGCAGCCCGGCGAGGAGATCGTGCTCACCGACGGGTCCGGCCGCGGCGCCTACGGCACGGTCTCCGGCACCGTCGGCAAGGACGTCCTCAACGTCGACGTCACCGCACTGCGCGAGGTTCCCGCCCCCTCGCCCCGGATCACCGTCGTCCAGGCGCTCCCCAAGGGCGACCGCGGCGAACTCGCCGTCGAGACCATGACCGAGGCCGGCGTCGATGTCATCGTCCCCTGGGCCGCGGCCCGCTGCGTCACCCAGTGGCGCGGGGACCGGGGCGCGAAGTCCCTTGCCAAATGGCGCTCAACGGCCCGCGAGGCGGCCAAGCAGTCCCGCCGCCTGCGCTTCCCCGAGGTCACCGACCTCATGACGACCCGTCAGCTCACCGCGCTGCTCACGGCCTCGGACTTCGCCGGCGTCCTCCATGAGGAGGGCGCCACCGCGCTCGCCACCGCCCCGCTCCCCACGGCCGGCTCCCTGGTCCTGGTGGTCGGCCCCGAAGGAGGGGTCGCCCCCGAAGAGCTGACCGCCTTCGCCGGGGCCGGCGCCCCGCCGTACCGCCTGGGCCCCACCGTGCTGCGCACCTCCACGGCGGGCGTCGCCGCCACCGCCCTGCTGCTGACCCGCTCCGGCCGCTGGAGCTGACCGGACACGGGTCGCGGCAGGCCGGGCCGGGGAGCGTCAGACCGGCACGGTGACGTACGTCTTCCCCTTGTCGTTCTGCACCAGCACCGAGGCCACCTGGTCCGGGGCGACCGCCGCGGAGCCGTCCAGGTCGGCGCCCTTGCCGGCGCCCTTGCCGTCGTCGGCGACCACCCAACCGCCCGCCGTCTCCCGGTCGCCGTCCCGCGAGAGCACCACAAGGTGGCACCGTTCGCCCGCGGGAATGCCGGTCACGGCCGTGTTGAGGCGGACCCAGCCGGCCGCCGGGGTGAGCCGCACGGTCATCCGCGCCCCGGTGTCCGGATCGGTGGCCGAGGCCACTTTGACCCCCGGCACGGCGCTGCCGGGCGGGGCGGTCACGGTGGCGGTGGGGATCACCGGCCCGGCCTCAGGGTCGGACGGGTCGCCGGCCGCCAGATAGCCGCCGAGGAAGACCAGCGCCGCCGAGGCCGCGACGGCCGCGCCCACCGCCGCTGACCACCTGCGCCGTACCGTCGCCCGCTCCTCGCGGGCCCGCCGCAGGGTGCGCTGCAGCAGCAGGTCCCCGCCCTCCGGCGGGCCGTCCACGAACGCCTCCGGCGGCACCGCGTCGAGCAGCGCCTCCGCCTCGCGCAGTTCGGTCACCTCCGCGCGGCACGCCTCGCACGCCGCCGTGTGCTCGTCGAACTCCCGTGTCTCCTGGGCGTCGAGCACCCCCAGGACGTAGGCCCCGAGCAGATCCCCATGGCGATGCGACTCACTCACGCGGCCACCTCCTGAAGGCTGACGTTACTGCCGGGCTTGTGCGCGTACAGCTGCCGCAGCGACTTGAGCGCGTAGTGGGCCCTGGACTTGACGGTGCCCTCGGCGATGCCCAGCCGCCGGGCCGCCTCGGCGGCGGTACGGCCGTTGTAGTAGATCTCCACCAGCACGTCACGGTGCTCGGGGGAGAGCCGGTCGAGGGCCTCCATGAGCACCATCGAGTCCACCACCGCGTCGGCGTGGTCCCGGTGGACGGAACCGGCCGCCGCCGCTGCCGTCTCCGACTCCGCGACCTCGGTGGGGCGGGCCGCCCTGGCCCGGTGGCGGTCGGTGACGATGTTGCGGGTCACGGTCAGCAGCCAGCCGCGGACCGAGCCCTCGCCGTTCACCATCACCTCCGGATGGCGCCAGGCCCGGATCAGCGTCTCCTGGACCACGTCCTCGGCGGCCTGGCGGTCCCCGGTGAGCCGGGTCGCGTAGGCCAGCAGCGCCTTGCCGTGTTCCTCGTAGAGCGAGCGGATCAGCAGCTCGTCACCCGTGCTCTGCCGGGTGCGAGATCCGCGAGACCGCAGTATCGCCATCCATTTACTCCATCCTGATGCGACCGCGTCGCTCTCAACACGGAAGCGGCGGAGCTTTGGTTCAAACGAATTCGGGGGGTGTTCCCGCCGGGCTCAGCGCCCGCAGGTGCGGCCGGTGTTGAGGCAGCGCACCACTGCGGCCATCTGCTGGTCGGAATCCGGCGCACCCCCACTGCGCGTGCGCCTGGGCGAGCCCCACGGTCGCGGCCACCGGGTCGCCGGTGATCATCCGCAGGAACCTCGGCATCGCCACGACGTCCCCGGCCGGACTGCCGTGGTACTCCACCGTCACGGCGGCCGGCGGCAGGATCCGCCCGAGGTTCCCGTCGTGGCCGCCGCCGACCGCGTGCGGGTCGGTGCCCGGCCGGTCCTGGCGGCGCAGCACGGGCCAGAAGTACGTGGACCGGTCGCCGTCGGTGCAGGTGGTCGCCGCGGCGGCGAGGCTCGCGTCGGTGGAGAAGGCGGTGGTGGACAGGTTGCCGACGTAGTCGTGGGTGTGGTGGGCACCGCCCGCCAGACCGGGGGAGACCACGAGGTTGTCGGCGTTGCGGTGGTTGTCCGTGTCCCGCCCGCACTGCTCGCTGAAGGTCCCGGTGGACGCGTCGGGTCCGGGTACGGGCGCGGGGGTACGCGGAACCTGCCGGATGTGGGTGAAGTCCGCGGGGAAGGGCCCGGTACGGGGGGCCGCGGCCGCTGCGTGCCGGGTGCTCGTACCGGTGATCAGCAGGACAGCGACGCTGAGGGCCGCGACGGCGAATGCGGTGAGGGACCAGGTGGCCGTCCCGGCGCCGAATCGTCTTTTCACGGAGTCGAGCGTTCCACATGCCGCCGGCCCACCGGGAATCCGGTGGGCCTGCGGGCCGGGCGGGGGGCTCGGGGGTGCCCGGCGGGGGAGGGGCGGGGCGGGGCCGTGCCGGAGGGCTCGGCGGTGACCGGTGGCCGGTGGCCGGTGCCTGGTGGCCGGGTGCCCGGTGCCCGGTGGCGGGTGCCTGGTGCTCAGCCGCCGAAGCGGACCGAGGCGATGGGCTGGCTGAAGCCGATCGCGGTCAGGTCGTTGACCGAGTCGGTGATCAGCGCGGAGTCGCCGGTGCAGTCAGGGCCGGTCCAGATCTTGACCGGGCCGCCGGAGAGCTGGAGCGACAGCGCGGTGAAGGGACGGCCCAGGTTCTGGCAGCCGGGGCCGGAAGCGCCCACCGAACCGTTGGGCTCGGTGAGGTTCTTGCCGCTGTCCAGGATGACGCTGCCGTTGCCGAGGGTGTCGGTACCGGTGGTGGCCGAGGGGGTCGCCGACGGGGCGGCGCCGCCGTCGTCGGTCACCGCGGGCAGCACCTTCTGGCCCTCGGGGGAGACCGCGAACCAGGTGCCGCCGACGCCCTCACCGCTGGTCTGGCCGGGCACGGTGTCTTTGCTGAAGCGGTAGACCGGCCAGCCGCCGAGGGTCACCTGCAGGTTGCCGTCGTCGCGGCGCACCACGCCGACCTTCGACTTGGGCACGCCGTTGAGGAAGATCTTCGATCCCGGGTGGACCAGCACCGGGGGCCAGGTCTTGGCGCAGTCGCCGTTGCAGGTGGACTTCGACGGGTTGGCGGAGTCCTTGTCCCAGCGGTAGAGGGTGAAGCCGGCCGCGTCCCGCACGATCGGGTTCAGCCCGCCGGACGCGCCGGCCGTGAGCTGCACCCACTGCATGGCCGCCTTGTCGGACCGGGAACCCTTGTAGAGGTCACCGGTGTTCGGCGGCGCGTTGTGCTGCGCGGCCGTGCCGTTGGTGTAGTCGACCCCGGTCGTGCCGTCCTGCCCCTGCTGGGACGGGCCGGCCTTCCCGCCGTCCGGCGTCACGCCGAACCATGTCCCGCCCACGCCCTGCCCGTTGGTCTGCCCCGGCGCGGTGTCCTTGCTGAACTTGTAGACCGGCCAGCCGCCGAGGGTCACCTGGAGCTTGCCGTCGTCGCGGCGCACCACGCCGACCTTGGACTTCGGCACGCCGTTGATGAAGATCTTCGACCCGGGCTGGACGAGGACCGGCGGCCAGGTCGTGGCGCAGTCGCCGTTGCAGGTGGACTTCGAGGGGCTGGCGGTGTCCTTGTCGAACCGGTAGAGGGTGAAGCCGGCGCCGTTGACCACCACCGGGTTGAGGTTCCCCGCCGAACTCGCCTTGAGCTCCACCCACTTCATCGCGGCGGCGCTGTCGCTCGCCCCGTGGAAGAAGTCCCCGGTGTTCGCAGGGGCGTTGTTGTCCTTCGCCGACCCGCTCTTGAAGGCGAGCGAACCGAGCAGCTTCGCGAAGGAGTTCGCCTTCCCGGTGGCAGCCGCGGGCGCGGAGGACGCCGGGGCTCCGCTGTCCGTGTCGGGCCCACAGGCGGTCAGGACGATCGACCCCGCGGCGATGAGGGCGGCAAGTCCGGCCAGGCGAGTGCGGTTCATGGGTTCTTCCTCCGATGTACCCGGTGCGGTGACCCTTCGTGGTCAGCCGCTCGGACAGGTACACGGCCGCCCCCGGGAACTCGTTCAACCAATCCGCCCCCCGCACGCGCCCGTTGCCCACCCGCAAGCCCACCGTGACATCGTCACGACCACGTCACCGCCGTACCCTCCCGAAGGGGGACAGAACGGAGGAGCGGGGATGAGGGCGGGGACAGGGATGGGGACAGCGGCGGGGCCGGGCGGGAATCTGGCCGCTGTGCTCGAAGCGCTGGCGCGGTGCGTGGGGACGGACCCGGTGGACGCCGCGGACGAGCACGAGCGCTGGGGGCTGTATGCGCGGGCGGCCGGGGCGGACCGCTGCTCCGGGCAGCTGTTCGAGGCGGTCGGGCTGGAGCCCGATCCGAACGTCGCACTGGGGATCGTCCTGCGGGTGATGGGCGAACTCACCCCGGCGGCCAGGACCGAGTGGGTCGCACAGCTCTCGTCGGAGCGCGACCGTGCCTACGCGGCCCGGCGGGCGGCGGAGACCGGGATCCTCCAGAGCGGCTCCGTGGCGCGGCTGCTTCAGCGGGAGCGGATCTCGGCGGGCGCGGAGGACTTGTGGTCCGACTGGCTGCAGCTGCGCCTCGCGGAGTGCTCCGGGGAAGTGGTGGTTCTGCGGAGGCTGGCCATGAAGGGCCGGACGAAGAGGATCAGACGTCTCGCGTCCCGGCGGCTCCGGACAGCCGAAGCGGCTGGGGAGGCGGGGAGTTGAGCGCGGAGGTGGTCCGCGTGGATGTGGGACGGTTGGTCGGTTCGCGGGGGTGGGTTTCACCTGAACGGGGGGTGGGGCGGGGGGAGTCGAACGGTGTTGGGCGGAGGCGTAGTTGTGCACTGGGGGAGTGCGCGAGGGGGTGGGGGCGCGGTGACTGTGACATCCGCTCTCCGATGAGGAGTTGATCCTGGTTAGGGTGGCGGAGTGACGCATCCGACACCCAAGACGCAGCCGACCGACCAGCCCGCGCGACAGGGCCACCACCCGAGCGAGCAGACCGGCCGGCCCGCGCCAACCCGCGCCGCCGCGGACACCCCTCCCGCGGAGAACGGTTCGGCGGACGAAGCCGCCACCCCCAGCGCCGCGGCCAAGAAGTCCGCGGTGAAGAAGTCAGCCGCCAAGAAGTCCGCTGCCAAGAAGACGACGGCGGCGACAGCCAAGAAGGCCGCGACCGCGAAGAAGACGGTGGGCAAGAAGGCGACCAGCGGACCGGCCGCCCGCGCCGAAGCCGCCGCCGGGGGCGCCCCCGTGAAGCGCGCCGCCGCGAAGCAGCCCGCCGCGAAGAAGGCCGCCACCGGGCGGACCACCCAGGCCGCGTCCCCGAAGAGGCCCGCCGCCAGGAAGACCTCCGCTCAGGAGCCGGCCGGCAAGACGGCGGCAGCCCGGAAGTCGCCCGCGCGGAAGACCGCCGCGAAGACCACCGCTCCCCGCAAGACCACCGCTCCCCGTAAGACGGCCGCCAAGACCACGGCGCCCCGGAAGACCACGGCCCCCCGCAAGACCGCCGCCAACCCCGTCGCCCCCCGGCCCCCGCGCGGGAGCGCCCTCCAGGCCGCGTACCTCCGCAACCCGCACCCCTTCGGCGACGTCATCGCCTTCACCGCCGAGGACGACGTCTGGGTCGCGCCGCTCGACGGCGGGCGGGCGTGGCGGGTGAGCGCGGACAACATGCCGGTGGGCCGGCCGCGGATCGCGCCCGGCGGGGAACTCCTCGCCTGGACCTCCACCCGGGACGGCGCCCCCGAGGTGCACGTGGCACCGCTCGACGGAGGACCCTCGACCCGGCTCACGTACTGGGGCAACGCCCGTACCGCCGTACGTGGCTGGACCCCCGGCGGCGAACTCGTCGTGGTCACCGCCGACGGCCAGGCCTCACTGCGGCGCACCTGGGCCCGTACCGTGCCGCTGGACGGCGGCCCCACCCGCACCCTGCCGTACGGCCCGATCGGTGACGTCGCGTACGGCCCCGGCGGCGCCGTCCTGCTGCAGTCGGCGACGATGGGCCGGGAGGCCGCGTACTGGAAGGGCTACCGGGGCGGCACCGCCGGCAAGCTGTGGCTCGACCCGGACGGCAGCGGCGGCTTCCACCGGGTGCACGCCGGCCTCGACGGCAACATCGAGTGCCCGATGTGGGTCGGCGACCGCATCGCCTTCCTCAGCGACCACGAGGGCGAGGGCGCCGTCTACTCCAGCCTCCCCGACGGCTCCGACCTGCGCCGGCACACCCCGCTCGGCGGTTTCTACGCCCGCCAGGCCGCCACCGACGGCACCCGCGTCGCCTATACGTCAGCCGGCCGGCTGCACCTCCTGGACGACCTGGCCTCGCCGCCCCGCCCCCTGGACATCCGCCTCGGCGGCCAGCGCACCGACCTCCAGCCGCACCCGGTCCGCGCCGCCCACCACATCGGCGGCGCCCGCCCCGACCACACCGGCCGCGGCAGCGCCGTCGAGGTCCGCGGCACCACCCACTGGGTCACCCACCGCGGCGGCCCGGCCCGCGCGCTCGCCGCAGAACCGGGCGTACGCACCCGCCACCCGCGGGTGTTCTCGCAGGGCGGCGACGGCGACCAGCAGGTGGTGTGGGTGACCGACGCCGAGGGCGACGACGCCCTCGACATCGCGCCTGCCACCGGCCTCGAAGCCGGCACCGCGCCCCGGCGCCTTGCCGCGGGCCGCCTCGGCCGCGTGCACGAGCTTGAGGTCTCCCCCGACGGCCACCGGATCGCGGTCGCCTCGCACGACGGCCGCGTCCTGCTGGTCGAGACGCAGACAGGCGAGGTGCGCGAAGTGGTCGACGCGGAGGCCGGGGACGCCTCCGACCTGGCCTTCTCGCCCGACTCCGGCTGGCTGGCCTGGTCCCACCCCGGCCCCGGCTCGCTCCGCCAGATCAAGCTCGCGTCGACCTCCGACCTGACCGTGGTGGACGCGACCCCGCTGCGCTTCAACGACTTCGCGCCGGCCTTCACCGCCGACGGCCGGCACCTGGCCTTCCTCTCCGAGCGTGCCTTCGACCCGGTGTACGACGCGCACGTCTTCGACCTGTCCTTCCCCAACGCCTGCCGCCCGTACCTGATGACGCTGGCGGCCACCACACCCTCGCCGTTCGGACCGCAGCGGCACGGCAGGCCGTACGACGACGAGGGCGAGGAGGACGGGCCCAAGGACGGCACCGCCGCGGAGGACAACGACGCCGAGGACGGCGACGGCAAGGGCGCGGACCGGCCGCGTACCCCCGCCACCAAGGTGGACGCCGAGGGGCTGGCCGACCGGATCGTCGCCTTCCCGGTCGAGGCCGGCCGTTATTCGAGCCTGAAGGCGGCCAAGGGCGGGGTGCTGTGGCTGCGCCACCCGCTGGTCGGCATGCTCGGCTCCTCGCTGGCCGGCCCCGACGCGCACCCGCCCACCACGGTGCTGGAGCGGTACGACCTGGTGCAGCTGCGGACCGAGCTGATCGCCGACGACGCCGACGACTACGCGGTGACCGGCGACAGCACCAAGGTGCTGCTCGCCCACGGCGGCCGGCTGCGGGTCGCGCCCGCCGACAGCAAGGCGGACGACGACTCCGACAGCTCGGTGACCGTCGACCTGTCCAGGATCCGCGTCACCGTCCGCCCCACCGACGAGTGGCGCCAGATGTACGGCGAGACGCACCGCCTGATGCGGGACAACTTCTGGCGCGCGGACATGAACGGCGTGGACTGGGAGGCGGCCGGCGAACGCTACCGGCCGCTGCTGGACGCGATCGCCACCCACGACGACCTGGTGGACCTGCTCTGGGAGCTGCACGGCGACCTGCGGACGTCGCACGCGTACGTCTCCCCGCCCGGCGGCTACCGCGACCCGCTGCACCGGCAGGGCCTGCTCGGCGCGGACATCTCCCGTACGCGGGAGGGGGGTTGGCGGATCGACCGGGTGCTGCCCGGCGAGTCCTCCGACCCGCACGCCCGCTCCCCGCTGGCCGCGCCGGGCGTGGCGGTCAAGGCCGGGGACCTGCTGGTCGCGGTGGACGGGCACCCGGTGGACCCGCTGGCCGGGCCGGGGCCGCTGCTGGTCGGCACCGCGGGCAAGCCGGTCGAGCTCACCGTCGCCCCGGCGGCGGGCGGTCCGCTGCGCCACGTGGTCGCGGTACCGCTCGCCGACGAGGAGCCGCTGCGCTACCACGACTGGGTGGCCGGCCGGCGGGCGTACGTGCACGAGGTGTCCGGCGGCCGGCTCGGCTATCTGCACGTGCCGGACATGGTGAGCAGCGGGTGGGCCGAACTCCACCGGGACCTGCGGGTCGAGGTGGCGCGGGAGGGACTGGTGGTGGACGTCCGGGAGAACCGCGGCGGCCACACCTCGCAGCTGGTGATCGAGAAGCTGGCCCGCCGGATCGTCGGCTGGGACCTGCCGCGCGGCGGGCACCCGTTCAGCTACCCGCAGGACGCGCCGCGCGGGCCGGTGGTCGCGGTCGCCAACGAGTTCTCCGGCTCGGACGGCGACATCGTCAACGCGGCGGTACGGGCGCTGGGCATCGGCCCGGTCGTCGGCACCCGTACGTGGGGCGGTGTCATCGGCATCGACAGCCGTTACCACCTGGTGGACGGCACGGGGGTCACCCAGCCGAAGTACGCGTTCTGGCTGGAGGGTTACGGCTGGGGCGTGGAGAACCACGGCGTCGACCCGGACGTCGAGGTCGTCCACACCCCGCAGGACTGGGCGGCTGGCCGTGACCCGCAACTCGACACGGCGGTCACCCTGGCGCTGACGGCACTGGAGGAACACCCGGCCAAAACCCCACCGCCCCTTCCCCCACTGCCACGGCGCCCCTGACCACGCCCTGGGCTGGGCCTGATGCCGGGCACCGGTCCGCGCGTCAGGCCTCCCGGGCGGCGGTGAGGCCGGTGCCGCGGCGCGAGGCCACCGCGCAAGCCGCCGCGGCTCCCCCGTGCGTACGCGCGGGGCGCGTCCCCGTGCCCCCGGAGGGATCTTGCGGCCGGTAGCATGCGAGCGATCGGGACGTATGCCGCGTGGGCGAAGGAAGGGAGCCGTCGAGATGGCGGGAGAACCGCAGGCCGACTGCCTGTTCTGCAAGATCGTCACAGGGGAGATCCCGGCGACGATCGTCCGGGAGACCGACACCACGCTCGCCTTCCGCGACATCAACCCGCAGGCGCCGACCCACGTGCTGGTGATCCCGCGGGTGCACTACGCCGACGGCCCCGCGCTTGCCGCGGGCGACCCCGCCGCCGCCGCGGACGTACTGCGCGAGGCCGGCGAGGTGGCGGTGCAGGAGAAGGTCGCGGAGACCGGCTACCGGATCATCTTCAACACCGGCCCGGGCGCCGGCCAGACCGTCTTCCACGCGCACGCCCACGTCCTGGGCGGCCGGGATCTCCAGCGCCTGGTCGTCTGAGCATGCGCGAACTCGTCGTCCTGGGCACCGCGAGCCAGGTCGCGACCCGGCAGCGCAACCAGAACGGTTACGTGCTGCGCTGGGACGGCGAGGGCATCCTCTTCGACCCCGGCGAGGGCAGCCAGCGCCAGATGCTGTACGCCGGGGTCGCCGCGCACGACCTCACCCGGATCTGCGTCACCCACTTCCACGGCGACCACTCGCTCGGCCTCGCCGGGGTCATCCAGCGGATCAGCCTCGACCGGGTCCCGCACCCCGTCACCGCGCACTACCCGGCAAGCGGCCAGGCGTACTTCGACCGGCTCCGGCACGCCACCGCCTACCACGAGACCGCCGACCTGCGGGAGGAGCCGGTCGCCGCGGACGGCCCGATCGCCACCACCCCCTCCTTCACGCTGACCGCGGCCCGTCTCTCGCACCCGGTCGAGTCGTACGGCTACCGTCTCACCGAACCTGCCGGCCGCCGCCTGCTGCCCGAGCGGCTGGCAGAACACGGCATCAGCGGCCCGGACATCAGCCTTCTCCAGCGCGAAGGCACCCTGAACGGCGTGGAGTTGGCCGATGTCAGCGAGCCCCGCCCGGGCCAGGTCTTCGCCTTCGTCATGGACACCCGCCTCTGCCCCGCCGTCCCCGCCCTCGCGGCCGGCTGCGACCTCCTCGTGATCGAGTCCACCTTCCTCGACGAGGACGCCCGTCTCGCCGACTCCTACGGCCACCTGACGGCCGGCCAGGCCGCCACCGTGGCCCGCGACGCCGGCGTCCGCCACCTCGTCCTCACCCACTTCTCCCAGCGCTACACCGCCCCGGAACCCTTCGAACTCCAAGCCCGCGCGGCCGGCTTCACCGGCGACCTCACCATCGCCCACGACCTGATGCGCATCCCCGTCCCCAAACGCCGCTGACCCCCGGTCCAGGCGGGCGCGGACGCCTTCAGCACGCGGACACGGCGGGACCGCGGGAGAATTCAGGACCCACGTGACAGCGCACACCAGATACCGCGAACGGACCATCGGCGCAGCGGCGGTGCCCGAACCCGCACTGCGCCCGGCCGCCCGCCCCGCCCCCGGCCTCAACGTGCTGCGGAACTCCCGGGTCTACGCGGACGCCCGGGGGCTGGTGGTGCGTGACCGGTCCGGTGCCGAACGCACCTACCCGATCGGTGAGACCGGCATCCGTCGAGCCGTGTTCACCGACGCACCGGAGCCGCCCGTCGGCGGCGCGATGACGACCGCCTCAGCGCCCGGGAGTTGGGGCCGGCTGGAGTTCCGTACGGAGCAAGGACATTGCCTGCTGCGGCTCGAACTCGCCGACTGCCTGCCGGAGTCGGCGGCGTACGCCGGCAGTCCGCCGAGCGGCGAACGCCTGCTCGCCCTGACCGGCGCGGCCGGCCTGCTCGCCGCGTCGCGGCTGCCGCTGACAACCGTGCGGCAGCCCGACCCGGCGCCGTCGGCCCCGGGCGCGGACCGTGCTCCCGGCCGGATGCTCCCGCGCTGGAACACCCTGGGCCGCGGAGTCGCCGTCGCCGTCTGGTTCGTCGCCTTCGCGGTGGCGATCCTCCCGGTCGACCACCCGCCGGTCGCCGCACGGGTGGTGGCCGCGGGCGCCGCGCTGCTGCTCCCGCTGCTGACCCTCGCGGCCCGTGCCCTGGCCGCCGACCGCGAACGGGCGGCGACCGGGCAGGCGGCGACCGGGCCCGGGGCGGTACGGATCGCGCCGGTTCCGGCAGCCGGCGCCGGGATGACCGTGCGGTGGGTGCGGGCCGCAGCGGTCCGGGTCCAGGAGCGGGACCTGGTGCTGGTCGATCAGCGCGGTCAGGAGCGGTGGCTGCCGCGCCGCGGCCCGCACCGGGTGGCCACGCTGGTCCGGGTCGCTCCGCCCGGCAGCCGCGAACCCTCCGGGGTGGAAATCCTTGACGCCCAGGGCGAATTGCGTGGTGCGCTGCCGTGGGCGAGCTGGTTCGGGGGGCCCGGGGGTGCGGCCCGGTTCGGGGAGTTGGCCGATGCAGCGGGACTGCCGGTCGGGGAACGTAGCGAAGAGGGGTGGCCGCAGCACCCGGTGGCGCTGCACGACACCCTGGTGCCGGTGCTCTCCGGTCGCACCGTCCGCCGGGCCACCCGCTTCCCGGACAGCCGGTCGGGCGGCGCCGGCACCTGGACCGCGGCCGGCGCCGCGGCGGCGGCCCTCGTCCTCAACGCACTGACCGACGCCCACCCCACCGCCCGCGCCCTCGGCGCCGCCCTCGCCGCGGGCGCCCTGGCCGGCACCCTCGTACCGCTCGCCGCCCACCACCTGCACGGGCTACTGCGCCTGGACCGTCGGGAGACCCCGGCATGACGCCCGCCGGACAGCCCGTCCCGCCGGGGTCAGGGGAGGTAGTACATCGGGTTGGGGAGCTTGAAGGACTTGTCCGCGTAGCCGCCGGAGAGGTCGCTGTACTGGTCGCCGAAGTTGCCGACGATGTCGTAGCCGAGGGACTCGATGTGCTTGCGGGTGCCGGACTTGTACTCGATGGTCGTACAGGTGGCGCCGCAGGGGAGGTAGGCGGGCGGGGTGGTGCTGTTCTTCAGGTAGAGGTGGGCGGTGTCGGGGACGGACTTGTAGCCGACGGCGGAGAGGTTGCGTACGGTGTCGGCGCGCTGGGCCTCGGGGCGGCCGGTGATCCAGAAGACCGTGATGCCGTGCGCGGCCGACCAGTTGGCCACGGCGTCCATGCCGAAGACGGTCGGCATGGTCTTGTTCGCGATGTACGCCGAGTTGGTGGCCGGGGTGTAGTTGAACCCCACCTCCAGCTCGTAGTTGTAGGTCAGCAGGCTGGTGTCGTCCACGTCCAGGACGATCGCCGGCTTCTTCGCCGGCTTGCCGTGCTGGCCGTGGCCGCCGTGCTCGTCCTTCGTGACCTTCGCGAGGTAGGACGTGGCCTGTGCCTCGATGCCGGCCACCTGCTTGGCGTAGTTGCTGGTGGGCGAGGCCTGGTGCTCGCCCGAAGCGTCCACCGTGTCGCCGTAGTACGCCTTGATCTCGTTGACGACGTCCGTCAGGTTGGGGATCGTCTTGTCGCTGCGGGGTACCGAGTTGTCCGCGGTCGCGGCGCCGACACCGTAGAACGTCGCGCCCAGCGTGACCGCGGCGGCGGTCACGGCGAGCGTGCGGGTGCGGGCTGACAGGCGGGCACGGGGCATGGCGGTGCTCCTTCACTTCGTTGGTGCGGCGGAATCTAGACCCCGGCATCAGAGCAGGTCAAGGGTTGTCTACGCGCGTGGTGACACAACAGTCGCAGATCGGTCGTTTCCCTTGTGTTACGCCCCAGTTCAGAGGTGGTTCACCAGCCGGCGGCGGTCAGAATCCGGTCCGCGACCGCCGCGGAATCCACCAGCGGGTGCAGCGCGAGCGCCCGCAGCGCGGCCCGGCGCGAACCCGTCGTCGCCGCCTCGACCGCGGCCCGCTCAACGGACTTGACGGCGAGCATCAGCCCCGCCTGATGCTCGTCCGGCGGCGCCACCGGCAGCGGCCGCGCCCCGAACGCACCCACCTCGCACGGCACTTCCACCACAGCCGCCGCGTCGAGGAAGGAAACCGCCCCGTTCCCGGGCACGTTGAGGATCAGTACGGTCCGCTCGTCCCGGGCGATGGCCCGCATCAGCGCCAGCGCCACCCGGTCGTACCCGCCGCCGTCCAGGTCGTGCGGGTCCCGCTCCCAGCCGCCGGTGGCCGCGCGGTTCTCGGCCATGTAGGTCTCCTCGCGCTCGCGCCGGGTGCCCTCCCACAGGCGGTACGCGTCGGCCGGCGCCCGGTGCGCCGCGGCGAAGAAGGCGGACTGCTGGCGGTCGAGGAACTCGCCCCGGGTCGCCGGGGCGGCCCGTACGGCGGCGAGCGCCTCCCGCTGGAAGTAGTAGTAATGCAGGTACTCGTTGGGCAGCGACCCCAGCGCCGCGAGCCACGCGGGCCCGAAGAGCCGGCCCTCCTCGAAGCCGGCCAGCGCCGCCGGGTCGGCGAGCAGCGCGGGCAGCAGGTCCCGGCCGCCGACGGTGAGCCGGCGCAGCCAGCCGAGGTGGTTGAGGCCCACGTAGTCGTACCCGAAGTCCGGCGCGTCCGGATCGGCGCCGGCCGCCCGCGCCGCCCGCCGGACCAGGCCCACCGGCGAGTCGCAGATCCCGATCACCCGCGGGCCCAGCACCCGCGCCATCGCCTCGGTCACCATGCCCGCCGGGTTGGTGAAGTTGATCACCCACGCCTCCGGCGCCAGTGCCTTCACCCGCTCGGCCACCGCCATCGCGACCGGCACCGTCCGCAGGCCGTAGAGGACCCCGCCGGCCCCCACCGTCTCCTGCCCCAGCACGCCCTCGGCGAGCGGCACCCGCTCGTCCGTCACCCGCCCGGCCGTCCCGCCGACCCGCATCGCCGAGAAGACGACATCGGCCCCGCGCAGCGCCTCGTCCAGGTCGGAGGTGAGGGAGACCACCGGAGCCCGCACCGCCCCCGCCGAAGCAGCGGAAGGAGCCCGCACCGCCCGCGCCCCCCGCACCGCCCCAGCCGCCCCCGCCGCCGCCCCCGTCCCCGCCGAAGCCGGGGAGACCCGCGGAGCACCCCCCGCCCCGCCCTCCTCCCACGCCGCCCGCTGCGCCGCCAGCACCGCCCCCACCACCCGCAGCCGCAGCTCATCCGTGTCGTGCAGGACCAGCTCCGTCACCAGCGGATCGCCGAGCAGCGCCCGGTGGACCAGCGGGACGCGGAAGCCGCCGCCGCCCAGAATGGTGAGCTTCACGCCGACTCCGTCCCCGAGCTTCCTGGGCACTGTCAGTGCCGTCGTGCACAGTGTGATGCATGGACGACCAGCCCGTTCTCGACCCGCTCGGCGCCCTGCGCGCCCCGGGGGATCCGGCGACCGACGTCTATCTGACCGGCACCGTGTTCCTCGACATCATCTTCACCGGCCTGGACAGCGCACCCGTCCGCGGCACCGAGTCGTGGGCCCGCGGCATGGGCTCCAGCCCCGGCGGCATCGCCAACATGGCCACCGCGCTGGCCCGGCTCGGCCTGCGCACCACCCTCGCGGCGGCCTTCGGCGACGACATGTACGGCGACTACTGCTGGGACAGCCTGCAGGACGGCGAGGGCATCGACCTCACCCCCTCCCGGCGTATCCCCGGCTGGCACTCACCGGTCACCGTCTCCATGGCGTACGAGGGCGAGCGCACCATGGTCAGCCACGGCCACCAGGCGCCGCCGCCCGAGGACGCGGTGCCGGCCTGCCCGCCGCCCGCCCGGGCCGCCGTCGCCTCACTCGGCCGGCGCAGCGAGGAGCCGGCCGGGCGGGACTGGATCGCCGAGGCCGCCGCCTCCGGCACCGCCGTCTTCGCCGACGTCGGCTGGGACGACTCCGGCCGCTGGGACCCCGCCGACCTCGACGGCCTGCGGCACTGCGCCGCCTTCCTGCCGAACGCCGAGGAGGCCATGCGCTACACCCGGGCCGCCACCCCGCGCGAAGCCTGCCGCAAGCTCGCCGAGCACGTACCGCTCGCCGTCGTCACGCTCGGTGCGCAGGGCGCCTGCGCGGTGGACTCGGCCCACGGCGAGATCGCCGAGGTCCCCGCGCTGCTGGTCGAGGCGATGGACCCGACCGGCGCCGGGGACGTCTTCGTGGCCGGATTCGTCACCGGCTCGCTGGCCGGCTGGCCGCTCGCCGACCGGCTCGCCTTCGCATCGCTGTGCGCGGCCCTGTCGGTCCAGGAGTTCGGCGGCTCGCTCTCGGCCCCCGGCTGGATCGAGATCGCGAGCTGGTGGCAGCAGGTCAAGGCGTACGCGGGCGAGGAACTCGCCGACCGGGAGGCCCTGCGCCGGTACGCCTTCCTCGAAGACCTGCTGCCCACCGCCACCCGCCCCTGGCCGCTGCGCCGCGCGGTGCCCACCATCGGCTTCCGACCGGCGTGACACCGCGGCCCGGTCCGCGGGTAATTTCCCGTGGCAGGCCCGGCGCCAAGCCGTACCCTTGGAACCCCGGAGCCTTCCGGGCCCATCGATCAGCAGAAAGCGGGATGAGCAGGCCCTAGCGCCGGCCCATGACTCAGACACCGACAAAGCAGCAGCCGCAGCCGCCCCAGCAGGCGCGCGCCCACTTCGTCGTACCGGCCAAGCACCCCATGGTGACCGTCCTGGGCTCTGGAGACGCTCTCCTGCGCGTCATCGAGCACGCCTTCCCGGCGGTCGACATCCACGTCCGGGGCAACGAGATCAGCGCGACCGGCGCGGCCGACGACGTCGCCCTGATCCAGCGGCTCTTCGACGAGATGATGCTGGTGCTGCGCACCGGCCAGCCCATGACGGAGGACGCGGTCGAGCGGTCCATCGCCATGCTGCGGGCGGACGCCGACGGGGCCGAGACCCCCGCCCAGGTGCTCACCCAGAACATCGTCTCCAGCCGCGGGCGCACCATCCGGCCCAAGACGCTCAACCAGAAGCGGTACGTCGACGCCATCGACAAGCACACCATCGTCTTCGGCATCGGCCCGGCCGGCACCGGCAAGACCTACCTGGCGATGGCCAAGGCGGTCCAGGCCCTGCAGGCCAAGCAGGTCAACCGGATCATCCTCACCCGCCCCGCGGTCGAGGCCGGCGAACGTCTCGGCTTCCTGCCCGGCACCCTGTACGAGAAGATCGACCCGTATCTGCGCCCGCTCTACGACGCCCTGCACGACATGCTGGACCCGGACTCGATCCCCCGGCTGATGGCGGCCGGCACCATCGAGGTCGCCCCGCTGGCGTACATGCGCGGCCGTACCCTCAATGACGCGTTCATCATCCTGGACGAGGCGCAGAACACCAGCGCCGAGCAGATGAAGATGTTCCTGACCCGGCTCGGCTTCGACTCCAAGATCGTCATCACCGGTGACGTCACCCAGGTCGACCTGCCGGGCGGCACCAAGAGCGGGCTGCGGCAGGTCCAGGAGATCCTCTCCGACGTGGAGGACGTGCACTTCTCCCGGCTCACCAGCACCGACGTGGTCCGCCATAAGCTGGTCGGACGCATCGTGGACGCTTACGAGGCGTACGACAACGCGCAGGCCGACGAGGAGAACGCGGCCGGCGGCGGCCGCAACGGCTCCAGGCCCAAGAGAAAGTAACCGGCTTCAGCATCATGGCGATCGACGTCAACAACGAGTCCGGCTGGGAGATCAACGAGCAGGCGGTCCTCGACATCGCCCGCTACGCCCTCCAGCGCATGCGCATCCATCCGCTCTCCGAACTGTCGGTGATCGTCGTGGACGCCGCCGCGATGGAGCAGCTGCACCTGCAGTGGATGGACCTCCCGGGGCCCACCGACGTGATGTCCTTCCCGATGGACGAGCTGCGTCCCGGCAAGGAGGACGAGGAGCCCGCGCAGGGCCTGCTCGGCGACATCGTGCTCTGCCCGGAGGTCGCCAAGAAGCAGGGGGAGGAGGCGCCGACCAAGCACTCCATGGACGAGGAACTGCAGTTGCTCACCGTCCACGGCGTCCTCCACCTGCTCGGTTACGACCACGGGGAGGCGGACGAGAAGGCCGAGATGTTCGGCCTGCAGAAGGCGATCCTGGACGACTGGCGGGCCGAGCACGGTATCGAGGGCGAGTCACCCGCCCCCACCACCCACTGACGGCGACGGTCTGCCGACGCCATGATCGTCTCCGCCGTACTGCTCGTCATCGTCGCCTGGCTCGCCGCGTGCGCCGAGACCGGCCTGGCCCGCGTCTCCCGGTTCCGCGCCGAGGACGCGCTGCGCTCCGGGCGCCGCGGCGCCGCCAATCTGCTCGCCGTCGCCTCCGACCCGACCCGCTACCTCAATGTGGCGCTGCTGGTCCGGGTCGCCTGCGAGACGGCCGCCGCCGTACTGATCACGGTCGTCTGCGACCGGCACTTCGACGCCACCTGGGAAGTCCTCAGCGTGGCGATCGGCGTGATGGTGCTGGTGTCGTACGTGGCGGTCGGCGTCTCGCCGCGCACCATCGGCCGCCAGCACCCGCTGAACACCGCGACCGCGGCCTCGTACGTCCTGCTGCCGCTGGCCCGGGTGATGGGCCCGGTCCCCGGACTGCTGATCCTCCTCGGCAACGCACTGACCCCCGGAAAGGGCTTCAAACGCGGGCCGTTCGCCAGTGAGGCCGAACTGCGGGCGATGGTGGACCTGGCCGAGTCGGAGTCGCTGATCGAGGACGACGAACGCCGGATGGTGCACTCGGTCTTCGAACTCGGCGACACCATCGTGCGCGAGGTGATGGTGCCGCGGCCCGAACTGGTCATGATCGAGCGGTTCAAGACGGTCCGTCAGGCGATGACGCTGGCGCTGCGCAGCGGGTTCTCCCGGATTCCGGTCACCGGGGAGAGCGAGGACGACGTGGTCGGCTTCGTCTACCTCAAGGACCTGGCCCGCCGGGTGCACATCAACCGCGAGGCGGAGAACGATCCGATCACCTCGCTGATCAGGCCCGCGGCGTTCGTGCCCGACACCAAGAACGCGGGGGATCTGCTGCGGGAGATGCAGCAGCAGCGGAACCATGTGGCGGTGGTGGTGGACGAGTACGGGGGCACCGCGGGGATCGTCACCATCGAGGACATCCTGGAGGAGATCGTCGGCGAGATCACCGACGAGTACGACCGGGAGACCCCGCCGGTGGAGGAGTTGGGCGACCACCGCTACCGGGTGACGGCCCGCCTCGACATCGGGGACCTCGGGGAGCTGTACGGGGTGCTGCTCGACGACGACGACGTCGAGACGGTCGGCGGTCTGCTGGCCAAGTCGCTCGGGCGCGTGCCGATTCCCGGGGCGACGGCGGTGGTGCCGCTGCCGGAGGACGGCACCGGGGTGGCGATGGCGCTGCGGCTCACCGCGGAGACGCAGGCGGGGCGGCGGAACCGGATCGGAACGGTCCTGGTCGAACCGGTCACCCCGGCCCCCCCGCCGGCCCCGTCCTGACCCCCCGGGCGGGTGCCCTTGCGGGCGGCGGTTGCTTTTAGGGGCGCTGGGGGTACCCCCGGACGAAGTCTGGGGGAGGAACTGCGCGGCCGGCCGTCGACGGGCTGGGCGTCGTCACCGGCCCGAAGGGGCAGTCGCTGTCGTTTCCGGATCACCGGCCGGTGGTGGGTTGCTCGCGCAGTTCCTCGCGCCCCTTCGGGGCACGGGCATTCCGCGGAGGGGTATGCGGTGCCCACCAGGGGCGCTGGGGGAGGAACTCCGCCCTTCGCGGGGCACCGCCGCCCTGCGCGAGCTGTACGCCGGGCTGCTCGCCGCCCAGCCCGTCTTCCAGGTCGAGGACCCGCTGCCCACCCTGATCAGCGGCGACCTCGCGCTGACCTCGACCAGGCCGAAGGACGGCACCGCGGGCCGCGTCCAGGTGGCCCGCCGCCAGCCGGAAGGCCACTGGCTGCGGGTGATCGACCGCCCGGAGTCGTGACCTGAGCGCAATGTGACGACCCGTCAGAAACTCAACTGGCCGAGCATGCCGAGCAGATTGGCACTCGCCGAGTCGATGGAGCCGGCCAGCCCGGTGTCGGCCAGATAGAAGCCGAAGGCGCCGCAGGCCAGCGCGTGGGTCGGTTTGAGTGAGCCCTTGCGGTGGAGGAAGAAACCGATCGCGGCCAGCGCGATGACGAGGGGCATATGCACAAGCACGATGAATCACCTCTTACGCGGACACTGCTCACCTCAGGCTAGGCGAGGGTCGCGCTGTGCGCATGCGCAGTCACGCCGAGTGCGTCCTGGCGGTCGGCGGGGCCGGGCGCCGGGCCCCTTGCCGAAGCCGGCCGGGGCCCCGCGCCTATGATCACCGCCATGAGCGCATCAGAGCCGCAGGCCACCCTCGACCCCGAAGACCGCAAGCTCATCACGCTGGCCAGGTCGGCCCGCGCCCGGAACGCCGTACCCGAGGGCGCGGCCGTACGCGACGAGACCGGCCGTACGTACGTGGCCGGCACGGTGGCCCTGGACTCCCTCGCCCTCACCGCGCTGCAGACCGCCGTCGCCATGGCGGTGGCCAGCGGGGCGAGGTCCCTGGAGGCGGCGGCGCTGGTCAGCGCGGCCGACCGCCCGGCGGCCTCCGACCTGGCCGTGGTGGGGGACCTCGGCGGTCCCGGCACCCCGGTGATCCTCGCGGGCCCGGACGGCGAGCACCGCGCCACCTTTCCCACGGGTTCCTGACCTCCGTGAGCAGCCGCGTGCCACGGGTCCCGTGGGGGCGGGGAAAAGCGCTCCGCTCCCGGTAGGCCGGCGGTACGGCCCGGCGGTACGGCCTGCCGGTGCGCCCCGGCGCCCGCGTCCCCGCGGGACTCCCCGATCGGGGAGAATGGGCCGCATGAGCGCTCGTACCCCCTCTTCCGGCATCCCGGCTGCAGCCGCCGGCACCCCGCACCGGTCCGGTTTCGCCTGTTTCGTCGGCCGCCCCAACGCCGGCAAGTCCACCCTCACGAACGCTCTCGTCGGCCAGAAGGTGGCGATCACCTCCAACCGGCCGCAGACCACCCGGCACAGCGTGCGCGGCATCGTCCACCGCCCCGACGCGCAGCTGATCCTCGTCGACACCCCTGGCCTGCACAAACCCCGCACCCTGCTCGGCGAGCGGCTCAACGACGTGGTCCGCACCACCTGGGCCGAGGTCGATGTGATCGGCTTCTGCATCCCCGCCGACCAGAAGCTCGGCCCCGGCGACACGTACATCGCCCGTGAACTGGCCGGCATCAAGAAGACCCCGAAGGTGGCGATCGTCACCAAGACCGACCTCGTCGACTCCAAGCAGCTCGCCGGACAGCTGATCGCGATCGACCGGCTCGGCCAGGACCTGGGCCTGGAGTGGGCCGAGATCGTGCCGGTCTCGGCGGTCGGCGACCAGCAGGTGGGCCTGCTCGCCGACCTGCTCATCCCGCTGCTCCCCGAAGGCCCCCAGCTCTACGCCGAGGGCGACCTCACCGACGAGCCCGAGCAGGTCATGGTCGCCGAGCTCATCCGCGAGGCCGCGCTGGAAGGGGTCCGTGACGAACTCCCGCACTCCATCGCGGTCGTCGTCGAGGAGATGATCCCGCGCGAGGGGCGTCCCGCCGGCAAGCCGCTGCTCGACATCCACGCCAACCTCTACATCGAGCGCCCGAGCCAGAAGGGGATCATCATCGGGCCGAAGGGCGCGCGCCTGAAGGAGGTCGGGACGAAGTCCCGGCACCAGATCGAGGCGCTGCTGGGGACGCCGGTCTTTCTCGACCTGCATGTGAAGGTGGCGAAGGACTGGCAGCGCGACCCGAAGCAGCTGCGGAAGCTCGGCTTCTGAGAGCCCGCGCTCCTCAGCCTCGGGCGGTCTTCCGCGGCGGCGGCAGATAGGGGCCGGGGCCTTTGAGGATGCGGTGCACGGGAGCCGTCTCGGTGCGGCGGATGCCGGGGAGGGCGGCCACCGGGCCGGTGAGGTAGCGGTAGAGGGCGCCGGGGTTGTCACAGGTGATGGCGGCGTAGACGTTGGCCGCGCCGGTGGTGGCGCAGGCGAAGGCGACCTCGCGGTGCCCGGCGAGCGCCGCGCCCACCTCGGCGAGGCGGGCCGGTTCGACCTCCAGCCAGAGCCCGGCCCGCAAATCCCCGCCCAGCGCGTCGAAGTCGAAGTCGAGGTCGTAGTAGAGAGCCCCGCTGGAGCGCAGTTCCGCGAGCCTGCGCCGTACGGTCGTCTGCGACCACCCGGTGGCGGCGGCCAGTTCGGCCGCTGAGGCCCGGCCGTCGGTGGCCAGCAGCTCCAGCAGCCGGTGGTCCCCGGGGCCGAACGGCAACGGTTCGGTGGCCTCCGCCACCCGGCGCGCGGGTGCGTCCTGCGGGGTGAGCGCCTCGACCTCGGCCGGTGTGAGCGGCCCGGCCCGGCTCACCGGGCTCAGATCCTGCCCGAAGAAGACGTGCAGCATCGCGTTCGCGGTCACCTGGACCACCCGCGGGGTACGCGGCAGCTTCTGCAGCAGCAGCGCGTCGTCGTGGCCGGGCCCGGCGGCCTGCACCAGGCAGGAGATCTCGGTTCCGCCGGAGATCAGACTCACCCAGCGGGTGTCGGTACGCCGGGCCAGCGCCTCGGCCACCGAGGCAGCCGCGTCCGGCGCGCACCGCACCCGGACCAGCCAGGGCGTCAGCCCGGTCCGCAAGGGGTCGAGCAGGCCGAGCACCCGCAGGAAGCCCGCCGAACGCATCCGGCCGAAGCGGCGGGCCACCGTCTGGTCGGAGACGCCCAGCACCTCGCCGATCCGGCTGAAGGCCGCCCGCCCGTCGACCTGGAGCGCCTGCACGATGCGCCGGTCCAGCGTGTCGAGTGCGGACAGCGCGGCCCATCCCATGTCGGATTCCATCAGCCCAGGATAGAAGATGTCGGATTCCGCTGCGAGGGGGCCGCTGGCTGTGGTGGGGGCGGGGCGTTACCGGAGGGTGGGGACGTGGGCGCGGGCGGGCCCGACGCGGACCTGGCCCCGGGCTCTTCCGGGGGCCACGGTCTGGAGTCCGGGCTCTGCGGTCCGGGGGCCACGGGCCGGTCCTCGATCCGGGCGGCCTCCGGAACCTGCCCCGCCTCCGGAACCCGCCCGCTCCCTCAACCCCGGAATCGCCGCACCTCATGAAACGGAACGGAGTCCCACGCCATGCGTAAATGGCTGCCCCTCGTGGCGATCTGCCTGGGCGCCTTCATCCTGCTGGTCGACGTCACGATCGTGAACGTCGCGCTGCCCCGGATGGCGGACGACCTCGACGCGTCCTTCGCCTCCCTCCAGTGGGTCATCGACATCTACGCCCTCGCGCTCGCCGCGCTGCTGATGGTGACCGGCTCGCTGGCCGACCTCTTCGGCCACCGCCGGCTGTACGTCCTCGGGCTCGGCGTCTTCGCGCTGGCCTCGCTGGCGTGCGCGCTGGCGCCGAACGCGGCGGCGCTGATCACCGCCCGGGCGGTGCAGGGCGTGGGCGGCGCGGCGATGTTCGCCACCTCGGCCGCGCTGGTCTCGGCCACCTACCACGGCCGGGACCGGGGGACCGCCTTCGGCGTCTGGGGCGCGGTCAACGGCGCCGCCGCCGCGGCCGGACCGATCGTCGGCGGCCTGCTCACCCAGGGGTTCGGCTGGCAGGCCATCTTCCTGGTGAACCTGCCGATCGCGCTGGCCGCGATCCTGCTCTCGCTGCGGGCGCTGCCCGTCGGTTCCGCCGCCAGGACGGCGGCCGGGACGGGCGCCCGGCTGGACCTCCCCGGCGCGGTGACCTTCACCCTCGCCGCGGCGGCCGTCACGTACGCGCTGATCCGCGGCGGTGAACACGGCTGGAGCGACGGGCTGGCGGTCGGCGCCTTCGTCGTCGCCGCGCTGGCCGCGGTCGGCTTCGTGGCGGTCGAGGCCCGCAGCGCGCACCCGATGCTCGACCTGGCACTGCTGCGGCGCCCCTCCTTCGCGGGCCTGCTCACCGGTGCGCTGCTCTACCAGCTCGCCGCGTTCAGCGGCCTGGTCTTCGTCTCCCTCTGGCTGCAGAACATCCTCCACCTCAGCCCGGTCCGCGGCGGCCTCGCCCTCATGCCGCTGGCCGGCACCGCGTTCGTGGCCGCGGCGGTCGCGGGACGGCACATGCACCGCTTCCCGCCGCGGGTGCCGATCGGCGGCGGGCTGCTGCTCATCGCGGCGGGCTCCCTGCTGCTGTGGGCGACGGTCCACCCCGGCTCCGGCCAGACGTCCCTCTTCGCGGGCCTCGCCGTGACCGGCGTGGGCGTCGGCCTGGCCACGCCCGTCATGGTCTCCGCGGCGGTCGAGGCGGTGCCGCCACGCCAGGCGGGTATGGCGGGCGCGGCGATCAACACCTTCCGCCAGCTCGGCATGACCCTGGGCATCGCCCTGTTCGGCGCGGTCTTCACCGCCCGCCTCCGCGACGTCACCTCCGCCGGCGGCACCATCCACGCGGCGTACGCGGCCGGCATCGACCGCATCTCCCTCTTCGCCGCCCTCGCCGCGGCCCTGGGCGGCACCCTCGTCCTCACCACCCTCCACCGCACCCCCCGGAACTCCCCCGACCCCCACCCGCCGTCCCCCACCCCGACCCCGGAACAATCAGCCACCCACTGACGGCCTTTCGGGGGTGGGGGAGAGCGGCAGATCCCTCATTCCCGGGCGTGTTCACCGCACAACGGCCAGGGGAAAGGGGGCGGAGGAGGAGACTGACCGGGACTCTTCCGAAGGGTGGCGGGCGTGGACAGGACATGGGTGGTGGGGCTGTCGGTCGCCGGGATGGTGGTGGTTGTCACCTTCGTCGTGGCGATCCGACTGGCCGTCAGGCTCTTCCGCGCGCGGCGCCTGCTGGCCGCGTCACAGATCCCCTTCTCCAACAAGCTGATGTTCTGGGCGTCCCTGGCCTATCTGGTGTCGCCGGTCGACCTGCTGCCCGACCCGATACTGCTGGACGACATCGGTGTCCTGATGCTGGCCCTGCGCTCCCTCCACAAGGCGGCCCTCAAAGCGGGTGTCCTCGGCCCGGGCGGGCCGGCCCTCAGGGACACGGACCTCGGCGCCCCCGGGCCCGACCGCCCCAAGCTCGGCCCACGGCGCCGGTAGCCGTGCGGGCTACGCGCCCTCGTGGAGGACCGCGGTGATCAGCTCGCGCTGGGCCGGGGTCAGGTGGGGGTCGGCGCAGTGGGCCGTGCGGGTGTGGTCGACGGTGATGGTGTAGGTGAAGCCGTCCGGGACGGAGGGGGCGGGCGGAGACGGGGGAGAGGAAGAGGCGGGGGCGGCGAGGATGGAGGCGGCGAGGTCGGCGAGGTGGGGGCCGTCGGGGTGGGTGGAGGTGTCGAGCGTGGCGTGGCGGGCGATTCCGGCCAGGCCCCCGGTACGGGTGACCTCGATCCGCATGGTGGCTCCTCGTCCCCGTACGTGTGTCACGCCCCCGTGACATCCCCGGAGGGCTGCGTCCGCTGCCGTTCGCCGGTCGTCTGGCGCGGGAGGGCCGCGGGGGCCACGCCCACCTCGGTCCAGGCCGCGGTGACCGCCTGGGACTCGGTGCCCTCACCGTAACGGGCCCGGGCCGCGGACGCCGTGGCCGCGGCGAAAGTGGCGAAGTCGGCGTCGGCCGGGAGCGCGCCGCCGGTGAGGGTGTCGTACCAGATCTGGCCGGCCCGCTCCCAGGCATTGCCGCCCAGCGACTGCGCCACCAGGCAGAACGCGCGGTTGGGGATACCGGAGTTGATGTGGACACCGCCCTCGTCGTCGGCGGTCGTGACGTAACCGGACATGGAGGCGGGCTGCGGGTCCTTGCCGAGCCGCGGGTCGTCGTAGGCGGTGCCCGGGGCCTTCATGGAGCGCAGCGCCTGCCCGCTCACCCCCGGCGCGAGCAGCCCCGCGCCGATCAGCCAGTCCGCCTGCTCGGCGCTCTGCCCCAGTGAGTACTGCTTGATGAGGCTGCCGAAGACGTCGGAGACCGACTCGTTGAGCGCGCCGGACTGGCCGGAGTAGTCGAGGTTGGCGCTGTACTGGGTGACCCCGTGGGTGAGTTCGTGGCCGATGACGTCGAGCGGGAGGGTGAAGTCGAGGAAGACCTTCCCGTCGCCGTCGCCGAAGACCATCTGCTCGCCGTTCCAGAAGGCGTTGTTGTAGCCGCGCAGGTAGTGGACGCTGGCCTTCAGCGGCAGCCCGCGGCCGTCGATGGAGTGCCGGCCGTACGCCGCCAGGTAGGTGTCGAAGGTGGCGCCGAGGGCGTTGTACGCCCGGGTGACGCTCGCGTCCGGGGTGGCCGGCCCCTCCTCCGCGCGGACCTCGCGGCCGGGCAGCCTGTCCTCGTGCCCCGCGTCGTAGACCGTACGGTCCGGGTGGCCCGAGGCGGTCCCGCTGAAGGACGACGTATGGCCCGGCAGCGCCGTCAGCCGCCGCCGGGCGCGCTGCTGCGCGTCGTGCTCCAGCGTCCGCCGGGCCAGATCGGTCAGCTCGGCGTCGTCGCTGTGGGCGAGACGGTCCAGGACGTGTGGAGGCACGATCGTGCAGAAGACTCCCATACCGGCAAATGTGGCACAGCTCACATACCGCTGTCCCCGATTCCGGACCGAACCACGTAAAAGGGGTAACCGCCGCGCCGCGCGGTGACGCCTGCCCGCGTCTTGCATAGTGAGAGCGCCCACACCCCGGCTACGCGATCGAGCCGCCCTCGGCTATGGTCGACCCATCATGCGTTTCGGGCTGCTTCTCCTTAGCTGCCGCGGCGAGGGCCTGTAGTCGTAGGCCGACCCCCTCCCCGCGGAGTTCGGCGTTGTCCAAGCCGCCGTCGGCCGCCTCCGAGCGGACCCCGAGGAGCCAGAGCCCCCATGAGCACCCAGCGCGAGAACCAGAACCGTATCGGCCGTGCCACGCCCATCACCGCGGCGACCGTCACCCAGCGCCCGACCGCGATGCCGGTCCACAAGTACGGCCGCTACGAGCAGGTGGACCTGCCCGGCCGCACCTGGCCGGACGCCCGCGTCACCAAGGCCCCCCGCTGGCTCTCCACCGACCTGCGCGACGGCAACCAGGCGCTGATCGACCCGATGTCCCCGGCCCGCAAGCGCGAGATGTTCGACCTGCTGGTACGCATGGGCTACAAGGAGATCGAGGTCGGCTTCCCCTCCTCGGGCCAGACCGACTTCGACTTCGTGCGCTCCATCATCGAGCAGGACGCGATCCCCGAGGACGTGACGATCTCCGTCCTGACCCAGTCCCGCGAGGAACTGATCGAGCGGACCATCGAGTCGCTGGTCGGCGCCCGCCGGGCCACCGTGCACCTGTACAACGCGACCGCGCCGGTCTTCCGCCGGGTGGTCTTCCGCGGCACCCGTGAGCAGGTCAGGCAGATCGCGGTGGACGGCACCCGGCTGGTGATGGAGTACGCCGACAAGATCCTGACCGACGACACGGTCTTCGGCTACCAGTACAGCCCGGAGATCTTCACCGACACCGAGCTGGACTTCGCACTGGAGGTCTGCGAGGGCGTGATGGACGTCTGGCAGCCCGAGGAGGGCCGCGAGATCATCCTCAACCTGCCCGCCACCGTGGAGCGTTCGACCCCCTCCACGCACGCCGACCGGTTCGAGTGGATGTCCCGCAACCTGTCCCGGCGCGAGTACGTCTGCCTGTCCGTGCACCCGCACAACGACCGCGGTACGGCGGTGGCCGCCGCCGAACTGGCGCTGATGGCCGGCGCCGACCGGATCGAGGGCTGCCTGTTCGGGCAGGGCGAGCGCACCGGCAACGTCGACCTGGTCACGCTGGGCATGAACCTGTTCAGCCAGGGCATCGACCCGCAGATCGACTTCTCGCAGATCGACGAGGTACGGCGGACCGCCGAGTACTGCAACCAGATGGAGGTCCACCCGCGCCACCCGTACGCGGGCGACCTGGTCTACACGTCCTTCTCCGGCTCCCACCAGGACGCCATCAAGAAGGGCTTCGAGGCGATGGAGGCCGACGCCGCCGCCCAGGGCAGGACGGTGGACGAGCTCGAGTGGGCGGTGCCGTACCTGCCCATCGACCCCAAGGACGTCGGCCGCTCCTACGAGGCCGTGATCCGGGTCAACTCGCAGTCCGGCAAGGGCGGGGTGGCCTACGTGCTGAAGAACGAGCACAAGCTGGACCTGCCGCGCCGGATGCAGATCGAGTTCTCCCGGATCATCCAGGCCAAGACCGACACCGAAGGCGGCGAGGTCACCCCGGCGCAGATCTGGTCGGTCTTCCAGGACGAGTACCTGCCCACCCCGGAGAACGCCTGGGGCCGGATCGCGCTGCGCTCCGCCCAGACGCTCAGCTCCAGCGACGGCACCGACGAACTGACCGTCGAGGCCGAGGTGGACGGCGTCGTGACCACGCTGACCGGCACCGGCAACGGCCCGATCTCCGCCTTCTTCGACGCGCTGGGCTCGGTCGGGGTGGACGCCCGGCTGCTGGACTACACCGAGCACACCCTCAGCGAGGGCGCCAGCGCGCGGGCCGCGTCATACATCGAGTGCGCGATCGACGGCAAGGTGCTGTGGGGGATCGGTATCGACCCCAACACCACCCGGGCCTCGCTGCAGGCCGTGGTCTCCGCGGTCAACCGCGCGGGTCGCTGATCACCCTCCGGTGAGCGGGATCTGCGGCCGGCCTCCCGGTCGCCCCCGGCCGGTTTCCCGGCCGGGGGCGACCGGAACGGCCGCATTCCGTCCGTTCTGCCGCACGGTTGAGGGCACTTCGCGGTGAAGCCGGGACGGCCGGATCACGGCGTCAGGTGGCGGCAGGTGGCGGCACGGTGAATTTGCCCCCGTACGCGGTACTGACTGGGCCTCCCCGGTGTGGCTAACATCACGGCAGTACGGCACCGTTGCCGGAGCGTCTTCGCGCGCGTTCGGTCCGGCTTTGGTCGCGTACCGGAACGAAACGGGCCGGAGGGTGCAGCGTGATGAAGCTGGGGCTGTATTTCTGGGGTGTGCGTACCGCGTGGCACACCGAGGACGACGGTGAGTTCTTCTGCCCCGACTGCGGCGGCGACCGCGCCTACCACCGCAGAACCGGCACCCGCAGGCTGACCGTGCTCAAGGTGCCGCTGCTCGCCCGCGGTCCGGCCGGCACTGTCATCGAATGCACCGCCTGCCACCGGCAGTTCGGCCCCGAGGTGCTGCTGACCCCGACCACCACCCGGTTCGCGGCGATGCTGCGGGACGCCGTGCACACCATCGCGCTCGCGGTGCTCACCGCCGGCGGCGCGTCCGGGCGGCCCGCCCGGGAGGCGGCGGTCGGCGCGGTCCGCGCGGCCGGCTTCACCGACTGCACCGAGGAGCAACTGCTCGGTCTGCTGGCCGCGATCGTCGCCGACGAGGGCCGCTTCCGCCGGTCGGAGGAGCTCGGCCCCGACTCCTTCGCCGAGGCGGTGGACGGCTGCGGCAGCTGGCTGTCGATCGAACTCCACGAGGCGCTGGAACCCCTCACCGACCACCTGCTCACCCAGGGCCGCGAGCGGGTACTGCTCCAGGGCGCCCACATCGCCCTGGCCGACGGGCCCTACCTGCCCGCCGAGCGGGAGGTGCTGGAGGCGATCGGGCGGTGCCTGTCGCTGCACACCGACGACATCGAGCGGCTGCTGACCGCTGCTGCGGCGACCCCGTCCTGAGCCCGCGGCGGCGACCCCGTCCTGACCGCCGCGACGGCGACCCCGTCCTGAGCCCGCGGGGGCGGCCGGCGCCGGGCGCGCCTGCCGGGGGTGCGCGCCGGACCGGCCGTACGGGAGAATGGACCGCATGAGTCTGTTCCGCGACGACGGCATCGTGCTGCGCACCCAGAAACTGGGCGAGGCGGACCGGATCATCACGCTGCTGACCCGCCGGCACGGCCGGGTCCGGGCGGTGGCCAGAGGAGTGCGCCGCACCAAGTCGAAGTTCGGCGCGCGGCTGGAGCCGTTCAGCCATGTCGATGTGCAGTTCTTCGCCCGCGGCGGGGAACTCGTCGGCCGCGGCCTGCCGCTGTGCACGCAGGGCGAGACCATCGCCCCCTACGGCGGCGCCATCGTCGCCGACTACGACCGCTACACCTCGGGCACCGCGATGCTGGAGACGGCCGAGCGCTTCACCGACCACGAGGGCGAGCCGGCGGTCCAGCAGTATCTGCTGCTGGTCGGCGCGCTGCGTACGCTCGCCGCCGGGGAACACGAGCCGCGGCTGGTGCTCGACGCCTTCCTGCTGCGCTCGCTGGCCGTCAACGGCTACGCGCCCAGCTTCGACGACTGCGCCCGCTGCGGCATGACCGGGCCGAACCGTTTCTTTTCGGTCGGCGCGGGAGGAGTCGTCTGCGGCGACTGCCGGGTGCCCGGAAGCGTCGTACCCTCTCGGGAGTCACTGGAACTGCTCGGCGCGCTGCTGGGCGGGGACTGGGAGACCGCGGACGCCTGTGAACCCCGTCACTGCCGTGAGGGCAGCGGACTGGTCGCCGCGTACCTCCAGTGGCACCTGGAACGCGGACTGCGGTCGCTGCGGTTCGTCGAGCGGCAGCCGGACGTGGTCCTGGGCGCCCCCGCCGAGCCGGAGCGGTCTCCCCGGGCGGTGGCCGTGACACCCGAGCAGTAGCGTGGACAGGCGGCTGGACCCGGCCGTCAGGACAGCCGTCAGGAGAAGTACGACCATGGCACGCCGCGGGATTCTGACCCGTAACCGAACCTCGTACAAGACCCCGGAACCGCACCCGTCGGGTGCGCGGGCACCGAAGCTTCCCGGTGAGCTGGTCCCCAAGCACGTCGCCGTCGTGATGGACGGCAACGGCCGCTGGGCCAAGGAGCGCGGCCTGCCCCGCACCGAGGGCCACCGGGTCGGTGAGGGCGTGGTGATGGACGTGCTCAAGGGCTGCCTGGAGATCGGCGTCAAGAACCTGTCGCTGTACGCCTTCTCCACCGAGAACTGGAAGCGCTCGCCGGAGGAGGTGCGCTTCCTGATGAACTTCAACCGCGATGTCATCCGGCGCCGCCGCGACGAGATGGACGAGCTGGGCATCCGGATCCGCTGGGTGGGCCGGATGCCGAAGATGTGGAAGTCGGTCGTCCAGGAGCTCCAGGTCGCCCAGGAGCAGACGGTCGGCAACGACGCCATGACGCTCTACTTCTGCGTGAACTACGGCGGCCGCGCCGAGATCGCCGACGCCGCCCAGGCGCTGGCCCGGGACGTCGCCTCCGGCAAGCTGGACCCGGGCAAGGTCAACGAGAAGACCTTCGCCAAGTACCTGTACTACCCCGACATGCCGGACGTCGATCTCTTCCTGCGCCCCAGCGGCGAGCAGCGCACCTCCAACTACCTGCTCTGGCAGAGCAGTTACGCCGAGATGGTGTTCCAGGACGTGCTCTGGCCGGACTTCGACCGGCGTGACCTGTGGCGGGCCTGCATGGAGTACGCCTCCCGCGACCGGCGGTTCGGCGGCGCCATCCCCAACGAGGAGCAGATCCTCAACAGCTGACACGGCTGACGAACGCCCCGGGGGCGCCGGCGCCGGTCAGGACCGGCCCGGCGTCTCCGCCGCGGTCCGGGCGCCGGCGGCCTCCTCGGCCGCGCAGTCCGCGCAGGTGCCGAAGATCTCCATGGTGTGCGCCACGTTCACAAAACCGTGCTCGGCGGCGATGGTGTCCGCCCACTTCTCCACCGCGGGGCCCTCGACCTCGACCGCCTTGCCGCAGATCCGGCAGACCAGGTGGTGGTGGTGCCCGCCGCCGGAGCAGCGCCGGTAGACCGACTCGCCCTCGCCGGTGCGCAGCACGTCGATCTCGCCGGCGTCGGCGAGGGACTGCAGGGTGCGGTAGACCGTGGTGAGCCCCACCGAATCGCCCCGGTGCCTGAGCAGGTCGTGCAGATCCTGCGCGCTGCGGAACTCGTCGACCTCTTCCAGGGCAGCCGAAACGGCCGCCCGCTGCCGGGTCGAACGGCCAGCCACAGGATGCTTGGCGGTGCTCACCGGTGTCTCCTTCTCGGTCGTCGATCGTTCCCGGGCGGTGCTTCGCGCATCTGTCCGGGAAGCCCATTGTGCCAGGCTCAGCGGCGCTCAGGCGCGTACCGGAGCCTCCTCGGTGGTCTGCTGTGCGGGGAGCGCCACGTCCAGGCCGCAGTGCTCCCGCGCGGCCGCCGCCCGCCGGGTCCTGCGCGCCGCCAGCGGCGCCGCCGCCCCCGTCATCAGCAGGAAGACCGCCATCGAGGCCAGCACGATGCTCGCCCCCGGCGGCACATCCACGTAGTACGAGAAGACCGTCCCGGAGAGCGAGACGGTCACCCCGATCCCCATCGCCAGCGCCATCGTCCAGGCGAAACCCCGGGTGACCTGCTGGGCGGCGGCCACCGGGATCACCAGCAGCGCGCTGACCAGCAGCAGCCCCACGATCCGCATCGCCACCGTCACGGTCACCGCGGCGGTCACCGCGAGCAGCAGGTTCAGCGCCCGCACCGGCAGCCCGCCGACGCGGGCGAACTCCTCGTCCTGGCAGACCGCGAAGAGCTGCCGCCGCAGCCCCAGGGTGACCAGCAGGACGAAGACCGCCAGCGCCGCCATCGGCCACAGGTCCTGCGGCGAGACGCTGAGGATCGAGCCGAACAAGTACGCGGTGAGGTTGGCGTTGGAGCCGTTCGGCGCCAGGTAGATGATCATCACGCCGCCGGACATGCCGCCGTAGAAGAGCATCGCCAGCGCGATGTCGCCGCGGGTCCTGGCGTAGGAGCGGATCAGCTCCATCGCCACCGAGCCGAGCACCGCGACCAGCACCGCCGTCCACACCGGGCTGACCTGGAGCAGGAAGCCCAGGGCCACGCCGGTCAGCGCCACATGGCCGATGCCGTCGCCCATGATCGCCTGGCGGCGCTGCACCAGGAAGATGCCGACCGCGGGCGCGGTCAGGCCGATCAGCAGGGCGGCGAGCAGCGCCCGGTCCATGAAGGGGTAGCTCAGGATCTCCATCAGCGCAGCCCCGTCGTGTGTGTCTCGCCGGCGTGCGGGTGCACGTGGTCGTGGCCCGGCAGCGCGTGCTGCCCGACCCCCTGCGGCGGTGGTCCGTCGTGCACGACGCAGCCGTCCCGCAGCACCACCGCCCGGTCGATCAGCGGCTCCAGCGGGCCGAGTTCGTGCAGCACCAGCAGGACGGTGCTGCCAGCCGCGACCTGGGCGCGCAGGGTGCCCGCCAGGACGTCCTGGCCGGCCAGGTCGACGCCGGCCATCGGTTCGTCCATGATCAGCAGTTCGGGTTCGCCGGCCAGCGCGCGGGCGATCAGTACCCGCTGGTGCTGGCCGCCGGAGAGCGCGTCCACCGAGTCCTTCGCCCGGCCCGCCATCCCGACCAGGTCAAGCGCCCGGTCCACCGCGGCCCGGTCGGCCCGGCCCGGCCGGCGCAGCCGGGTGCGTGCCAGCCGCCCGGCCGAGACCACCTCGCGTACGGTGGCCGGCACCCCGCCGGCCGCGGTGGTGCGCTGCGGTACGTAGCCGATCCGCGCCCACTGCCGGAAGCGGGTGCCTGGCGTGCCGAACAGTTCCCACGACCCGCCGGAGAGCGGCACCTGGCCGACCACCGCGCGGACGGCCGTCGACTTGCCGGAGCCGTTCGCGCCGAGCAGGGCCACCACCTGGCCGCGGTCCACGGTGAGGTCGATGCCGCGCAGCACCGGGCGGCCGGCGAGCACGACGTGGGCGTCCCGCAACCGCACCACCGCCTCCGGCGCCGCGGATATCGGTGTCATCGCCCGGCCCCCAGTGCGCTCTGCAGGGCCCGCAGGTTGGCCTGCTGGACCTGGAAGTAGTCGCTGCCCCGGGACTGCCCGGTGATCCCCTCGATGGGGTCGAGCACGTCGGTGCGCAGTTTCAGGTCGCCGGCCACCGCGCGGGCGGCGCGATCACTGACCAGGGGTTCGAAGAAGACCGTGCTGACGTGCGTGCTCCTGGCCAGGTCCTGCAGGGCCTTCATCCGGGCGGCGCTCGGCTCGCTCTCCGGGTCGATGCCGTTGATCGACTCCTCGATCAGGCCGTAGCGCTCGGCGAGGTAGCCGAAGGCCGCGTGAGTGGTGACGAAGGTGTCCGAGGTACGGCCGCCAAGCCCGGCCCGGAAGCGCGCGTCGAGGGCGTCGAGCCTGGCCACCAGAGCGTCGGTGTTCTTGGCGTACGCGGGCGCGTGCGCCGGGTCCGCCTGCCGCAGCGCCGCGCCGACACCGCGGGCGACCTGGGCGTAGCGGACCGGGTCCAGCCAGATGTGCGGGTCGGCGCCCGGGTCGCTCCCGCCGCCGCTGCCGTTGTCGCCGGTGGTGTGGTCGCGGCCGTCCACCTCGGTGCCGTGGTCCTCCATCGAGGTCAGCTTCGCGGCGTCCACGCTGTGCTTCACCCCGGACTGCTCGATCGCCGCGTCCACCGCGGGCTGCAGGCCGTGCAGATACACCGCGAGTCCTGAGCCGCCGAGCCGGGCGACCTGGCGGGGGGAGAGCTCCAGGTCGTGCGGTTCGACGCCGGGCCTGGTGAGGTCGGTGACGGCCACGTGGGGCCCGCCGATCTGCCGGACCAGGAACTCCAGCGGGTAGAAGGAGGCGGTGACCTTGAGCCTTCCGTCGCTGGTGGTGGTCGCGGCGGCCGGGACCGAGCAGGCGGTGAGCGCCGTCAGGGCGAGGGCGGCTGCCGCGGCGAAGGCGGTGGCCGGAGGCACCCGGCGGCGGACGTTCATGACACTCATGTTCAGCCAAACTGGAAACGATTGTCAATTGCCGCCTGCTCCGGCCTGCCGGGCGGGGCGGGTCGTCCTTGCAGCCCGCGGAACGGATTTGATATGCGCCCGGGCCCCGCCGGTAATCTGGGACAACTGACCGCTTCGTCGTACTGAAGAGAGCACCGTGGCCGCCGACAAGATCGACACCATCGTCAGCCTGAGCAAGCGCCGTGGCTTCGTTTTCCCGAGCAGTGAGATTTACGGCGGCTCCAAGGCCGCCTGGGACTACGGACCGCTGGGCGTGGAGCTCAAGGAGAACATCAAGCGCCAGTGGTGGCGCTCGATGGTGATTTCGCGTGACGATGTGGTGGGTATCGACTCGTCGGTGATCCTCGCCCCCGAGGTGTGGGTCGCCTCCGGTCACGTGGCGACCTTCTCCGACCCGCTCACCGAGTGCACCTCCTGCCACAAGCGCTACCGCGCCGACCACCTGGAGGAGGCGTACGAGGCGAAGCACGGCAAGCTGCCGGCGAACGGGCTGGCCGACATCAACTGCCCGCACTGCGGCACCAAGGGCGCCTTCACCGAGCCCAAGCAGTTCTCCGGCATGCTGCAGACCCACCTCGGCCCGACCCAGGACGCCGGCTCGCTGGCGTACCTGCGGCCGGAGACCGCCCAGGGCATCTTTGTGAACTTCGCCCAGGTGCAGACCACTTCGCGGAAGAAGCCGCCGTTCGGCATCGCCCAGATGGGCAAGTCGTTCCGCAACGAGATCACCCCCGGCAACTTCATTTTCCGCACCCGCGAGTTCGAGCAGATGGAGATGGAGTTCTTCGTCAAGCCGGGCGAGGACGAGAAGTGGCACGAGTACTGGATGCAGGAGCGGTGGAACTGGTACACCGGCCTCGGCCTGCGCGAGGAGAACATCCGCTGGTACGACCACCCGAAGGAGAAGCTCTCCCACTACTCGAAGCGCACCGCTGACATCGAGTACCGCTTCAACTTCGGCGGCCAGGAGTTCAGCGAGCTCGAAGGCGTCGCCAACCGCACCGACTACGACCTGTCCTCGCACGCCAAGGCGTCCGGCCAGGACCTCTCGTACTTCGACCAGGAGGCAGGCGAGCGCTGGTTCCCCTACGTCATCGAGCCCGCGGCGGGGGTGAACCGGGCGATGCTCGCGTTCATGCTGGACGCGTACAACGAGGACGAGGCGCCCAACGCCAAGGGCGTCATGGAGAAGCGGACCGTCATGCGGCTCGACCCGCGGCTGGCGCCGGTCAAGGTCGCGGTCCTGCCGCTCTCCCGCAACCCCGAGCTCTCGCCGAAGGCGAAGGGCCTGGCCACCGCGCTGCGCAAGAACTGGAACATCGAGTTCGACGACGCGGGCGCGATCGGCCGCCGCTACCGCCGCCAGGACGAGATCGGCACGCCGTTCTGCGTCACGGTGGACTTCGACACCCTTGAGGACAACGCGGTGACGGTCCGCGAGCGCGACACGATGAAGCAGGAGCGGGTCTCCCTGGACCAGGTCGAGGCGTACCTCGGCTCCCGGCTGCTGGGCTGCTGACCGCGGCTTCGCAAGCGCCGGGCGGGCCCAGCCGTACCGGGCCCGCCCGGCGTCGGTGTTTCCGGCCCGCCCGGCGTCAGCCCGCCCGCCGCCGGGGCAGGTCCTGGGGGATCTCGCCCCGCCCGCTGTTCGAGGGCAGGCGGGTGGGCCGCCGCACCGCGGGCTCGGCCCGGGCGGCGGCCGAGGAGACCCGGATCGCCACGGTCACGCAGACCGCGGCCAGTGGAAGCTCCGCCGTGCAGGCCATCACCAGCGCCGTGGTGAACGCGGACCCCGTGGACGTCATCACGTCGAACCACGCGTCCACGACCAGCAGCGTCCCCGTGGCCCCGGCGGCAGCCGCCCGCAGCGGGTGGCGCCGCACCATGAGGAGCCCGGTGGCGATCAGCCCGGCCGCCTCCATGGCGTCGAGCCCGACCCACGCGGTGGCCCAGTGCGGGGCGGAGGCGGTCGGCGGCAGGTTGGTGGCGAGCACGTACAGCCAGGGCAGCAGGGCCACACCGCAGGCGGCCAGCGCGTAACCGGGCCACCGGCGCCGGGTCCGGGCCGGGGTGGCCACGGTGGCGCCGAGCGGCGCCACGTCACGTACGGACATCGCAGTACCCCTCCCTCCGGTCCTTCGCACTACCCGGAGAACGCCCGCAGGGCGGAAATCCCTTCCGTCAGCCTGCCCACTGATACCGGACCGCAATGACCGGCCGGCGAAAGAACCGGTACGGACCCCGGGGCGCGGCTGCCGCACCCCGGGGTCCGTGACGACCGCCGTACGCCGGTCTCAGACCACCGCACGGGGCAGCCGGGTGCTCAGGGCCGTCGTCGCCACCACCGTCAGCAACTGGGCCAGCAGCGTCCAGACCAGGGCGTCCCGGATACCCACCGACGTGGAGAGGGTCAAGAAGAGCGTGCCGAGGGTCGCCACGCCCAGCGCCAGGCTGGACTGCTGGGTGGTGGCCAGTGAACCGCCGCCCACTCCGGCCTGGGCCGGCGGCACCTCGCTGAGCACGATCCGGAAGACCACCGGCAGCACGAAGCCCTGCCCGAAGCCGACCAGCACCATGCCCGGTGCCAGCGCCCAGATCCCCAGGTGCGGCCAGCCCGACAGGAAGGTGCCGGCCAGGACCAGCAGGCCGACGCCCTGGAGCAGCGACCCGCCGGTCACCGTGCGGCGGCCGAACCTGGCCACCGCCCGCGGACCCAGCAGCGAGGCGGCGAAGAACGCGGCGCACAGCGGGGCCAGCGCACCGCCCGCGGCCAGCGCCCCGAAGTGCAGGCCGTCCTGCATGGCCACCGCCAGCACGAACATGAAGCCGCCGAAGCCGATGCAGAACGGCAGGATCAGCAGCAGCCCGCTGCGGACGCTGTGGATACGGACCAGGCTCGGCGGCAGCAGCGGGCTGCCGCCGGTGCGTTCACCGTGCCGCTCCACCGCCACGAAGGCCGCGGCGGCGAACGGTGAGATGCCGAGCAGCACCCACGACCAGAGCGGCCAGCCGGCCGCGCGGCCCTCGGTGAGCGGCAGCAGCAGGGTGATCAGGGTCACCGCGAGCAGCACCGTGCCGGACCGGTCGATCCGTGCCGGGTGCGCCGAGCGGGTCTCCGGCACCGAGCGCAGCGCCAGCACCAGGGCCACCGCGGCGATCGGTACGTTCACCAGGAAGATCGAGCGCCAGCCGCTGCCGGCGATGTCCGCGGAGACCAGCACGCCGCCGAGCACCTGCCCGACGACGCTGGCGATACCGGCGGTGGCGCCGTAGTAGCTGAGCGCCTTGCCGCGGCTGCTGCCGGAGGTGGCGGACTGGATGGTGGCCAGCGCCTGCGGGAGGAGCAGCGCGGAGGCGGCGCCCTGGGCGACGCGGGCGGCCACCAGCGTCCAGGCGCTGGGGGCCAGTCCGCAGGCCAGCGAGGTCAGGGCGAAGGTTGCCAGACCCCACAGGAAGAGATTGCGGCGGCCGAACATGTCGCCGAGCCGGCCGCCGAGCACCAGCAGCACCGCGTAGGCGACGCCGTAGCCGGCGACCACCATCTCCAGGACCGCGGGGCCCGCGTCCAGGTCGCGGTCGATGGTGGGCAGGGCGACGTTGACGATGAAGAAGTCGACCATCGGCAGGGCCGCGCCGAGCAGCACGGTGAGCAGGCCGAGCGCGCTGAGCGTCGGGGCGGGGACCTTGGACGCCTTGGTGGGTGTCTCGGTGGACGCCTTGGCGGGCGCCTTGGTGGGCGCTGAACGTGACGAGGGTGACGGGGACGGAGCGGGGGTGGGTGCGCCGATGCGGGTCACGCGCGGCAGCACCTCGGCCCGGGAGGTCAAAGTGGGGTCCATTCGGTCGGTCACATGGTTCAGACTGGACCTCTTCCCAAGGGGGTACCAGAGAGCGTTTATCCAGGTATACGGACCACCTGGCAACCGGCTGCCCGATGGGGCACCCTGGGAGCATGACCTCAGCCATCGACGCCGCGGCGCCATCGGCGGCCCTGACCCCGGCCGCCGTGGCCTCCGCGACGACGTCCGGCGCAGTGGCCGACGGCGGTGAGAGCCGCCGCCGCGAGCTGGCGTCCTTCCTGCGCAGCCGCCGGGAGCGGATCTCACCCGAGCAGGTCGGGCTGCCGCCGGGCCGCAGGCGCCGCACCCCCGGACTGCGCCGCGAGGAGGTCGCGCAGCTCGCCGCGGTCGGGGTGACCTGGTACACGTGGCTGGAGCAGGCCCGGGAGATCCAGGTCTCCGGGCAGGTCGCCGACGCCATCGCCCGCGCGCTGATGCTGGACCGCAACGAGCGCGGCCACCTCTTCACGCTGGCCGGCACCACCGACCCGCACCCGCTGCTCGACTGCCCCGGTATGTCACCCGCGGTGCGGGCCATGATCGACCAGCTGGAGCCGCTGCCCGCCGCGGTCATCAACAGCCGGTACGACATCATCGCGTACAACCGCACCTACGGCCGGCTGGTCACCGACCTGGACGCGCTGCCGGTCGAGGACCACAACATCATGTGGCTCTGCTTCACCGACCCGCGGTGGAAGGAGCGGATGCTGGACCGCGAGCTGAACGTCCGGCTGATGGCCGCGAAGTTCCGTGTCTCGCTGGGCCAGCACCTCGGCGAACCCGCCTGGAAGACGCTGCTCAAGCGGCTGCAGCAGGCGTCGCCGGAGTTCTGCGAGGTCTGGGAGCGGCACGAGGTCCTCCAGCCCGAGGCGCACGTCAAGCGCTACCTCAACCCCGAAGTCGGCCCGCTCGCCTTCGACTTCACCCACCTGTGGCTCGGCCCGCAGGCAGGGCCCCGGCTCACCACGTACACCCCGGCCGACGCCACCACCCGCGAGCGGCTGGAGCGGCTGCACGCCCGCATCCTGGCGGAGCAGGCGCCGGTCGCGGTCTGAGCCCGCGGCCGGGCGGGGGGCCGGGCCCCCGCCGGGGTGCCGGCCGGGCCCGCTCGGGCCCTGTCGAGCAAGGTCGGGCCCGGTCGCCGGTGAGCCGCGGTTCCGGTCGCGGCCCGGGGCGCTCTAGGCTGGCGGGTGCAGCTGGTTCGCGTCCGCCCGCCAGGCGGAAGCGTCGTAAGAGGGAACCCGGTGGGAATCCGGGACTGCCCCGCAGCGGTGAGCGGGAACGACCGCCGTCATACGCACTGGGTCCCTGCGGACCTGGGAAGCGACGGCCAGTAGGTGTGGCGCCCTGAGCCTCGGCACAGGGTCCATGTGCCCGCGAGTCCGAAGACCTGCCCGCTGCCCGCGCACGCCCGGTGCGTACGCGGAACTCCGGTGACCCCGAGGGCGGGTCGGTACGGGACGAGGCGGCACCCGAGGGTGACCCGCCGGTTCCCCCTTCGCGTCGTCGCCCGGTCCCCGGAACCGTCGGGACACCCGCTCGCGAAGGAGAGCCCCCATGACAGACCAGACCGTCACGACGCCCCGAGCCACCGTGTACGGCTATCCCCGGCAAGGCGGCGACCGGGAGCTGAAGAAGGCGATCGAGGGCTACTGGAAGGGCCGGGTCACCGCCGGCGCCCTCCGGCAGACCGCGGCCGGCCTGCGCCGCGCCAACTGGCTGCAGCTCGCAGACGCCGGCCTCGGCGAGGTGCCGACCGGCGACTTCTCGGCCTATGACCACATGCTCGACACCACCGTGATGGTCGGCGCGATCCCGGACCGGCACCGCGCCGAGGTCCGCAACGACGCGCTGGACGGCTACTTCGCGATGGCCCGCGGCACCCAGGACGCGGCGCCGCTGGAGATGACCAAGTGGTTCGACACCAACTACCACTACCTCGTACCGGAGTTGGGCCCCGATACGGAGTTCGCCGCCGATTCCACCCAGCAGGTCGCCCAGTTGCGGGAGGCGCTGGCCCTCGGGCTGTACGGCCGCCCGGTGCTGGTGGGACCGGTGACGTACCTGCTGCTGGCCAAGCCCGCCCCGGGCGTGCCCGCCGGTTTCGAACCGCTGACCCTGCTGGACCGGCTGCTCCCGGTCTACGCCCAGGTCCTCGCCGACCTGCGGGCCGCGGGCGCCGGATGGGTGCAACTCGACGAGCCGGCACTGGTGCAGGACCGCACCCCGGCAGAGCTTTCCGCCGTCGCCCGTGCCTACGCGGAACTCGGCGCGCTCACCGACCGGCCCAGGCTCCTGGTCGCCTCCTACTTCGGACGGCTCGGCGACGCCCTGCCGGTGCTGGCCAAGGCGCCGGTCGACGGTCTGGCGCTGGACTTCACCGGTCCCGGCGCCGCCAACCTCGACGGTCTGGCGGCGGCCGGCGGACTGCCGGGCAAGCGGCTGGTCGCCGGCGTGGTGGACGGCCGCAACGTATGGATCAACGACCTGAGCGCGTCGCTGAAGACGCTGGGCACCCTGCTCGGCCTCGCCGGCCGGGTCGACGTCGCCGCCTCCTGCTCGCTGCTGCATGTGCCGCTCGACGTCACCGCCGAGAAGGACATCGACCCACGGATCGCCCGCTGGCTGGCCTTCGCCCGGCAGAAGACCGCCGAGATCGTCACCCTGGCCACCGGACTCGCACGCGGCACCGGCTCCATCGAGGCCGAACTGACCGCCAACAAGAGCGACTTGGCGGACCGGGCGCGCTCTTCGCTGATCCACGACCCGGCGGTACGGGCCCGCGCCGCGGCCGTCGGCGACGACGACCACCACCGCGCCGAGCCGTACGCGAAGCGCACCGTCGGCCAGCGGCTGCGGCTCAACCTGCCGCCCCTGCCGACCACCACCATCGGTTCCTTCCCGCAGACCGACGATCTGCGGGCGGCCCGCGCCGACCTGCGGGCCGGCCGGATCGACGCGGAAGGGTACGAGGAGCGGATGGCGGCCGCCGTCCGCGAGGTCATCGCCTTCCAGGAAGCGGCCGGCCTCGATGTCCTGGTGCACGGCGAACCCGAACGCAACGACATGGTCCAGTACTTCGCCGAGCAGCTCAGCGGCTACCTCGCCACCCGGCACGGCTGGGTCCAGTCCTACGGCACCCGCTACGTGCGCCCGCCGATCCTGGCCGGTGACATCTCCCGGCCCGGGCCGATGAGCGTGCGCTGGACGACGTACGCGCAGTCGCTCACCGCGCGCCCGGTCAAGGGCATGCTCACCGGGCCCGTCACGATGCTCGCCTGGTCCTTCGTCCGTGACGACCAGCCGCTCGCCGACACCGCCCGCCAGGTCGCGCTCGCGCTGCGCGACGAGGTCGCCGATCTGGAGGCGGCCGGCACGGCGGTGATCCAGGTGGACGAGCCCGCGCTGCGTGAGACCCTGCCGCTGCGAGCCGCCGACCGGCCGGCGTATCTGGCGTGGGCCACCGAGGCGTTCCGTCTCACCACCAGCGGGGTGCGGGCCGACACCCAGATCCACACCCACATGTGCTACGCCGAGTTCGGCGACATCGTGCAGGCCATCGACGATCTTGACGCGGATGTGATCAGCCTGGAGGCCGCCCGCTCCCACATGCAGGTCGCGGGCGAACTGGCGGCGCAGGGCTACCCCCGTGAGGCCGGGCCCGGTGTCTACGACATCCACTCGCCCCGCGTTCCGGACACCGCCGAGGTGACCGCCTTGCTGCGCAAGGGACTTGAGGCCATCCCGGCGGACCGTCTGTGGGTCAACCCCGACTGCGGCCTGAAAACCCGCGGCTGGCCGGAAACGCGGCGCTCCCTCGAACATCTGGTAGCCGCGGCCCGCGAGCTGCGTACCACCCTGACCGCGGACGCCTGACCGCGGGCCGGGGAGCCCCCCGGGCCTCGGTTCGGGACGGTGGGGTTCGGGGCCCGCAGCCCCGGGCGGCGAGTTGGGGGCCGTGGGTTCCGGACCGTCGGTCTCGCGTCTCGGTCCCGGACCCCGGTTTCCGGGCGGTGGGTTCGGGGCCACGGGGTCACTGTGCTCAGCGCCGGGCGGCGGAATGGGGGCCGTCCGTCCCGGGTCCCCGGTCGCGGGCCCTGGTTCCGGCGTTCAGTCCTGAGGGGTCAGCGTTGCCATGATGCGGTCGAGGGCGGCGAGGTCGGCGGGCGGGAGGGCGAGCAGCGCCGGGGGAGGGGTGCCGAGGATGGTGTCCGCCCGGGCGGCGGCCCGCCTGCCCTCCTCCGTGGCGGAGACGATCTTGCCGCGGCGGTCGGTGGGGTGCTGGCGGCGCTCCACCAAGCCGCGCTTCTCCAGGTCGTCCACCACCAGGGTGAGGTAGGGGCGGTCCGAGGCCAGCTCGGCGGCGAGTTCGCTCAGCCGGGCCGGCGCGGTGGCCACCCGGCGCAGCGCCTTGACCCGGAAGAAGCTCATCCCGAGGGCGTCGGCGGTCTCCTTGCGGCGCTCGTTCCGCTCCAGCACGAGGGCCCGCAGCCCCCGCCAGACCCGCCCGGCGGCCTCGGCGTCTCCGGCTCCCGCCGGGGTACCAGCGCCCCTGGGTGCCTCGGCTTCCGACGTCCCGTCAGTGGCCTCCGCGCCCCGGGCCCCCGACGCAGCGCCGGCGACCGGGCCCCCAGGGGCGACCGGTTCCGGGTCGCCGACCGGGTCGGTGTCGGCAACCGGTTCCGCAACGCCGAGTGGTCCCGTGCCGCGGGCCGATCCCGTGGCCGCGGTCGGGTCGGCACCCGCGGCCGCTTCCGTAGCGCCCACCGGTTCCGCAGCCGCGGCCGGGTCGGTGCCCGCGGCCGGCTCCGTAGCGCCAACTGGTCCCGTGCCCGCGGCCAATCCCGTGTCGCCGGCACGGTCCGTACCCGCGGCCGGTTCCGGGCCGGCGGTCCGGCCCGGGGCGGCGACGGCGACGTAATCCGTGCTCATGACCTGCCCTGTTCTCATGACGTGCTCACCGCGATCCGTGCGTCGTCTGTGCCGCCCGCTTCGGCTGCCAGCAGCCCCGCCGTGCGGTCCGCGGTGGCGCGGGCCCAGCGGCCAGTGGTGAGCGTACCGAGGACGAGGACCGATACGCCGCAGCCCGTGATGATCCACCACGCGCCCGCGTGCAGCCCCGCGGCCAGCGCCGCGCCGAGGACCGCCACGCCCAGCGACTGGCCGACCTGGCGGCTCGTGGAGGCGACCGCCGCCGCCACCCCCGCCTGGGACCGCGGCATGCCGGAGACCGCCGTGTTGGTGATGGGCGCGTTGACCAGGCCGATGCCGATGCCGAAGAGCACGTAGGTGATGTAGAGCCGGGTGTCGGAGGCCTGCGCGTCGAAGGCCGCGAAGAGGACGCCGCTCGCCGTCAGCGCGGTGCCGGCGAGCACCAGGGGGAGCCGCGGCCCGCGCGAGGCCACCAGCCGCCCGGACAGCGGCGCGAAGACCAGTGTCATCACCGCCATCGGCACCATGTGCACCCCCGCGTCCAGCGCCGACATGCCCCGCTGGTCCTGCAGGTAGAGCGTGTTGAGGAAGAGGAAGCCGCCGAGCGACGCGAACGCGCTGACCGCGATCACCGTCGCCCCGCTGAAGGGCGCGCTGCGGAAGAACCGGGTGTCGATCAGCGGGTCGACCCGCCGCTTCTCGTACGACGCCAGTCCCACCGCCGCCAGCACGGCCACCACGAAGCAGCCGACGATCAGCGGGGACGCCCAGCCCGCGTCCGAGCCCTCGATGATCCCGTAGGTGACCGTACCCAGCAGCACGATCACCAGCAGCTGCCCCACCGGGTCCACCCGGCGGGCCCGCAGCGCCCGTGACTCAGGGACGAAGCGGGCGGTCAGGATCAGCGCGGCGACCCCGACCGGCAGATTGATCCAGAAGATCGACCGCCAGCCGACCGACTGCACCAGCGCCCCGCCGACGATCGGCCCGGCCGCCATACTGACGCCGACGACACCTCCCCAGACCCCGATCGCCCGGGCGCGTTCGCGTGCGTCGGAGAAGGTGTTGGTGATGATCGACATCGCCACCGGGTTGAGCATCGAACCGCCGACCGCCTGCACCATCCGGAAGACGATCAGCCAGCCGAGGCTCGGGGCCAGGCTGCACAGCAGTGACCCGATGGAGAAGAGCACCAGGCCGGTCTGGAAGACCCGCTTGCGCCCGATCCGGTCGGCGGTCGAGCCGGAGAGCAGCAGCAGCGAGGCCAGGACCAGCAGATACGCGTCGATCGTCCACTGGAGCCCGGAGACACTCGCGCCGAAGTCCTTCCGCATGGAGGGGAGGGCGACGTTGAGGATGGTGTTGTCCAGGCTGACGATCAGCAGGCTCATGCAGCAGATGGCAAGGATGAGCATGCGACGCCGATACGTCAGCTCCGGCATAGGTGGTGGCTCCAATGGTTGTACAAGTCAAATCATTTGAATCGTACAACCAGGTGTGGTCGGGCCTGTGACATCCCCATGAAGGGTGAGGTTGTCCACAGGTGAACCGGTGGTTGTCCACAGGCCGCGCTCTGCCGGCCGCGGGCTCCCCGCGCGGTACGTGACAATGGACGCATGACCGCTGAAGCCACCCTCGCCCCGCCCGCGACCGGCGCCCTCCGGATCGGCCCGCACACCGTGTGGCCGCCGGTCGTGCTCGCCCCCATGGCGGGCATCACCAACGCGCCCTTCCGCACGCTGTGCCGGGAGTTCGCCGAAGGTGTGCGCGGTTTCGGCGGGCGTGCCGCGGCCGGCTCCGCCCCCGCCCCCGTCGCCGGGCCGGGCCGCAAGGGGCTTTTCGTCAGCGAGATGATCACCACCCGGGCGCTGGTCGAGCGCAATGAGAAGACCATGCAGCTCATCCACTTCGACGCCGCCGAGACCCCGCGCTCGATCCAGCTCTACGGCGTGGACCCGGTGACCGTCGGCAAGGCGGTCCGGATGATCGTGGCGGAGGACCGGGCCGACCACATCGACCTCAACTTCGGCTGCCCCGTGCCGAAGGTCACCCGCAAAGGCGGCGGCTCCGCCCTTCCGTTCAAGCGGAATCTGCTCCGTTCGATCCTGCGCGAGGCGGTCGGCAACGCCGGGGACCTCCCGGTCACCATCAAGATGCGCAAGGGCATCGACGACGACCATCTGACGTATCTCGACGCGGGCCGGATCGCGGTGGAGGAGGGCGTCACGGCGGTCGCCCTGCACGGCCGCACCGCCGCGCAGCACTACGGCGGCACCGCGGACTGGGACGCCATCGCCCGCCTCAAGGAGCACGTTCCGGAGATCCCGGTGCTGGGCAACGGCGACATCTGGTGCGCCGAGGACGCGGTACGGATGATGCGTGAGACCGGCTGCGACGGCGTGGTGGTCGGGCGCGGCTGCCTGGGCCGCCCGTGGCTCTTCGGCGACCTGGTGGCGGCCTTCGAGCCGGGCGGCGTCCAGGCCCCGGCCACCCCGGACTTCGGCCAGGTGGCGGCGGTGATGCGGCGGCACGCCGAGCTGCTGGGCCGCTGGATCGGCGACGAGGCCCGCGGGGTGATCGACTTCCGCAAGCACGTCCCCTGGTACACCAAGGGCTTCGCGGTCGGCTCCGAGCTGCGCCGCGCGCTCGCCACCGCGTCCTCGCTCGCCGAGCTGGACGACCATCTCGGCAGGCTCGACCACGACCAGCCCTGGCCGGCGCACGCGGACGGCCCGCGGGGCCGGACCGCCCCCGGCAAGCGGGTGATCCTCCCGGACGGCTGGCTCGACGACCCGTACGCGTGCGCGGCGCTGAGCGAGGACGCGGAGTCGGACACCTCGGGCGGCTGAGGCCGCCGGGGCCCCGGACGGGGCGCTTGCCGGGTGGGCGCGTCCCCGGCGGACGCGCCCCGGGGCGCCCCCGGCGGACGCGCGTCGGCGCGTCCCCCGGCGGATGCGCGTCAGGCGGTGCGGAACGGGCGAACGCGTGTCCGATACGTAGGCGGGCTACGTCCGAAGGATGAGACGCGGTGCCCCCGAACCACGTGATTCGCGCCACGCCTGATGCCCACTTTGCTCAAATGAGCGCACATGCGAGCGCGGCACCTCTCGAATGCACGGCACTGCGTGCCACCCTCCTTGTCTCCACCCCGTCGGCCCCGTCGTCACCGAGCGTGCGGAAAAGCACCGCCGGACCTCGCTGCCCGAAGTCGTCCCTTCGACTCGTGAACGAAACGGCCCGCCCCGACCCGTCCCCCGACTGCTTTCGATCTGACGGCAGACGGGCGGTTACACCCGTGTGTCGAGGTGATGGACGTACTTCAGCGCCTTGGAGATGGGTACGCTCCCCGCCGTCAGGGCATCCAGCCGGACCCCCAGCCGCAACCCGGCCGCGAGGATCGCGAGGAGTCGAGGACCACGTGTCGGCATCAGAGAAGCAACCGAAGTTCGTCTACGACTTCACTGAGGGCAACAAGGACCTCAAGGACCTGCTCGGCGGGAAGGGTGCGAACCTCGCCGAGATGACCAACCTCGGACTGCCCGTCCCTCCGGGCTTCACCATCACCACCGAGGCGTGCAGGGTCTACCTGGAATCCGGTGCGGAGCCCGCGGCCCTGCGCGACGAGGTGAGTGCGCACCTCGACGCGCTGGAGCAGCGGATGGGCCGCACGCTCGGCCAGCCGGACAACCCCCTGCTGGTGTCGGTCCGTTCGGGCGCCAAGTTCTCCATGCCCGGCATGATGGACACCGTCCTCAACATCGGACTCTCCGACGCCTCGGTGGCCGGCCTCGCCGCCCAGCTGGGCGAGGAGCGGTTCGCCTGGGACTCCTACCGCCGGCTGCTGCAGATGTTCGGCAAGACCGTGCTCTCCGTCGACGGCGACCTCTTCGAGGAGGCGCTGGAGCAGGCCAAGCGGGCCAAGGGCGCCGACAGCGACCTCGGTCTGGACGCCGCCGACCTGCGGCAGCTGGTCGAGGACTTCAAGGAGATCATCGCCAAGGAGGCCGGCCGGGAGTTCCCGCAGGAGCCGCGCGAGCAGATGGACCTCGCGGTGCGGGCCGTCTTCGACTCCTGGAACACCGAACGCGCCAAGCTCTACCGCCGCCAGGAACGTATCCCCGGCGACCTCGGTACCGCCGTCACCATCTGCTCGATGGTCTTCGGCAACCTCGGCCCCGACTCCGGCACCGGGGTCGCCTTCACCCGCGACCCGGCCAGCGGCCACCAGGGCGTCTACGGCGACTACCTGCAGAACGCGCAGGGCGAGGACGTGGTGGCCGGCATCCGCAACACCGTTCCGCTCGCCGACCTGGAGAAGATCGACAAGCCGTCGTACGACCGGCTGATGGCGATCATGGAGACGCTGGAGACGCACTACAAGGACCTCTGCGACATCGAGTTCACCATCGAGCGCGGCCACCTGTGGATGCTCCAGACCCGGGTCGGCAAGCGCACCGCGGCCGCCGCCTTCCGGATCGCCACCCAGCTCGTCGACCAGGGGCTGATCGATGAGGCCGAGGCGCTGCAGCGGGTCAACGGCGCGCAGCTCGCCCAGCTGATGTTCCCCCGGTTCGAGGATTCGGTGGCCGACAGCAGCTCGGTCCAGCGGATCGGCTGGGGCATCGCGGCCTCACCGGGCGCGGCGGTCGGCAAGGCGGTCTTCGACTCGTACACCGCGGTGAAGTGGTCGCGCTCGGGCGAGCGGGTCATCCTGATCCGCCGCGAGACCAACCCCGATGACCTCAACGGCATGATCGCCGCCGAGGGCATCCTCACCTCACGCGGCGGCAAGACCTCGCACGCGGCCGTCGTCGCCCGCGGCATGGGGAAGACCTGCGTGTGCGGCGCCGAGGAGCTGGAGGTCGACACCAAGCGGCGCCGGCTCACCGCCCCCGGTGGCGTGGTGATAGAGGAGGGCGACGTGATCTCGATCGACGGCTCCACCGGCAAGGTGTACGTCGGCGAGGTCCCGGTCGTACCGTCCCCGGTGGTCGAGTACTTCGAGGGCCGGATGCACGCCGGCGCCGAGGAGGCCGACGAACTCGTCCAGGCGGTGCACCGGATCATGGCGTACGCCGACCGGGTCCGCCGGCTGCGGGTACGGGCCAACGCCGACAACGCCGAGGACGCCTCCCGGGCCCGGCGGTTCGGCGCGCAGGGCATCGGACTGTGCCGCACCGAGCACATGTTCCTCGGCGAGCGGCGGGAGATGGTCGAGCGGCTCATCCTCGCCGACACCGACACCGAGCGGAACGACGCGCTCGGCGCGCTGCTGCCGCTGCAGAAGGCCGACTTCATCGAGCTCTTCGAGGCGATGGACGGACTGCCGGTCACCGTACGGCTGCTGGACCCGCCGCTGCACGAATTCCTGCCGGACATCACCGAGTTGTCGGTACGGGTGGCGCTGGCGGAGGCGCGGAAGGACGAGAACGAGAACGATCTGCGGCTGCTCCAGGCGGTCCACAAACTGCACGAGTCCAACCCCATGCTGGGCCTGCGCGGGGTGCGCCTGGGGCTGGTCATCCCGGGCCTGTTCGCCATGCAGGTACGGGCGATCGCCGAGGCCGCGGCGCACCGGCATGCGGCCAACGGCGACCCGCGCCCGGAGATCATGATCCCGCTGGTCGGCACGGTGCAGGAGCTGGAGATCGTCCGCGAGGAGGCCGACCGGGTGATCGCCGAGGTCGAGGCGGCGACCGGCACCTCGCTGAAACTGGCGATCGGCACCATGATCGAGCTGCCCCGGGCCGCGCTGACCGCCGGCCAGATCGCGGAGTGCGCGGAGTTCTTCTCCTTCGGCACGAACGACCTCACCCAGACGGTGTGGGGCTTCTCCCGGGACGACGTCGAGGCGTCCTTCTTCACCGCCTACCTGGAGAAGGGCATCTTCGGGGTGTCCCCGTTCGAGACGATCGACCGCGACGGGGTCGGGGCACTGGTCCGCTCCGCCTGCGAGGCGGGCCGCGCCACCCGCCCCGGCCTCAAGCTCGGCATCTGCGGGGAGCACGGGGGCGACCCCGAGTCGGTGCACTTCTTCCACGACGCCGGGCTCGACTACGTCTCCTGCTCACCGTTCCGCATCCCGGTCGCCCGCCTCGAAGCGGGGCGCGCGGCGGCGAAACCCCGATGACCCCCTGACCGGGTCGGTCCCGGCAGCCGGCGGCGCCCCTTGCCCTGGGGGCCCAACCCTCACCGCCCGGCCCCGCTACCGACCCACCCCGGCCGGGGACGGCGCTTCGTGCGGAGGCGCCGCCCCCGGCTTTTCCCTGCTCCAGACAGGCCCGCGCAGTCCCCGGGGCGGGCGGTGGGAGATCGTGTTGCCGGAGAGGCGATCTCACGCGCTGGACGGAGGAGAGCATGGTGGTTGGGGAGACGGTGGTGCGGCGGGCGACCGCGGCGGACCGGGGGGCGTGCGAGCGCCTGTGGCTGATGTTCCGGCACGACATGTCGGCGTTCACCGGTGAACTGCCCGCGCCGGACGGGACGTTCCGCAGCGAGCGGCTGGCCGCGGCGTTCGGGGAGGAGGGCTGGGCGCCGTATCTGTTCACCAGCGAGGAGCAGCCGGTCGGCTTCGCCTTCGTGCGGGGACTGGACGGGCCGAAGCGCGTGCTGAACAGCTTCTTCGTGGTGCACGGCGTGCGGCGCGGCGGGGTCGGACTGCGCGCCGTACGAGCGGTCTTCGCGGCGCACCCGGGACCGTGGGAAGTGGCCTTTCAGGACGTCAACGTGGGCGCGGTCGCCTTCTGGCGGCGAGTCGCCACGGAGGTGGCCGGACAGGCGTGGACGGAGGAGCGCAGGGCGGTGCCGGGGCGGCCCGACGTGGCGCCGGACCGGTGGATCTCCTTCGAGGTGTGACCCGCCGGGGCCGGTCGGGCCCCCGGGCGTGCGACCGGCGGCGAACGGCGGCGGCCGTGCTGCCCTGGAGCAGCAGGTCGCCGCGTTCGCCGCCGGAATGGCGGTTCATCTCGCCCATGAGGAGGCCGCGTTGCCGCCCGCCCTCACCGGCGCCGGTCCGCTATGAGGCCGAAGGCGAAGCGGATGCCGACGCCGAGCCGGTCGGGGCGGCCGTGGGAGGCGGCCCGAAGGTGACGGTGACGGTCGTGAAGCCCAGCGACGTCAGCATCTGGGAGAGCATCGACCGCGTGTTGGTCTCCGCCCGCGTCCCCAGCTCCGTCTGCTTGGCCGCGTCCTGGATCTTCTGCGCGGCCAGTTCGTTCATCTGCTGCATGTTGCCGGTGTCGCTGCCGAAGAAGTCACCTATCCGGTCGAAGAGGCCCCGCTGCTGCGAGACGACGTACGAGTGCTTGGTGTCGAGCGACGTCCGCTCCAGTGCCGCGTGCGGCAGCCGGATCGACGCGCTCTTGCGGTCGTCGGAGACGGTGACCGCGTTGTCACCGATCGAACCGAGGTCCACATAGGCGTCCACGCTGCCGGCCCCCACATACAGGGTCCGCTTGCCGCGGACGACGTCCGGCAGGAACTTGGCGTCCTTGTCCAGGTCCACCACCACCTCGAAGTTGCCGCTGGCGCCCTCGAAACGGTTCATGTCCTGGATGGACTTCAGCAGCACCGGGCCGCTGCGGTCTGTCGTCTTCTCCTCGAACGGGTTGGGGATGCCGGGCAGCAGGTCCGCCCGTCCGAGCAGAAAGAAGAGCAGTCCCAGACCCACCACCCCGATAATGATCTTGGCCCACAACGGGGTCCGGGTCACCGTGATCTGCTGCGTCTCCATGACACACCTCCTCATCCGCTCAATTACCCTTCGGCGACCGGGTCATGACGTCAACTGACCTCGTAGAGCCTGTTGTTGCCCACCTGTTGCCCGCCGGTCGGTTGCCGGTGACCCCTGCGTGACAGATGTGACCCGAGGCCCCTTGCGGGCCGTACGGGATCGTACGGGACAGCTGATTTCGGGCCGGACGCCGAAGGTTGCGGAGGGGGCAGCCGGGCCGTCTCGCTCCCGGTTCCGTCACCCCTGCCCGGCTACGATCGCTCCCATGAGTGCCACCAGTCCTGCCCGTTCCCGTGGCGACCGGCCGGAATCCGCCGCGGGCGGCACCGCCACCCTCGCCGAGATCGCGCGGGCCGCCGGGGTGTCGGCCCCGACTGTTTCGAAAGTGCTCAACGGCCGCGGCGACGTCGCCCCCGCCACCCGCAGCCGGGTCGAGGAACTGCTGCACCGGCACGGTTACCAGCGGCGGCGCGGGAGCCTGCAGGCGGCGCCGCTGCTCGACCTGGTCTTCCACGAACTGGAGAGCTCCTGGGCGATGGAGGTGATCCGCGGCGTGGAGAACGTCGCCCGGCAGGAGGGGATGAGCGTGGTCCTCTCCGAGTCGGCCGGGCGGCTCACCCCTGGCCAGACCTGGGTGGACGGGGTGCTCGCCCGCCGGCCCACCGGCGTGATCCTGGTGCTCTCCGGCCTCGACCCGGCCCAGCGGGCCCAGCTCACCAGCCGCGACATCCCGTTCGTGGTCCTCGACCCGGCCGGCGACCCCGGCGACGACGTCCCGGCGATCGGCGCCACCAACTGGCAGGGCGGCCTGGCCGCCACCCGCCACCTGCTGGAACTCGGACACCGCAGGATCGGCGTGATCGGCGGTCCTGACGGCATCATGTGCAGCCGGGCCCGGATCGACGGCTACCGTGCGGCGCTGGAGACCGCGGGCATCGCCTTCGACCCGGCGCTGGTCGCGTCCGGCGACTTCCACCACGAGGCCGGATACACCAAAGGGCTGGCGCTGCTGCGGATGCCGGACCGTCCGACCGCCGTCTTCGCCGGCAACGACCTTCAGGCGCTGGGACTTTACGAGGCCGCGCGCGAGCTGGGCCTGCGGGTGCCGCAGGACGTGAGCGTGGTCGGCTTCGACGATCTGCCGCTGGCCCGCTGGATCAGCCCGCCGCTGACGACGGTACGACAGCCGCTCACCGAGATGGCCGAGGCGGCCGCCCGGCTGGTGCTGGACCTGGGCCGGGGGAAGCAGCCGGGCACGCTGCGGATGGACCTGGCGACCCGGCTGGTGGAGCGCGCCAGCAGCGCGCCGCCGCACGCGGTCTGAGCCCGGCGGACCCCGCGCGAAATGGCCCGGCGGGCTTCCAACTGCCCGCGCCCCGCGTGGGTCTCCCGCCGCCCGCACCCAGCGCGGGGCCTCGAACCACCCGCGCCCCGCGCGGCCCTCACACCGCCCGCACCCGGTACACCGCCACCGCGACCGCGTCGTCGTCAAGGCAGCGCCCGTCCGCCAGGTCGAACCGCTGCTTGAGCAACGGCGAAGCCACGTAAGGACGGCCGCCCGCCGAGCCCAGCAGGCCGTGGCAGAGCACCCCCGCGCCGGTGAACGGATCGACATTGCCGATCGCGTGGAGCCGGTCCGCCCGGTCCCTGAAGAGCGCGGCCTGGACGCCGCCGGGCAGCAACGCGGCCACCCCGCGGCCCGGTTCGAGCAGATCCACCGGGCAGACCGGCAACCAGCCATCAGGGGTGAGCACTTCCACGGTGCGGGCGGCGGGCAGGGTGGTGGTCATACGGTCACCGTCTCCTGAAGGGTGAGCAGCGGGGGCTCGGGCCTGATCTGGTCGCGTTCGGCGACGAACCGGACCGTCGGGTCGGGGGTGCCGGGCGCGTTGACGAAGGAGACGAACCTCCGCAGCCGCTCCGGGGCGCCGAGGGTGTCCGCCCACTCGTCGCGGTAGCCGGCCACGTGCGAGGCCATCAGCGCCTCCAGTTCCCCGCAGATGCCCAGCGCGTCGTGCACCACCACGTCACGGACGTGACCGAGGCCGCCGGGGAGGCGTTCGAGCCAGGTGCTGGTGCGCTCCAGGCGGTCGGCGGTGCGGATGTAGAACATCAGGAACCGGTCGATGAGCCGGACCAGTCCGGTGTCCGAGAGGTCCTGCGCCAGCAGGTCCGCGTGGCGCGGGGTGGCGCCGCCGTTGCCGCCGACATAGAGGTTCCAGCCGGTCGCGGTGGCGATCACCCCGAAGTCCTTGCTCCGTGCCTCGGCGCACTCCCGGGCGCACCCGGACACCCCGGACTTCAGCTTGTGCGGTGAGCGCAGACCCCGGTAGCGCAGCTCCAGATCGATCGCCATCCGTACGCTGTCCTGCACGCCGTAACGGCACCAGGACTGCCCCACGCAGGACTTCACGGTCCGCAGCGCCTTGCCGTAGGCGTGCCCGGACTCGAAGCCGGCGTCCACCAGCCGGCGCCAGATGAGCGGCAGCTGCTCCACCCGGGCACCGAACAGGTCGATCCGCTGACCGCCGGTGATCTTCGTGTAGAGGCCGAAGTCCCGGGCCACCTCGCCGATCACGATCAGCTTCTCCGGCGTGATCTCACCGCCCGGGACGCGCGGCACGACCGAGTACGAGCCGTTCTTCTGCATGTTGGCCAGGAAGTGGTCGTTGGTGTCCTGCAACGCGGCCTGCTCGCCGTCGAGTACGTGCACGGGCGCGCCGATCGCCGGGGCCAGGGACGCCAGCAGCGAGGCGACCGCGGGCTTGCAGACCTCGCAGCCCTCACCGCCGCGCGCCTCCTCGCGGCCGTGGCGGTCGAGGAGTTCACGGTAGGAGGTGATCCGCAGCGCGAGCACGATCTCGTACAGCTCGGCGCGAGTACGGGCGAAGCACCGGCACAGGCCCTTGTCGACCGTGACGCCGTGGGCAGCGAGTTCCGCGTCCACCAGGTGGCCCACGACCCGCACGCAACTGCCGCAGCCCGTACCGGCCTTGGTGCGCCCCTTGACGTCCGCGAGGGTGGTCGGGCCGTCGACCGCGCCGCGGATCGCCCCCTTGGTGACGTGGTGGCAGCCGCAGACCACCGCCTCGTCCGGCAGGGCGGCCGGCCCCAGGGACACCGCGCCGCCGGCACCGGCCGGCAGCACCAACTGCCCAGGGGCGACCGGCGGTACGGTCCCGGTCAGCGGGCGCAGCACACCGTACGACTCGACGTCCCCGACCAGGACCCCGCCGAGCAGGGTGCCGTCCGCGCCGACCACCAGCTTGCGGTAGATCCCGGCGCCGGCGTCCGCGTACCGCACATCCAGACAGCCCTCGGTGCCGCCGTGCGCGTCACCGAAGCTCGCCACCCCCACCCCCAGCAGCTTCAAGCTGGTGGACAGGTCGGCGCCGGTGAAGGCGGCCTGGCCGCCTGCGATGGTGCGCGCCGCGGTCTCCGCCATCGCGTTTCCCGGCGCCACCAGGCCGTACACCCGGCCGTCCGCGGCCTGGGCGCACTCGCCGATCGCGAAGACCGCGGGGTCGGCGGTACGGCAGGAGGCGTCCACCACGACGCCGCCGCGGTCGCCGACCGGCAGCCCGCAGGCGCGCGCCAGGTCGTCGCGCGGCCGTACCCCCGCGCTGAAGACCACCATGTCGGTGGCGAGCCGAGTGCCGTCGGACAGGTCCATGCCTGCCACCCGGCCCCCCGGGCCGAGGACGATCTCCCGCGTCCCGACACCCGTGTGCACGCGCACGCCCAGCCGCTCGACCGCCCTGCGCAGCGCTTCGCCGCCGCCCTCGTCCACCTGCACCGGCATCAGCCGCGGTGCGAACTCCACCACGTGGGTGTCCAGTCCGAGCCCCCGCAGCGCCCCGGCGGCCTCAAGTCCCAGCAGCCCGCCGCCGACCACCGTCCCGGTCCGCGCGCCCTTCGCGTACGCCTCGATCGCCAGGACGTCCTCGATCGTCCGGTACACGAAGCAGCCGGTCGCGTCCCGGCCGGGAACGGGCGGGACGAAGGGGGAGGAGCCGGTGGCCAGGACGAGGGTGTCGTAGCGGACGGTCAGCCCCGAACGGGCCGTCACCGTACGGGAGACGCGGTCGACCGAGAGCGCGGGGTCGCCGAGGTGCAGTTCGATGCCGTGCCCGGCCAGGAAACCGGCCTCGACCAGGGAGAGTTCCGCCGGGCGCACGCCTTCGGAGAAGTACGAGGTCAGGTGCACCCGGTCGTACGCGGGCCGGGGCTCCTCGCAGAGCACCACCACCCGGGCCCGCCGGGTGACCCCGTTCCCGGCCAGCGCCTCCAGGAAGTGCTGGCCGACCATCCCGTGACCGACCAGCACGATCGTCGTCCGCGGCGCGCTCGTAGCCATCGTCACAAACCTCCGTCGTGGTGAGTCTGGCACCGAGCGTGCCCGCGGGCTGTTTCCCGCCCGCATCCCGCTGGTTGCGCGAGGGGAACGGTGCGCTCATCCGCGGCGGACGGCGGGTGTGAGGCCGCCGGAGCCGGCTGACCGGATCGTTCCGCAGCGGGGCACGATCATGTCTACCCTGGGACGCACCACCGCCGTCAGGATCGGACCATGACCACGACTGAGAACGCCCTGGTGCCCACCGCGCTGCTCGTCATCGACGTCCAGGAGTCCTTCCGGCAGCGGGAGAGCTGGCAGGCCGCGTCCGACCCCGAGGTGGCCCGGCAGGTCGGCCGGCTGGTGGACTTCGCCCGCGCCCGCGGGGACCTGGTGATCTGGGTGCTGCACGCCGAGCCCGGCACCGGCACCGTCTTCGACCCCGCGCTCGGCCATGTCCGGCCGATCGAGGGTCTGGCGGCGGCGGACGGCGAGCCGGTGCTCACCAAGACCTCGCACAACGCCTTCACCACCACCAACCTCCAGCAGCTGCTCACCGGACGCGGCATCCGGGCGCTGATCACCTGCGGTATCCGCACCGAGCAGTGCGTGGAGACCACCACCCGGCTGGCGTCCGACCTCGGGTACGACGTCACCTTCGTCGCCGACGCCACCGCGACCGAGCCGATCCCGGACCCCGCCGCGCCCGCCGGGCGCACCCTCGCCGAGGTGCTGGCGGACCCGCTGACGCTGCGGCCGGCCGAGATCATCGAGCGCACCCGCTATGCGCTGGCCGGCCGGTTCGCCACCGTCACCACCCTGAAGGAGCTGACCGGATCGTGACCGAGGTGGTCTTCCTGCTGGTCCCGCAGCTGCATCTGCTGGACCTGGCCGGGCCCGCGCAGGTCTTCTCGACGGCGGCGGACCAGGGGCTCGGGTACCGGCTGCGCTACGTGGCCGAGCAGGAGGACGTACCGACCGCGCAGGGGCTGCCGCTGCGGGCCGCCACGTCCTGGCCGGAGCTCGGCGCGGCGGATCTGATCATCGTGCCCGGCTGGCGGTCGCCCACCCTGCGGGACACCGGTGTGCTGGGCGCCGGCACGCTGGAGCGGCTGCGCGCCCACCACGCGGCCGGCGGCACGGTCGCCAGCGTCTGCGCGGGCGCGGACGCGCTGGGGCGGGCCGGACTGCTCGACGGACGGCGCTGCACCACCCACCACGACGTCCAGGACGAACTGGCCCACCGCTATCCGCGGGCCACCGTCGTACGGGACGTGCTGTACGTCGTCGACGGGCGGGTGGTGACCTCGGCGGGGATCGCCAGCGGCATCGATCTGGCGCTGCACCTGCTCGCGGTACGGCACGGGCCGGGCGCCGCGGCCCGCGTCGCCCGGCAGATGGTGGTCTACGCCCGCCGCAACGGCGACGCCCAGCAGACCGGGGTGATGCTCCGGCACCGCGCGCACCTCAGCGACGCCGTCCACCGGGCCCAGGACCTCATCGACGCGCGCTTCGACGACGCGCTGCCGCTGGCCGCCCTTGCCGCCGCGACCGGGCTCAGCGAGCGCACCCTCACCCGGCGCTTCACCGCCGCCACCGGGCTCACCCCGCTGCGCTACCAGCAGGAACTGCGCCTGGAGCGGGCCCAGCACCTCATCGCCCAGGGCACCCCGGCCGAATCCGCGGCTCGCGCGGTGGGTTTCCAGGACGCGAGGATGCTCCGCAGGCTGCGCGCACGTGCGGTGCCTGCGCAGCGGACGTAGCCGGGTGCCCACCAAGGGTGCCCGCCCCGGCGCCATCGGCGGCGTGGTCGCGGGCTCCGCCGAGGGGCCGGTCGCGGCGGTCCTACGGTGCCACGCGGATCGACGGCTCGTGGTGGACGGGGAAGTTGACGGAGTTGGCAATGAAGCAGAGCCGGTTCGCCTCGGCGTGCAGGGCGCGGGCCTTGCCGGTCATCGTGGCGGAGGCCACCTCGACCGCAGGCCGCAGCAGGACCCGCGTGAAGTGGCCGCCGCCGTCGCCGGTCTCCTCCATCGTGCCGACCGCCTGGTCGCTGTAGCCGGTCACCACCACGCCGTTGGCCGCGCAGACGTACAGGTAGGAAAGCAGATGGCACTGCGAGAGCGCCGCCAGCAGCATCAGCTCGGGGTTCCAGCGCCCGGCGTCACCGCGGAACGCGGCGTCGGCGGAGCCGAGGAAGGCCGGCACCCCGGCCGCGGAGACCCGGTGGTCGCGGCTGTAGGAGCGGTAGGTGTCGGTGCCCGTACCGAGGTTGCCGGTCCAGACCACCTCGGTCGCGTATGTGTGCTGTCTGGCCGACGCCATGGGTTCAGTTCCTCTCCGGTGCCGGAAGGTCCTTACAGGTGTCCGCGACGTGCTGCCGGGCGAGCAACCCGGCGTCCGCCGCCCGCCCTTCGGTGACCGCCCGCAGCAACGCCCGGTGCTGTGCGTTGACCTGGGCCGGCCGGTGCGGTGGGTCGAGCGATGCCCGGGTGGAGACGACGATCTGGTCCCACAGCCGGTCCAGCGTCACCAACGCCACCGGGTTCGCGGCGAGTTCGGCGATCCGCCGGTGGAACCGCCGGTTGTGGCCGACCGCCTCGGCGAACCTGCCCTCGACCGTGGCCTGTTCGGTCCGGTCGGCGTCATCGGCCAGCGCGGCCAGGGAAGCGGGCGCTATCCGCCCCTGCGCCTGCTGCCCGGCGGCGAGTTCGGCGGTCAGGGCCTCCAGCGCGCCCCGCACCTCGTAGGCGTGCCGCAGCGCCGTACCGTCCAGCGCGACCACCTCCACCCCGCGCCCGGCGGACCGCACCAGACCGTCGGAGACCAGCGCCCGGAACGCCTCGCGCACCGGGGTGCGGCTCATCGCCAGCGAGGCGGCCACCTCGGTCTCGGTGAGCCGCTGACCAGGTGCGTAGGCGCCGTCGAGGATCAGGTCGCGGAGCCTGCCACGGGCGGATTCGGTCTGCTGCACCCCGGCACCCTAACACCCCTGCATACGTTGTATCCCTTGCATGCAAGGGATACAACGGTGCTCGCCGGCCTCAGCGCGCGGCCAGCGCCCGCGCCACCCCGTCCTCCCGCGGCCCCAGAAACCGCGGCGCCGGCCGTACCAGCACATCGAGCGCCGCCTTGTCCGCCGCCACCAACTCCCGTGCCCCGCCCGCGTACCACGTCGCGTCATGCGGCTCGTCCACGCCGACCCCGTACGCGTCGATCCCCGCCGCCGCACACAGCGCGAGCGCCCGCCGGATGTGGAACCCCTGGCTGACCAGCACCGCCCGGTCGACTCCGAACACCCGCTTGGCCCGGTCGCAGGAGTCCCAGGTGTCGAACCCGGCGTAGTCCAGCACCACCTTGTCCCGGGGCACCCCGTGCGCGGTCAGATAGGTCCGCATCGCACCCGGTTCGTCGTACGAGGTCCGGCTGTTGTCACCGGTGACCAGCACCACCCGGACCTTGCCCGCGTGGTAGAGCCGGGCCGCCGCGTCCAGCCGGTGCGCCAGATACGGCGACGGCTGCCCGCCCCACAACCCGGCGCCGAACACCACCGCCACCGGTTCGGCCGGCACATCCGCCTCGGAGCGGACCCGGTCGCCGGCGGTCAGCCGGAGCCAGGTCGCGGGCAGCAGCGCCAGGACACAGACGGCGGCGGCCACCTGGACCAGGCGGCGCCACCCCTGCCTGGTCCTCGGCAGACGCGGGCGCAGCCGAGCGGGCCAGCGACGCATGACGTTCCCCTCCCCGAGTGCGGTCCCCTTGACCGACGCGCCGGGGCGACGGCTGGTTCCGGCCCCGCACCGCCGTCAGCCGCCGGCCCAGGCAGCCGTCGTGAAGTCCCGGGCCGCGGCCGAGAGGTAGACGGCCGCGGCCAGCCACGCGGTGGCGAAGGCGTCCGGGTCGGCCGGGAGCATCGCGCCCAGCGCGTCGGGGCGGCGGGCCCGGGCCGCGGCGCTCAGTGCGGCGGCGCAGGCGGCGGCGGTGGGCAGCCCGGCGGCACGCAGCCGGCCCGGCAGCGCCGGATCGGCGGCCACCGCCGCCACCGCCCGGCCGCCCGCGACGGTACGCGCCACCGTACGGCTCAGCAGGTCCCACTCCACGGGAGGCAGCGGCAGCGGCAGCGGCAGCGGGGAGCCGGACGGCGGGGCGGCAGGACCGGCCGCTGCCGTCGCGAGGGCCGCGGGGAGCTGGTCGAGCCCGAGGTCCACCGTCCGGTCCGGTGTGCCGAGCGCCAGGGCCACCACGCCCCGCGGCCGGTCCGGCGCGAGCCGGCCGATCAGCCGTACCGCCGCCCCCGAGAGCCCCGCCAGCCGCCGCAGATTCGCGGTGTACGCCAACTCCGGGCGCGCGTCTGGCGCGTGGAGTACGACCACGGGTCCGCCGCCGGCGAGCGCGAGGGCGGGCAGGCCGTCCAGCCGTGTGACCGTACCCGACAGGAACAGCAGACCGTCCCCCTCCGGCCGTGCCACCGCGGCGGCCACCTGGGCGGCGGCGGGGCGCCGCCACAGCGCGTCCAGCGGCGGCTCGAACCAGCCCGCCCCGCCCGCGCCCACCGTCCGCAGGCCCGCCCCGCCGCCGATCCGCCCGTCCTCCGTCACGGTCGCCCCGGTGGCGATCAGCCCCCCGCCGCGCCCCAACTGCCGCAGGGTCAGCGCCGCGCCACCGGGCACCCCGGCCCCCGCCGAGGCGTCCACCCGCTCCACCCCGCCGGGCGCGACCACCCCGACGGTCCGCACCTCGCCCTCGGCGGTCGCCAGATGCGTGACCGCCCCGCCGTACCCGGACGCGGTGACCACCGGCTCGGTGAACAGGCCGTAGAGCCGCAGCGGCCCCGCCGGCTGATACGTCCGCCGGGCCGCACCGGCCAGGGCCGCGTCCCCGGCGGCCACCGCCCGTGCCTCCGCCAGCAGGGCGGCCAGGTCCGCGACGAGTTCGCCGAGCCGGAAGGCGCTGTCGGCGGCCCGCGCCTCACCGAGGCGCCGCGCCACCCGTGTGGCACTCGCGGCGGGCCGGTGCAGACGCGCCAGCCGGGCGCTGTGGGCGGCGTGCAGCAACGCCGTCCGGGGGAGAGCGGAGGCGTTCGCCCCGGCGCACAGCGCGGTGACCCCCGCGGTCCACAGGGCTGCCGCGGCCTCCCGCATCGCGTCGGAGGCCGGGCCGCCGGCGGGGGAGTCCGGGTCCGGGTCCGCCGGCCGTTCGCCGGTCTCGCCCGCGGCCTTGCTCCTGGCATCCGAGCCCTCTTCCCCGGGACCGTCCCCTTCTTCCTCTTCCTCTTCGTCGGCGAGCGGCGCCGCGGCCAGCACGGCGGCGCGGTGCAGGCACGCGGGCGCGAGCAGGCAGTCGCAGCGCACCGCGCCGGCGGTGGCCACCGTCCCGGCGGGCGACAAGGTGAGCGTCACGGTGGTCTCGGCGTCCACCGCGACCACGACCTCGCCGTCCCCCGCCCGCACCACCCACCCGCCGGCCTTCCCCACGGCCCCGTCCAACCGCTTCCGCAACCGTCCCGGCAGCAACTCGGCCGCCTCCCCGGCGGCTCCGGCCGTCACCGGCGGCAACCCGTTCACCACGTCATGTCCCCTCTCCGGCACCGCCGTTGCCCTTCACCAGGCCGCACCCGCACCAACAGGAGTGGCTGCCCGGACGGCGGCCCCCACGGCCGTCCGTGGCTCCCACGACCGCCGGCATCCCCCCACGGCCGGTGGCGGCTCCGCACGACCGCCACGGGGACGGGCCGCCGGCGAACCCGCACGTACGGGCCGGAACACCCCGGGAAGCCGCACCCACCCGGGAGCGACGGGCACTTCCCGACGGGCGCTTCCCGGCGGGCGGCAGAGTTCACCGGGACCCGCCACCGGAGACCCGTTCGCCCACCCACCGCGCCAGCTCCAGCGGGCTCAGCGCCGCCACCGGCATCCCCGCGGCCACCAACTGGCCCGCGACGCCCACCGAGTACCGCCCCCGGCCGGCGTCGTCGAGCGACGCGCACCCCAGGACATGGCACCCGGACTCCACCAGCGCCCGTACCTCCCCGAGCAGCGCCCCGACCGGCCCGCCCTCCTCGAAGTCGCTGACCAGCACCACCAGCGTCCGCGACGGCACCGTCACCAGCCCCCGTGCGTGGCGCAGCCCGCGGGCGATGTTCGTACCGCCGCCCACCCGCACCTCCAGCAGCAGGCTCAGCGGGTCGTCCACCTGCCCGGTCAGGTCCACCACCTCGGTGGAGAAGGCCACGAAGTGGGTGCTCAGCGCCGGCACCCCGGAGAGCACCGCCGCGGTGACCGCCGACCAGATCGTGGACGCCTCCATGGACCCCGAGACGTCCACCACCAGGACGATCCGCCAGTCCGCCGCCTTGCGCGCCCGCGTCCGGAAGACAGGCCGCTCCGGCAGCACGGTGACGGTCCCGTCCACCGGGTCGCGGCGGGCCGTCGCGAGGTTCGCCCGCAGGGTGCGGGGCAGATCCAGCGGGCCGCCCGGCCGCCGCGTCGGGCGCGGATGGGTCAGCCCCACCAGCGCCGGCCGCATCCGGTTGGCCAGCGCCTGCGTCAGCTCCCGCACCAGCCTCGCCACCAGCGGCCGGAGCCTGGCCAGTTGGCCCTCGGGCAGCCCGCCGGCGAACGACAGCACGGTCCGCAGGAGTTCCACCGAGGGCCGGGCCGCCGCCGGGTCCATCTCCAGGGCCGCGTCGAGCCGCCCGGCCGCGGCAGCCGCCGCCAGCACCTCCTCCCGGACACCGGCCCCGAAGAGCGCCTGAAGCTCCTCGGCCCAGCTGCGGACATCGGGGTACGGCGCCTCGCTGCCCGCCCCTGACCTCCCCATCTCCTCCGCACCCTCCCCGCGTCCTGCCCCGTACAACTCGTCCAGCGCGGCCGCCATCCGCGCCGCCGACCGCTGTTTCACCCGGCCCAGCAGCAGTTGCCACCGCACATCCGCGGTGATCACGTCGTCCATGGACCCTTCCTGGCGGCCCTGCGGCGTATCCACCGCGGCGGCCGGAAGGTCACCGTCCAGCACGCCCAGCAACCCCAGTGCCGCCAGCGCCTCGCGCCCCGCCAGGTCCGCCCCGGTGTGCCGGGCAGCCGCCGCCGGGTCCAGCCCAGCGGGCGCGGCCGGCCCGAAGGCCGCACCGTCCCTTACCGTCGCCAGCAGCCGCTCCCGCGCCGCCGGCGTCAAGGCGTCGAACCCCCGCCGCAGGGCGGGCAACCGGGTCAGGAACCCCCGGTCCCGCAGCGCCTCCACCGTCTCCACCAGCGGCGCCAGCAGGGCCTCCGCCTCCACCAGCGGCCCCGCCGCGGTCAGCGCCCCGGTGAGGAAACCGGCCAGCCCCTCCCGCAGTTCCGCGGTGGTGGCGTCCTCGGTCCTGGCGGCCAGCACCGTGCCGAAGGCGCCCGGCGCGGTCTCGCCCAGCAGCACCAGGGCCGCACCGGCCGCGCCCCGGATCAGTGGTGTGCCTTCGGCCGCCAGCCGGGTCAGCGCGTCCGCCATCCGCAGCCCGGGCAGCCCCCGGGCGGCCAGCTCCGCCAGCGCCAGCGCGTCCGCCGGGTCGTCCGACCCCGCCAGACCGTCCAGTGCCCGCACCCCGGCAGCGGTCACCTCGGCCCGGGCCGCCGTCACCGCTGCGGCCTCCCACCCGGCGTCAAGACCGGGAAAGTGCCCCGAGGCCAGCCGGTCCAGCAGGCCAAGCCCGGCCAGCAGCTCCGGGAGCGTCCCGGTGACCGGCAGCAGCCGGGCCGTCTCCGCGAGCCGGTCCGCGGCCGGTCCCGGCAGGCCGCAGGAGGCCGCGTCGGTCAGCCCGGTCAGCACCTCCGCCGCCGCCGGGCCGCCGTCCCGCCGCTCGTTGCGGGCCCGCTGCCGCAGCAACCCCTCGGCGGCGAAGGGGAGTTCGGAGCCGTGCACAGCGGTCGCCTCCAGCATCGCCGCGGTGGCGGGCGTCCACTCCACCGTCCAGCGGGTGCCGATGCCGGCGGTGCCGCCGGTCCCCGCGGTGGGCGCCGGTTCGCCGTACGGCACCCCGCAGACCACGAGCTGCCGCAGTGCCAGCTCCCGGCGGCGGTCCAGCGGCGAACGGTACGGGTCAAGCCGCAGCTCCCGCCGTTCCGGTGCCCCGGGCGCCGGCAGACCCAGCTCGGCCAGCAGGCTCTCCACGGCCGGTCCGAGCCCTGACCGCGGGGTGCCGGGAGCGGGCCTGCCGTGCCGGGTGCCGACCAGTACCTCCTCCAGCGCCCGCGCCACCACCCGGCCCCGCCCGAGCAACTGGCCTTGCGTCAGCACCGTCCGCACGGCCTCCAGCAGCTCACCGCGCCCGGCTGCGGGCAGCCCGCGCAGCGAGGCCAGGTCCCGGGCATGCCGGACCACCTCACGGGCGTCGGGCGGCCCGCACGGGTGACCCGCGGCCCGGACCGCGGCGCAGATCCGCACCGCGGTCCCCAGCAGCAGCGCGTCCAGCCGCTCCGGGTCACCCGCCGCCCGCACCACGCCCAACTGCCACTCCGGGTCGCGGATGCCCGCCGGATAGCCGGACCGCTCGTCCAGCAGCGGGTAGGTGTACGGCACCAGGGAGGTGGCCACCTCCGCGACGTCATCCGGCCCGGCAGGATCGTCCGGCTCCGTGCCGCCCGCGCCCGGCACCAGCGCCGGGCCGTGGAACGCCCCCACCACCGCTGCCGCCCTGACCCCGGGCCTGGCGGCCAGCAGCCGCCGCATGTGGGCCTCGCGCCGCAGGTCGTACGGGTCGAGCCGGCCGCCGCGCGCCGCGTCCTGGCGCAGCGCCCACCCCAGCAGCAGCGCCGCCCGGCGCAGGGCCTCCGCCGTACCGCCCGGTGCCGCGGCCTCCACCAGCCGGTTCCACAGGTCGTCCTCGGCGCGCCCCCCGGCCCGCTCCCGCAGTGCCCGCTCCAACGCCCGCTCGGGCCACGCCCCTTGCGCCCCTTGTCCTCCTTGCTGCCCTTGCTCTCCTTGCTCTTGCTGCCCGCCGTCCGCCTCCCCCTGGCCTGCCCGGCCGTCCCCCCGGGCGCCCAGCGGCAGGTCGAACGGCACCACCGGCACCCCCGCCTCCGCGGCCCAGCGGATCGCCACCAGCTCCGGCGAGAAGTCGGCGAACGGCAGGAACACCAGCCCGCGCGGCCCGTGCCCGGCCAGCGCGACCGGCTGAACGGTCGCCGGGTCGGCCAGATACGGCAGCCACCGCGCGAACTCCCCCGGCAGCTCCACGAAGAGCACCTCGGGTGCCGCCGCGGCCAGCAGCTGCGGCACCGCGGCGGCCAGCGCGGGGGAGTGGTGCCGCACCCCGATCAGATACGGCGCACGGCACCCCGCCAGCGCCTCCGCGGCGTCGGCGGGTGCACCCCCCTCCGGTGCACCCGCCTCCAGCGCACCGGGCCCGTCAGCCGAGCGCATCGCGCAGCTCCCACAGCGTGCGCCACAGTGGCGCGCCCTGCTCGGCCCGGCGGCGGACCGGCCCGTCCCAATAGGCCAGCAGCCTCGGGTGGTCCGCCGGGTCGTCCTTGCGGACCGTCCCCAGCAGGTGCCCCGGCAGGGTGCGCAGGGCGTCCCGGCCGTCGGGCAGATACGCGGCGGCCAGCCCCATCGAGGTGGCGACGTGCACCGCTTCCGCCGTGCTCATCACCGTCGAAGGCCGCTCGACGTCCCACCCCTCGGCGCTGCGTCCGGTCCGCAGGTCCCGGAAGGCGGTGACCAGTGCTTCGAGCACCGCCCGGTCGACGGTGAACCGCGCTCCCGAGCGGGCCAGCGCGGTCACCGCCTGCCCGCGTACCAGTTCGGTCTCCGCGTCCAGGTCGGTGATCGGGCCGACCGTCTCGAAGTTGAAGCGGCGTTTGAGGGCCGCGGACATCTCCGAGACCCCGCGGTCGCGGAGGTTGGCGGTGGCGATGACGGTGAAGCCGGGCACCGCGTGCACGGTCCCGCCGTCCGCCTCCGCGGTGCCGGCCAGCTCCGGCACCGCCATCCGCCGCTCGGAGAGGATCGACACCAGCGCGTCCTGCACCTCCGGCAGGCAGCGGGTGACCTCCTCGATCCGGGCCACCGCGCCGCGGGTCATGGCGGTGAGCACCGGGGACGGCACCAGCGCCGCGCTGCTGGGGCCGGCGGCGAGCAGCATCGCGTAGTTCCAGCCGTACCGCAGCTGGTCCTCGGTGGTGCCCGCGGTGCCCTGCACGGTGAGCCCGCTGGTGCCGCAGACCGCGGCTGCCAGCAGCTCCGACAGCATCGACTTGGCGGTGCCCGGCTCGCCCACCAGCAGCAGCCCGCGCTCCCCGGCGAGGGTCACCACGCACCGCTCCACCACCGCCCGGTCGCCGACGAACTTGCGTGCCACGGTGAGCCGGGCACCGTCCGAGGCGCGCAGCAGCGGTTCGCCGCCCGACCCGCAGACGAAGGTCACCACGGCCCGCGGGGTCAGCCGCCAGCCCGGCGGCCGGGGCCCGTCTTCATAGCCGGCCAGGAAGGCCAGCTCCGCGGCGTACCGGTCCTCGGCCGGCTCGATCTGCCGGGCGCCGCTTCCGTCCGCGCCGCTCATCGCCGTCCCCCTCGCGGTCCGGTCCGCCGGGCCGCGAACTCCTCGAAACCGGGCGCGTCCCCGTCGGCCACCCGCTGCCACGCCTGCCGGAACAGCTCGGGCACCGGGCAGTCCGGCACCACGAAGCCGTCGTCCGCGCCCGGCGCGGACCGGAAGAGCGCGGTCTTCCAGGTCTCCAGCGGCAGTTGCGGCGCCTTGTGGTCCAGCCAGCCGCCGGGCAGGAACAGGGTGCGGCCGGCCCGGGGCCGCCGGGCCTCCACCACCAGGTCACCGGCGGCCAGTTCGGCCCGGGCCTGCTTGCTCCGGGCCGGCTTCCAGCCGGTCCAGGCGGTGACATTGCGGTCCGTCGGGTCGGGCAGCGCCAGCAGCATCAGGTAGAGCGCGGCGGCGTCCTGCGACAGACCGAGCCGCTGCGCCGCCGCCGTGACCAGCTCCGGCGCGCTGTGCGCCGGGTACTGCGCGGCGCCCGCCGGGCCGTCCGCCGCCACCAGTGCGTCCAGGCCGTCGCCGAGCACCTCCCGCAGTGCCCACAGCAGCGGGCCGGGGTTGAGGCCGGTGAGCAGGGTCAGCGCCGAGTGGCCGGGGCCGCCTTCGGGGGACGCCCCGGGCAGCAGCGCGGCCGGCCGCACCCACACGTCGTCGTGCTCGCGCCCGTAGCGCGCCGGGACCAGCACGATCGCCGGCCCGGCCGGCAGGGTGCCGTCCGGCCCGTGACCACCGGTCCGCGGCAGCCCGTAGGCCTCCCGGACCCGGTGCGAGGACGGTTTGCCCTCCGAGGTCCAGTCCACCGACAGGTCGAGCAGCAGCTGCTCGTCCGCCAGCCGGGAGCGCAGCGCCGTCAGGGTCTCGGGCAGCGCCGCCCGCAGCGGGTCACCGTACGGCAGCCGGTAGGCGAGCCAGCGCAGCGCCGAGACGTAACCCATCAGCTCCCGGCCCGACAGCAGCTGGGCCGGGTCGTCGGCCACCAGGGCCCGGTTCGCGTCGAGCCGCTGCCGGGTGCGGCCGGTCAGCTCGGGGCGCGACCGGGGGTTGAGGGCCGCGGTCAGCTGTTCGCCGATGGACGTCTCCCGCTCGGCGCGCTCCAGCAGTTCGATCGGGACCGGCCGCAGCCGGCCGTGGATGGCGATCCACTCGTCGGCCAGGGCGTCCGGGTCGAAGCCGTCGGCCCACAGCCGTTCGACGGCCGCCGGGTCGGCGGGCATCAGCCGGGCCAGCAGGCGGATGCGGTGTTCCCCGCTGAGCCGTCGCAGGGCGTCGCGGGCGGTGACCGCCCGGGTGGGGCGCAGTCCCGCGAGGGCCAGCGTCTCCGGTCCCGGGATGCCGTCCCTGCCGTAGCCGGTGATCTCGGGCAGGCCGAGCAGCAGCAGCGCCGCCAGTGACACGTCCACCCCGGTCAGGGCCGCGAAGCGCTCGGCCGCTCCGTGCCGGTACGGCACCGGGCCGCGCTCCGCGGTGAGCGTGATCAGCCGGGCCAGGGCGGCGGTCCCCGCCGGGTCGCCGGGGGCGCCGATGACCGTCGACTCCTTGAGGTCGAAGCCCTCCCAGGCCCCGAACCCCTGCTCCGGGTCGTGTTCGACGCCCTGCCAGTGCCGCCCGTTGTCGTGGACGTGGGTGCAGGTCAGGAGCAGCAGGGTGCGGTCACCGGCCCGGAGCACCTGGCCGGCCCGCTCCACGCGGGTGTCGCCCGGCTCGCAGAGCGACACCACCCGCAGCCGGCCGCGCGGATCGGCGTACGGGGCCGGGCCGTCGAGCACCGCCTGCAGGAACTCCAGCACCGCCGCCCGGTCCTGGTCCGAGGTACCGGCCGCCGCGGCCCGCGCCGCCGCGGCGGTGAAGCCGTGGCCGAGCAGCGGCAGCCAGTTGACGTTGGTGCCCCGCATCGCCGTGAACGGGGGGTGCCCGTCCGCGGTTTCCGCGGGGACCGCGGCGGCGCCGCTCAGTGCCCGGTGCAGGGCCAGGACCTGCCCGATCGCGGCGGTGCTCTGATCGGTGTCGCTGCCGTAGTAGCCGTAACGGCCGCCGCTCGCCAGGCCCCTGAGCGCATGGTTCAGCGCGCCGTCGTGCGCGTGCCGCACCCGGGGCGCGGCGTCCTGCGCGGACGCCGGCGCGGCGGCCTTCTCCTTCTTGCCGGCGAAGGCGGCGACCCAGCGGGTGAGCCGGGCGGCCTCCATGGCGAGTGCGGCGATGCCCTCGACCAGGGCCGGGTGGCTGATGCCAGGCAGCAACGCCCGTACCGCCGTGGCGGCGGTCTCCTCCTGCGGGGTCGGGAAGGGAGTCGGGACCCGGACCGGTTCCGTGGGCGGGCCGGGCATCGCCGCGATCAGCGCGGCGGCCTGGGCGTCGGTGACCGTCCGGAGCACCGCGGAGCCGGCCTCGTCCCGCGCCCGCAGCGCGTGCCAGTACCAGACCGGCGGCACGATCGCGGTCCCCCTGGCGTACCGGCCGCCGGCCGCACCGCCCTCCACATGGGCGAGTTCGAGGCCCTCGGCGTCGTACAGCCAGACCGAGTCCGTCCGGTGGCCGGAAACCCGTGCGTGCAGGGCCGCGCCGCCGGGCAGCCGCAGCGGCGGCAGCGGCGAGCCGCCGCTGATCACCGGGGTGCCGTCCGGGAGTTCCTCGCAGGGCCAGTCCGGGCCGTGGGTGCCGTCGACCGAGCAGGCGGTCATCGTGCGGGCCGCCGGGTCGTACCGCACCCACCAGCCCAGCAGGCCGTCCTTGCTGCCGAACGGCGAGCCCTCAAGGCCGGGCCGGACCGGCAGCAGCCGGCAGGACGGCGGCAGCAGCCGGGCACCCCGCGGTCCTTCGGCGAGTGCGCCGTCGAAGAAGGCGGGCACCGAGGCGCGGCCCCGGGTGGCGGTCGCCGGGTCGTACTCGTACCAGTGGTCCTCGTGCAGCACCCAGTAGGAGATGCCGTCCGAGGCGACCGGCCGGCGGTCGCCGAAGGAGGTGTCGCCCACCTGCATCGGCCGGGTGCCGTAGAACCGGCCGCCGCCGGGCAGGGGCACCGACACCGTGCCGGAACCCTGGGCCGGGGCTTCCAGCGTGCCCTTGGGCCGGAAGGTGTCCGCGGGCCGGCCGGACCAGACGGCCCGCCGCGCGTCGCCGTGCCCGGAGGCGACCAGCCACTGACCGTCCAGCCAGCGGAAGACCGGCGGCATCCAGCTGTACGGGTTCGGCGCCGGCAGCGTCAGCGTCCGGTCGTCCAGCACGCCCTCCGGGCCGATCGCGAGCACCCGGGTGTCCTCCGCGACGATCAGCGCGGGCCAGGCGTCCTCCAGCCGGTACCCGTGGTCGCGGTTGGTACGGCCGGGGCGGAGCCGGGCCGGCGCTTGGTCCAGGGCGGGCCAGCCCAGTTCGTCGAGGATGCCGGCCCGCAGGGTGCGGGCGAGCACCGGAGCCACGTCGAATGCCGCGATCCGGGCGGCGGCCACGGGCGCGGCGGCCAGGGCCGAGGGGATGGTGAAGCCGCTCACCCGGGACAGCAGCCGGTCAAGGCCCGGGAGCCCGAGCGGCTGTTCCAGCTCCGCCGCCCGGTCGGTGAGCCACTGCCCGACCACCGGGCCGAGCACCGGGCCCGACGCCAGCCGGTGCAGGGCCGCGGCGGCACCGCGGCCACCGGCCGCCTTCTCCACCGCGGCCGGCAGCAGCGGACCGAACCGCGGATCGGCGACCACCGCGGCCAGATCACGGCGGCCGGGCGTCGCGTCGTCCAGCCATTTCCGCAGATTGAGCGTGGTGCCCCGGCCCGGGCCGGTGACCGGCACGCCGTGTGCCAGGCACGCGTCCAGCAGGTCCAGGTCCACCTCGGTGTGCCCGCGGTCCCCGCCGAGCCGCACCGGCTCCCGCTCCGCGGCCAGTTGGGCGGCGAACCGCTCGACCAGCTCCAGCTCGCGGGGCATCCGCTCCTGCCGCCGCCAGTAGCCGCGCTGCCGGTGCGCCGCCCAGGTGCCGAACCAAGCGGCGGCGGTGGGCGGCTGCTCCCCTGTGGCAGCCGCCCCCGCGCCTCCCCCCGTCCGGGCGAGCAGCGTGAACGCGCCCGCGGCTTCCAGGATCTCCAGCCACGTCTCGTCGAACGCGGCCGTGTGCTCGCCGCCCGCGGTCGGCAGCAGGTGCAGCAGCCGGACCCGGACCGCCGGGTCCTGCCGGGCCGCGGTGACCAGCGCGCCGCGGGCGCTCTTCCAGAAGGACATCGCGGCGCGGGCCACCGCCGACGACTTCAGCAGCTCCGAGACCAGCGACACCTCCTCGGCGGCGGCGTCGCGCCCGGCCGCCTTCGCCAGCCGCCGCAGATCCTCCAGCAGGCCCGCGTACGGGCTCAGACCGGCCGCGCCGCGCTCCACGCAGAGCAGCCGGAACTCCTCAAGAGCCGTCTGCGGGGTGAGGCGTTCGGCCAGGCCCTTCGCCTGCTCCCGGAGCGTCTTGCCGCTGAGCGCGCCGGCCGCGGCGAACTCCAGGAACACCTCGCGCAGCCGCTCCTCGTCCACCGCCAGCGCGTGCCGCCGCTCGGCGTCGCGCGCCTTGCCGAAGAACGCCGACGCATAGGTGGTGGCCTCCGCGCCCAGGAAGTGCCGGGCCACCTCCTCGTAGTACGTGGGCAGGAAGTGCGGTACGGAACGGTCGAGCCGGGTGGCCAGTTCCTCGAAGCCGTCCTTGGCGTGGCCGGGCTTGGTGACCGCGATGCGGGCCAGCCGCTCCATCTCCTTGACCACGGCCAGCGCGTGCCGGCCGTTGGCCGGGTCGTGGACCAGGGCCCAGGCCGGGAAGCCGAGCGCCTGCCGCTTCACCCGCCCGACCCGCACGCCCCGCCCGCCGGAGCCACCGGCCGCCGCCGCAGAGCCGGCGCCTGACGTGAAGTCACCTGCCGTGGCGTCACCGCCCGACCCTGAGTCACTGCCTGCCCCAGAGCCGTCGCCCGACCCGGAGTCACCCGCCGCCGCGGGCTCCCCGCCGAACCCGAGGAATTCCAGCGCGAGATCCTCCGCCTCGCCCAGCGCCTCCGGAACCAGCCGCACCACGACCCGGTCGTCCAGTGCCGGGTGCCGGTACCCCCGGGCCACCAGCACATCCCCGGCGGCCGCCTCCGGTGCGCCGCCGAGCGGCAGCACCGCCCCCGCTTCCAGCAGATCCCGCTCGTTCACCGGTCCCCCGCCTCTTCCTCGTCCTTGTCCACGACCCGCCCCGCGTACAGCAGCGACGCCATCCGTTCCCCCTCCGACCAGGCCACCGGGCCGACCTCGCCGAGCCGCAGCCGGTTGCCGTCCGGCCCGCGCCACTCCAGGTCACCGGTCACCGCTTCGGCCTCCGGATAGTCGGCGCCGAGCCACAAGGACGCCTCCACCGTCCGGCCGGCCTCGGTCACCTGGCAGGTGGCGTTGCCACCGCGCACCCGGTAACCGTGCTGGACCGCGCGGGCCGTGGCGTGCCGCAACTGGTCGAACCGGCCGCCCGCGTACGCCGTCAGCGCGTACGCCGCCGGATCCACGTCGTCGGCCCGCCGCCACACCTCGCGGAAGAGCTGCCCGAGGCTCTGGCGTACGTCCAGCTCGGCCGCGAACTCCCGGAGTTCGTCCAGCCCGGCCGGCTCCACCAGCAGCACCGGGTGCGGGATCAGCACCGATTCCGCTTCCAGCCGCACCGAGTCCCCGTCGAGGTCCACCACCCCGAGCCCCCGCTCGCGGTCGGCGTCCCGCAGGAATCCCGCCCTGGCCAGATCCGGGGTGCCGTCCGCGGCCACCGGGGCGACCACCAGATCGCGGAGCACCTGCTGCCAGGCGGCATCCGGCCAGACCTCGGCCAGCAGGACGGCGGGCACCGGCAGCGAACGCACCAACCAGCCGTCCACCTGCGCCAGACACTCCCGCTCGTGCCGCTGCAACCACTCCGCGAGCTGCCGCAGCCGCAGCACCTCGGGGTCGTCCCGCAGCTTCCCCGGCACCTGCTTCAGTGCCCGTCCGGCGGCGTTCCGGCACACCACCTTCACGCCCTCCAGCGTGACGGCGTATCCGTCCGCCGTCTCGATCCACCCCATGACCCGCGCCCCTCCCCGGTCCCGCGCAGCCGTCACCTCGACGGCCTTCAAGCGGTTCCGTTCACGGTCCCGCCTGCGATGTCGATCACACTAGAACCCCCCACTGACAACGGCCCTCCGCCCGCCTGCTGACCCCTCGTCACCTGCGGTTTCTCCGCTGATCCCGGCGGCACCCGGCCCCGGCCGCGCAGCCGCGCGGCCCCCGCCGCCCACGGAACTCACAGCCGTCCCGGCCCGCCGCTGAGCCCACCGATACGCGCTGTCGCCCACCCCGCAACGGCCCGGCAACCGCGCCCGTCCACGCTCACCCCATGACCTTCCGCCGTCCCGCCCTGGTCGCCGTCGCGCACGGCAGCCGCGACCCGCAGGCGCTGCGGACCGTACGCGCGCTGCTCGACCGGGTACGGGCCCGCCGCCCCGGCCTCGACGTCCGCCTCGGCCACATCGAGCTGAACGAGCCGCTGCTCGCCGACACGCTCGCCGGACTGCGCGGCGGCGCCGTCCTCGTACCGCTGCTGCTCGGCCGCGGCCACCACGTCACGGTGGACCTGCCGCGGGCGCTGGCCGCGGCCGCCCACCTGCGGGGCACGGTCGCCGCGCCGCTCGGCCCGCATCCGCTGCTGGCGCAGGTGCTGCACGCCCGCCTGCTGGAGGCGGCCAAGCCCGGCGAAGGACCGCCCGAGGCCGTGGTGCTGGCCGCCGCCGGGTCCCGCAGTCCCGGGTCGGCCGCCGGCACCGCCCGTACCGCCGCCCTGCTCGGCGCCCTGCTCGGCGGCATCCCGGTACGGCCGGCCTTCGCCTCCGCCGCCGCCCCGACCGTCCCCGAAGCGGTCGCCGCGTTCGAGGCCCGCGGTCTGCGCCGGATCGCCGTCGCGAGCTGTTTCACCGCCCCCGGCCGGTTCGCCGCCCAGGTCCGGGCCGCCGCCCCCTGGATCGCCGCGGCGCCGCTGGGCGACCACGAGGCCATGGCCCGGCTGGTCCTGCACCGCTACGACCGGGCGGCCGGCGCCCCGCTGCCTCCGGCCGCGCCCGCTGCGGGGGTTTACGTCCGGATGTGACCCATCCGTACACGTACGCGTCGCCGCGACGTCAGTGCGGGCGGTTACCGTCGTGATTATGGAACGCGAGAACCGACCGGCCGCCGTGGCCACCGCGCACCCCGGACCGTACGAGCGCTACGGACCGTACGGCTCGGCGGACCTGGAGCGCTATGTGCCCGAGCCGGACAAACGCCCCGGGCGCACCGCGTTCCAGCGTGACCGGGCCAGGGTGCTGCACTCCGCCGCGCTGCGCCGGCTGGCCGGCAAGACCCAGGTGGTCGACCCCGGGGCGAGCGGCGCCGCGGTCACCGACACCAGCCCGCGGACCCGGCTCACCCACTCGCTGGAGTGCGCGCAGGTCGGCCGCGAGCTGGGCGCGGCGCTCGGCTGCGACCCGGACCTGGTGGAGACCGCCTGCCTGGCGCACGACCTCGGGCACCCGCCCTTCGGGCACAACGGCGAACTGGTGCTGGCCGAATTCGCCGCGGACTGCGGGGGGTTCGAGGGGAACGCGCAGAGCCTGCGGCTGCTGACCCGCATCGAGCCCAAGCGGTTCGTGGCCGCGCCCGAGGGCGGCGTGGTCAGCGTCGGCCTCAATCTCACCCGGGCCGCGCTGGACGCGGCCACCAAATACCCCTGGCCGCGCGGCGGGCACCCGACCGCGCCGGGCAGCCCCAAGTTCGGGGTGTACGAGGACGACCTGCCGGTCTTCGGCTGGCTGCGGGACGGCGCACCCGGCGACCGGCGCTGCTTCGAGGCGCAGGTCATGGACTGGGCGGACGATGTCGCCTACTGCGCGCACGACGTGGAGGACGCCCTCCAGGCGGGACACATCGACCCCCGGGCGCTGCGCTCGGCCGCCGACCGCGCCGAGGTGTTCGGCTGCGCCGCCGCGCGGTACGCCCCGCCCGGCACCGACCCGGCCGAGCTGGCCGCCGCCCTCGACCGGCTGCTCGACCAGCCCTGGTGGCCGCACCGCTACGACGGCAGCGCGCTGGACCAGGCGCGCCTGAAGGACGCCGCCTCCCAGCTCATCGGCCGTTTCTGCCTCGCCGCAGAGAGCGCCACCCGCGAGCGGTACGGCACCGCCCGGCTCACCCGGTACGGCGCCGAGCTGGTCGTCCCGCACGAGCAGCGCCTGGAGTCCGCGGTGCTCAAGGCGGTCGCCGACCGGTATGTGATGCAGCGCGCCGCGCAGGCACGGCGGCGCGCCGAGCAGCGGGTCGTCATCGGGGAGCTGGCGCAGACCCTGCTGGAGCGGGCACCGTACGGGCTCGACCCGCAGTTCCGCGCCCTGTTCGAAGCTGCCGCCGACGACCGGGGACGCCGTCGCGCGGTGGTGGACCAGATCGCCTCGCTGACGGACGCGGCGGCGACCGCGCTGCACGCCAGACTCACCGACTGAAGTCACGCACGCCTCTTGCGCCCCGGCGGTTTCGGTGCCCGCCGGGCGGGATGCGATGATCACCGGGTGCCCACGCGACCCGTCCGCGGTGCTCCGCTGAACTGGACACAGCGCTTGCGGCATATGAACGGCGCACAAACGGAACGGCGCGGCGCTCTTCCGGACGGACCTGACGTGCGGGACGCTCGCGTGTAACGAACGACCGGCAAAAACCGGCAGGGGAGGCGCACAGTGGTGGACGCACACCAGACCTTCGTGATCGTCGGAGCGGGGCTCGCCGGGGCGAAGGCCGCGGAGACGCTCCGGTCCGAGGGATTCACCGGCCGGGTGATACTGATCGGCGACGAACGCGACCACCCCTACGAACGCCCACTGCTCTCCAAGGGCTATCTCACCGGCGGCTCCGAGCGGGACGCCGTCTTCGTCCAGCAGACCGGCTGGTACGCCGAGCACGACGTCGAGCTGCACCTCGGCCAGCCGGTGGTGCACCTGGACCGCGCCGCGCACACCGTCACCCTCGGCGACGGCACCACGCTGCAGTACGACAAGCTGCTGCTCGCCACCGGTGCCGAGCCGCGCCGGCTGGACATCCCCGGCACCGACCTGGCCGGCGTGCACCACCTGCGCCGCCTCGCGCACGCCGACCGGCTGAAGAACGTGCTGACCAACCTCGGCCGGGAGAACGGCCACCTGGTGATCGCCGGGGGCGGCTGGATCGGCCTGGAGGTGGCCGCCGCCGCCCGCGGTTACGGCGCCGAGGTGACCATCGTCGAGCCCTCCCCGACGCCCCTGCACGCGGTGCTCGGCCCGGAGCTGGGGTCGGTCTTCACCGATCTGCACGCCGAGCACGGCGTCCGCTTCCAGTTCGGCCGCAGGCTCACCGAGATCACCGGCCAGGACGGCATGGTGCTGGCCGCGATCACCGACGACGGCGAGGAGCACCCGGCCCACGACGTGCTCGCCGCGATCGGCGCCGCGCCGCGTACCGCGCTCGCCGAGTCCGCAGGACTGACGCTGGCCGACAGGTCCCAGGGCGGCGGCATCGCGGTCGACGCGTCGCTGCGCACCTCCGACCCCGACATCTACGCCGCCGGTGACGTGGCCAACGCCGAGCACCCGCTGCTGGGGGAGAGGCTGCGCGTCGAGCACTGGGCGAACGCCCTCAACGGCGGCCCGGCCGCCGCCCGCGCCATGCTCGGCCAGGAGGTGGCGTACGACAGGATTCCGTACTTCTTCTCCGACCAGTACGACCTCGGCATGGAGTTCTCCGGGCACGCCGCCCCGGGCGGCTACGACCAGGTGGTCTGCCGCGGGGACGTCGGAAAGCGGCAGTTCATCGCCTTCTGGCTGCGCGACGGCCGGGTGCTGGCCGGGATGAACGTCAATGTGTGGGACGTCACCGAGGCGATCCAGCAGCTGATCCGCTCCGGGCGCCCGGTGGACCCCGACGCCCTGGCCGATCCCTCGGTCGCGCTAGCCTCTCTCCTGGACTGACCAGGAAGGACACCCCCATGCGGACCGCCGTCGTACCCGTCGAGGAGATCTTCGCCCTGCGGTGGGCGGTGCTGCGCACCGGGATGCCGCGCGAGACCGCCGTCTATCCGGAGGACTCGCGCGGCGACACCTTCCACATAGCGGTGTACGACGACGCCGGAGCGGTCAAGGGCTGTGTGACCTTCTTCCCCGACCCGCTGCCCGGCGACACCGCCCTCGCCTACCGCTTCCGCGGCATGGGCAGCTCACCCGAGGTCCGCGGCCAGGGCTTCGGCGCCGCCGCCCTCAACGCCGGCCTGCGCGAGGCCGCCGCCCGCGGCGCCGCACTCGGCTGGTGCAACGGCCGCGTCTCCGCCACCGGCTTCTACGAGCACCTGGGCTTCACCGCGACCGGCGAGGAGTTCAGCATCCAGCCGAGCGGCCCGCACTACGTCTTCGTCACCAAGGACCTCGACCGCTAACTCCGGTACCCCCGGCTCAGCGCGAAGGCCAGCAGGCCCGACGCGTCCATGTCCAGCGCCGGCTCCGAGCTCTGCCAGGACCTGACGTCGTCCACGTAGGTGCTGCCGTGGCCGGTGAAGGCGCCGAACGGGTCCCCGGCCGGCGGGCAGGGCCGCATCCCGTCCAGGTAGTCGCCGAGGCCGTCGGCGAACTGCCCGGAGCCGTTGGGCCCGTTGACGATCGCGCCCACTTCCAGCGGCCGCTTCCCGTTCAGGCTGCCCGCGAGGTTGCCCAGCTCGCCAGCGGTGCACTCCGGGAAGGTGCTGCCCTCGCCGACCATGAAGGACGTGCCCCAGGCGTTCGCGCCCAGCAGCCAGTCGAGCTGCTGCGTACCGAACCGGTCGTACGAGCTGTCGCCGGTCACCGCCTGGTACAGCCGCACGGTCGCCGCCAGACCCATCGTGTGCGAGTCCGCGTCGAAGTCGTCGTAGACGGCGCCCGCGTGGAAGGGATCGGCCGCCGCCCGGTCCCGCCCGGTGTCCAGCTGCCCCCGCACGAAGCCGATCAGCCCGCCGTACGACACCGCCAGGCCCTTCGGCTTGCCCGCCGCCTTCACCGCGCGGGCCAGATCGAGGTCGGCGAGCGCGCTGGTGTCGTACATGTTGAGGGTGTCCGCGCCGTCCTCGCGCTGGTGGCCCTTCGCCCAGCCCGCCGCCTGTGCCAGCCAGGCCGAGGCCCGGTGGTCGCCCAGCCGCTGGGCCGCGAGGGCCAGTTCGGCGCCGCCGAAGGCCAGGTCGTCCTGCCAGCTGGTCTCCGGGTAGTAGCCGTACGGGACGGTGGTGACGAGCTGCCCAGGCCGGGTGTCGGCCAGGCCGTAGATCTGCGCGGCCGTCGCCAGATAGCCGCGGGCCCTGGTCCGGTCGCTCGCAGCGAACCGCTGCGCGGCCAGCGCGAAGTCGGCGGCGAGCCGCCCGGCCTGGTTGGGGCTGATCAGCGAGCCGGGGGCGGCGGCCCGGAAGACCGGACGGTTCCGCAGCAGCGGATCGGCGCTGTCGGTGTCGTCGAGTTCCGGCAGCCGCCACACGTCGTGGTCGCCGACGACGCTGCCGTCCTCGGTGCCCGAGCCGATGCCGACCTGGATGTAGAGGGTGCGGGTCTTCTCGTCCCACATCTTGTCCAGCCAGTCCAGACCGTGCTGCGCCTCCTCGCCCAGCGCGGACTTCGGGCCGGCGCCGGTGCGCAGCGCGGCGATCTGGAGCGCCGCGACGGCGTACGAGGTGGTCTCGGTGAACTTCAGGTAGTCGCCCGCGTCGAACCAGCCGCCCGAGACGTCCACCGGCCCGCCGAGCTTCCGCGGCGCGGCGGTGATCGTGTCGCTGTCCGGATCGGTGAAGGACGGCCAGGCGTAGACCGATGCCCTGGCGTCGTTCAGGTGCGACGGTTCGCGCCGCAACTGCCCGGGGATCGTGTCCGCGCCGTCCCGCTGGGCCTGGAAGAAGGCGGTGGCGTCGGCGGCCGGCTTCCCGGACACCTCGGCGGGGGAGCCGATGGTGAACCGCGGGGAGGTGCCGGTGGCGGCGCCGCTGACCACCAGGTGGTAGGTGCCCGGGGTCCGTACCGCGCTGAAGTCGATCAGGTAGACGGCCCGGTACGCGGTGTTCCACGTCCCCAGGCTCGCCGTGGTCCGCCCCGACGCGACCGCCCGCCCATGGCTGTCCACCAGCCGCCAGGCCGCCCCCGACACGGCCGAACCGGCGAGCAGGAAGGCTTCCTTCGCGCCGTCGCCGGCGTACCCGACCTGATTGACCCGGACCAGCCCCGCGGTGGTGACCTCGCCGGCCTCCGCGCGGCCCGCCCCGCCGGTCAGCGAGAGGCCGGCCAGCAGGGCGGCGGCGGTCAGCCCGGTCAGTACGGCCCTGGCCCCGCGGTTCGCCCTGCTGCCGGCGCTACGACGGAACGGCATGCGACTGCCTCTCCTCGCTCCCCACATTAGGAAAGGTTCCTAACGATTGGACGAAAGCTAGCCGCTGCCCACCCCTTGGTCAATGCATCCGGCCGAACCGGCCTGTCCCACCTGGGCCGTAGACTGCCCCTGTGGCAGGCAGGATCAGAGACGACGACGTAAGGGCGGTACGCGACGCCGTCCCGATCGACTCCGTCGTCTCCGAATACCTCCATCTCCGCCCGGCCGGCGGCGGCAACCTCAAGGGCCTGTGCCCCTTCCACGACGAGAAGTCCCCCTCCTTCCAGGTCAGTCCGAGCAAGGGCCTCTACCACTGCTTCGGATGCGGTGAAGGCGGGGACACCCTCGCCTTCGTGATGAAGCTGGACCACCTGACCTTCACCGAGGCGGTGGAGCGGCTGGCCGGGCAGGCCGGGATCACGCTGCGGTACGAAGAGGGCAGCCATGTCCCCGGCCGGCAGCAGGGGGAGCGCATCCGGCTGGTGGAGGCGCACCGGGCCGCAGCGCTCTTCTACCAGGAGCAGATGGGCTCGGCCGAGGCGGAGATCGGGCGGAAGTTCCTCGCCGAGCGGGGCTTCGACCAGGCCGCGGCCGAGCACTTCAGCGTCGGGTACTCACCGGCCGGCTGGGACCACCTGGTGCGGTTCCTGCGCGGGAAGGGCTTCACCGACAGGGAGCTGATCGTCTCCGGACTGGCCTCGGAGAGCCGGCGCGGCGGTGTGATCGACCGGTTCCGGGGACGGCTGATGTGGCCGATCCGCGACATCACCGGCGAGGTGATCGGCTTCGGCGCGCGCAAGCTCCGTGAGGACGACCAGGGCCCGAAGTACTTCAACACCGCCGAGACACCGCTCTACAAGAAGTCCCAGGTGCTCTACGGGATCGACCTGGCCAAGAAGGAGATCGCGAAGACCGGCCGGGCGGTGGTGGTCGAGGGCTACACCGACGTGATGGCCTGCCACCTCGCCGGGGTGACCACGGCGATCGCCACCTGCGGCACGGCCTTCGGCGGCGAGCACATCAAGATCCTGCGCCGGCTGCTGATGGACAACTCCACCGCCGAGGTGGTGTTCACCTTCGACGGCGACGACGCCGGGCAGAAGGCGGCGCTGCGCGCGTTCGAGGACGACCAGAAGTTCGCCGCCGAGACGTCCATCGCGATCACCCCGGGCGGTATGGACCCCTGTGAACTGCGGCTCGCCGAGGGCGACGCGGCGGTCCAGCGGCTGATGGACGCCCGCACCCCGCTCTTCGCCTTCGCCCTGCGCTCGATCGTCAGCCGCTACAACCTGGACACCGACGAGGGCCGGGTGGCGGCGGTGGACGCGGCGGTCCCGGTGGTCGCCGCGATCAAGAACCAGGCGCTGCGCGACCGTTACGCGATCCGGCTGGTCGGCATGGCCGGCATGGCCACCCAGTCAGAGGAGCAGTCGATCATCCGCCGGGTACGGGCGATGTCGCGGGCCCGGGCGGCCGGCCAGGCCCCCGAGCGCGACCGCCGGGTCCGCCCGGGGTACGGCGCCGCGCCCGAGACCCGGTCCGCCGCCCCGGCCGGTCCTCGCGGCCCCCGCCTCGACCTGCGCAGCCCCGCCCACCGGGTGGAGCGCGAGCTGCTGAAACTGGCCCTGCAGTACCCGCAGTTGGTCTCGCCGGCTTTCGACGCCTATGGCGAGGACGAGTTCACCGGCCCGCCCTATGCCGCGGTGCGCCGGGTGATCGCCGAGGCCGGCGGGGTGGAGCGGGCCGACGGCGACTATCTGGTCCGGGTCCGCGAGGCGGCGCCGGACGACACCGTACGGATGATGGTGACCGAGCTGGCGGTCGAGCCGGTGATGCACAAGGTGCCGGAGATCTACGCGGGCGAGGTGCTGGTACGCGTCCGGATGCTCGCCGTCGACCGCCGGGCCGCCGAGGTCCAGGCCACCCTGGCCCGTCTCGGGGCCCAGGGCGTCCGCGCGGACGCCCCCGAGGCCATCGCGGTCCGGGACGAGCTGTGGGCGCTCCAGCAGTACAGCCAGCGCCTGCGGCTGCAGGGCGCGGCAGGTCTCTGACGGTCCGCTGCCACGGGCGGTCGGCCGTGCCCGTCGCGGCGCCGTCCCGCCCGTCCCGCCCGCGCCGCCGGTCGGCACCGGGTCACCAGGCGGACGCGTGTGGTGACGTGGTGTGAAAAAGGCCACGCACGCCCCTCGTGGCGAAGGCGCGTCGTGGGCCACACTGGGTGACGGCGCCCGGGGGCCAGGCTTACCCGCAGCTTCGACGATCCGCTCGGCCCCAGCCCGTCTCCGAGCCCATCGACGCGCTCACCGCGGAGGTCGCTTCCGTGCAGACCCGAAGCCAGATCCAGGCAGAGACCGATTATCCGACGTTGCCGGCCGTGGCCGAGGTGGTCGCCATGGAGCCTCCGCCGCTGCCGGAGCAGCCCGGGGACCCGGCCGCGCCCAGGGTGCCGGGGGAGCGCCGGGACGCCGCGGACGAGCCGGCCGGCCTGTCCGGTGAGGTGCCCGGGGACGGCCCCGGCGAGGACGTGATCCCCGAGGCCGCCGCCGCTCTCGGCACCCCCGAGGCCCTCGCCGCTCTCGGCACCGGCATCCCCGAGTCCCTCGGCACCCTCGGCATCCTCGACACCGCCCCGCCGGTCAGTCCCCCGCGCCCGGAGACCGCAGGACCGTCGGCCGACCTCTTCCGCCAGTACCTCCGGGAGATCGGCCGGATCCCGCTGCTCACCGCCGAGGAGGAGGTCGACCTGGCCCGCCGGGTCGAAGCCGGCCTCTTCGCCGAGGAGAAGCTGGCCGCCTTCCCCGACCTGGACGACTCGCAGCTCGCCGTCGACCTCGACCGGCTCGTGGTGCTCGGCCGGATGGCCAAACGCCGCCTGATCGAGGCCAACCTGCGGCTGGTCGTCTCGGTGGCGAAACGCTACGTCGGCCGCGGCCTGACCATGCTCGACCTGGTCCAGGAGGGCAACCTCGGCCTGATCCGCGCGGTCGAGAAGTTCGACTACGCCCGCGGCTACAAGTTCTCCACCTATGCCACCTGGTGGATCCGCCAGGCCATGTCCCGCGCGCTCGCCGACCAGGCCCGTACGATCCGCGTCCCGGTGCACGTGGTCGAGCTGATCAACCGGGTGGTACGGGTCCAGCGCCGCCTGCTCCAGGAACGCGGTTACGAGCCCAGCCCCGAAGAGGTGGCGGTCCAGCTCGACCTGACCGAGGAGCGGGTCTGCGAGGTGCTGCGGCTGGCCCAGGAGCCGGTGTCGCTGCACGCGCCGGTCGGCGAGGAGGACGACGTCGCGCTCGGCGACCTCATCGAGGACGGCGACGCCACCTCGCCCGTGGAGTCCGCCGCCTTCCTTCTGCTGCGCGAACACCTGGAGGCGGTGCTCTCCACGCTCGGTGAGCGCGAACGCAAGGTCGTCCAGCTGCGGTACGGGCTCGCCGACGGCCGGCCCCGCACGCTGGAGGAGATCGGCCGGATCTTCGGGGTCACCCGGGAACGTATCCGCCAGATCGAGTCCAAGACGCTGAGCAAGCTCCGCGACCACGCCTTCGCCGACCAGTTGCGCGGCTACCTCGACTGACCGCCGGCCGGCCCGTCCGGGTCCGGGGCGCGCGCCCCGGACCCCGGCGGCGGTCCTCAGTCGACCTCCACCACCGCCTGCGCGAACTGCGCCGCGTACAGCCGCGCGTACGCCCCCTGCGCGGCCAGCAGTTCCTCGTGCGTGCCCTGCTCCACGATCGACCCGGACTCCATCACCAGGATGACGTCGGCGTCGCGGATGGTGGACAGCCGGTGCGCGATGACGAAACTGGTCCGGCCGTGGCTGAGCTTGGCCATCGCCCGCTGGATCAGCACCTCGGTGCGGGTGTCGACGGAGCTGGTCGCCTCGTCCAGCACCAGGATCACCGGGTCGGACAGGAACGCCCGGGCGATGGTGATGAGCTGCTTCTCGCCCGCGCTGACTCCGCTGCCCTCGTCGTCGATGACCGTGTCGTACCCGTCCGGCAGGGTGCGGATGAAGCGGTCCGCGTGCGCCGCCCGCGCCGCCGCCTCGATGTCCTCGCGGCTCGCGCCCTCCCGGCCGTACCCGATGTTCTCGGCGATGGTGCCGCCGAAGAGCCAGGTGTCCTGGAGCACCATCCCTATCGAGGACCGCAGCTCCTCCCGGGAGATCGCCGAGACGTCGGTGCCGTCCAGGGTGATCCGGCCGCCGGAGACCTCGTAGAACCGCATCAGCAGATTGACCAGCGTGGTCTTGCCGGCGCCGGTCGGGCCGACGATCGCCACCGTGTGGCCGGGCTCGACCGTCAGCGACAGGTCGTCGATGAGCGGCCGGTCCGGGTCGTAGCGGAAGGCGACCTTCTCCAGCGCCACCCGTCCCCGCAGCCCGGCCGGGCGGGCCAGCGCGGTGGGCTCGGGCGACTGCTCCCCGGCGTCGAGGAGTTCGAAGACCCGCTCGGCCGAGGCGACCCCGGACTGGATCAGGTTCGCCATGCTCGCGACCTGCGTCAGCGGCTGGCTGAACTGCCGCGAGTACTGCACGAACGCCTGCACGTCACCGATGGACAGCGCGCCCGAGGCGACCCGCAGGCCGCCGATCACCGCGACCAGCACGTAGTTGATGTTGCCGATGAACATCATCATCGGCTGGATCATGCCGGAGATGAACTGGGCGCGGAAACCTGTCCGGTACAGCGCGCTGTTCTCCCGTTCGAAGATCTCCGCGGACTCCTTCGCCCGGCCGAAGACCTTCACCAGCGAGTGACCGGTGTACATCTCCTCGATGTGCGCGTTGAGCGCCCCGGTGGTCTTCCACTGCTGGACGAACTGCGGCTGGGCCCGCTTGCCGATCCTCGTCGCCACCAGCAGCGTCACCGGGACGGTCACCAGCGCGACCAGCGCGAGCAGCCAGGAGATCCAGAACATCATCGCCAGCACGCCGATGATGGTGAGCAGCGAGTTGACCAGCTGGCCCATGGTCTGCTGCATCGTCTGGCCGATGTTGTCGATGTCGTTGGTGGCCCGGCTGAGCACCTCGCCGCGCGGTTGCTGGTCGAAGTACGACAGCGGCAGCCGGGAGAGCTTCGCCTCGACGTCCTTGCGCATCCGGTAGACAGCGCGGTTGATGACCTTGGTGGCGGTACGCATCTGGAAGACGCTGAGCACCGCGGCGACCACGTAGACGCCGAGCGCGAGCAGCAGCACCTTTCCGATGGCGTCGAAGTCCATGCCCTGGCCGGGGGTGAAGTCGATGCCCGACACCACGTCGGCGATCTTGCCCTGGCCGTGGGCTCGCAGCGAGTCCAGGGCCTGCTCCTTGGAGCCGCCCCTGATCTGCCGGCCGATCACCCCGGCGAAGATCAGGTCGGTGGCGTGCCCGAGGATCCGCGGTCCGGTCACCGACAGGCCGACGCTGACGATGCCCAGCACCAGCATCGTGTACAGGAGGAACCGGTCCGGCCGCATCATCCGCAACAGCCGCTTCAGCGACCCCTGGAAGTCCATCGACCGCTCGACCGGCCCGCCGCTCATGAACCGCCCGGGCCCCGGCATCGGCCGCGGCCCCCGCTGCACCGCCGGTTTTCCCTCCCCCTCGCTCACGCTGCGGCCTCCTGCTCGGTCAGCTGCGACAACACGATCTCCCGGTACGTCTCGTTGTTCAGCATCAGTTCGGCGTGGGTGCCGGTGCCGACCACCCGGCCCTCGTCGAGGACGACGATCCGGTGCGCGTCGCGGATGGTGGACACCCGCTGGGCGACGATCACCACGGTCGCCTCCGAGGTCTCCCGGGCCAGCGCCCGGCGCAGCGCCGCGTCGGTCGCGTAGTCCAGCGCGGAGAAGGAGTCGTCGAAGAGGTAGATCTCCGGCCGCCGTACCAGCACCCGCGCGATGGCCAGCCGCTGTCGCTGACCGCCGGAGACATTGGTGCCGCCCTGCGCGATCGGCGCGTCCAGGCCGCCTTCCAGCGCGCTGACGAAGTCCTTGGCCTGCGCCACCTCCAGCGCGTGCCACAGTTCCTCGTCGGTCGCCTCCGGCTTGCCGTACCGGAGGTTGGAGGCGACCGTGCCGGAGAAGAGGTACGGCTTCTGCGGCACCAGACCCACCGTCTGCGACAGCAGCGCCGCGTCGAGCCGCGAGACGTCCTCGCCGTCCACCAGCACCCGGCCGCCGGTGGCGTCGTACAGCCGCGGGATCAGGCCCAGCAGCGTCGACTTGCCGCTGCCGGTGGAGCCGATCACCGCGGTGGTCTGCCCGGGCCTGGCCACCAGGTCCACCCCGCGCAGCACCGCCGCCTCGGCGCCCGGATAGGCGAAGTCCACGGCGGACAGCTCCAGTTCGCCGTGCCGCCGCAGGGTGGTGACCGGATGGGCCGGGAGGACGACGCTGGACTCGGTGTCCAGCACCTCCTCGATGCGCTCGGCGCAGACCTCGGCCCGCGGCACCATCATGAACATGAAGGTGGCCATCATCACCGACATCAGGATCTGCATCAGATAGCTGAGGAACGCGGTGAGCGCGCCGATCTGCATCCCGCCGCTGTCGATGCGGTGCGCGCCGAACCAGAGCACCGCCACGCTGGAGACGTTGACCACCGCCATCACCACCGGGAACATCAGCGCCAGCAGGCGCCCGGTGGCCAGCGACACCGAGGTCAGCTCGTCGTTGGCGGCGCCGAACCGCTGCTGCTCGTAGTCGTCCTTGACGAACGCCCGGATCACCCGGATACCGGTGATCTGCTCGCGCAGCACCCGGTTCACCGTGTCCACCCGGGTCTGCATGGTGCGGAAGAGCGGCCGCAGCCTGCGGATGATCAGGCTCACCGAGATGCCCAGTACCGGCACCACCACCAGCAGCAGCGCGGAGAGCGGGACGTCCTGGCCGAGCGCCAGCACGATGCCGCCGACGCACATGATCGGCGCCGAGACCATCAGCGTGAAGGTCATCAGCACCAGCATCTGCACCTGCTGGACGTCATTGGTGGTGCGGGTGATCAGCGACGGCGCCCCGAACTGGCCGACCTCGCGGGCGGAGAACGTCTGCACCTTGTTGAAGACGGCCGCGCGGATGTCCCGGCCGATCGCCATCGCGGTCCTGGCGCCGAAGAAGACCGCGCCGATCGCACAGCACACCTGGACGACGGTCACCCCGAGCATGATGCCGCCGGTGCTCATGATGTAGCCGGTGTCGCCCTTGACGACGCCGTTGTCGATGATGTCCGCGTTGAGGGTGGGCAGGTAGAGGGTGGCGATGGTCTGCACGAGCTGGAGCAGCACCAGCAGACCGATGGGGCGTTTGTACGGCCCCAGATGGGACCGCAGGAGTCGGATCAGCACAACGCAATACCTCGGGACTTCGGACGGCGGGGTCGGCGGGAGCGCGGGGGTTTTGACCGGCAGGACGCGTGACGCCCGTCGGAGGTTGACACGGCAGGCGGGTCCGGCCCGCTGCGTCCGCCCGCAACCGGCGGGCAACCCTATCTTCCGCCGGGCCCGGGGCGCAGGTGATTAACCCGGGGCCGGGACATGCCGGTGGCCCGGGGGTGGAGGAGGGGCGGCGGGGCGGCCTCCGCGGTGCCGTCCGCCGGGGGGCCGGCGTTCACCGAGCCGCGGGGGGTGGCTTCCGCGGGCATGCCGTCCGCCGGGGGCCCGGCGGTCATCGCGCGGCGAAGGCCCCCGGGGCCCGGCGCTCACCGCGTGGCGAAGGCCCCCGGGTGGGTGTGCTCGCGGACCGCGGTGAACTGCTGCCGCACCGCGGACCCGACGGCCGCCTCGTCCCCCGGGTCCAGCAGCGTGGCGTTCTCCTGCTCCCAGTGCGGCGGCTCGGACTGCGACTGCGACCCCAGCACCGCGCCCAGCGACCAGGCCGCCTGCCGGGCGGCGCCGATCGCCGCGTACTCAGCCGCCGCGGGGACGACCACCGGCGCGCCCAGCAGCGCGGGTGCGATGGCCTGTACCGCGGGCAGTTCGGCGGCCGGCCCGAGCAGGAACACCCGGTGCACCTGCACACCCTTGTCCCGCAGCACGTCCAGCGCGTCCGTGAGCCCGCAGAGCATGCCCTCGAACGCGGCCCGCGCCAGGTGCTCGCGCTTCATCGAGTCCCGCCGCAGCCCGGCCAGGGTGCCCGCGGTGTGCGGCAGGTCGGGGGTCCGCTCGCCCTCCAGGTACGGCAGCAGCACCAGCCCGTACGCACCCGGCGTCGACTGCAGCGCCAGCTCGGAGAGGCCCTCCAGGTCGGTGCCCAGCAGCTCGGCGGTGGCGCGCAGCGTCCGTACCGCGTTCCTGACGTGCACCAGCGGCAGATGGCGGCCGGTGGCGTCGGCGAAGGCGGTGACCGTACCGGTGGGGTCCGTCAGCGCCTCCTGGTGCACCGCGAAGACGGTGCCGCCGGCGCCCAGCGAGACCACCGCGTCCCCGGGCCGCAGACCGAGGCCGAGCGCGGCGGCCATGGTGTCGCCGGTGCCGGCGCTGATCAGCAGGCCCTCCGGGGTCTGCCCGGCGGGCTCGGCGGGGGCCAGCACCTCGGGCAGCGCCACCTGGTGGCCGAGCGCCCGCTCGACCAGGTCGGTGCGGTACTCGCCGGTGGCCGCCGACCAGTAGCCGGTGCCGGAGGCGTCACCGCGGTCGGTGGTACGGCGGGCCGGCCGGCCCAGCAGCTGCCACACCAGCCAGTCGTGCGGCAGCATCACCTGCGCGGTCCGCTGGGCGGTGGCCGGCTCGTGCTGCGCCAGCCAGCGCAGCTTGGCGATCGGGTACGAGGCCAGCGGGACGCCGCCGACCGCCTCCATCCAGGCGCCGGTCCCGCCCAGTTCCTCGGTCAGGTCCGCGGCCTGCACCTGCGCCCGCTTGTCCCCGCGCAGCAGCGCCGCCCGTACGGTCACGCCGCCCGCGTCCAGCGCGAGCAGGCCGTGCTGCTGGCCGGAGATCCCGATCGCCTGTACGCCCTCCAGCACGCCGTTCTTGGCCGCCTCGCCGAGCGAGAGCAGCCACGCCTGCGGATCGATCTCGGTCGGCTTCTCGCCTTCGCCGATCGGATGCGGGGCATGGCCCTGCCGCAGCACCTCCCCGGTGTCGCTGTCGCACACGACGACGGTGGTGCCTGCGCTGGAGCTGTCTATGCCGGCCACTTTGCCCATGCCGCAGATGATGCCGCACCGGGGGCGCCGTGTGTCTCACGGAATGATCTCGGTCAGCGATCTGCGGGGCGATCCCCGGGCCGATTTCCGGGCAGATCCGCAGGCCGATCTCCGGGCCGTGGCGGCCCGGAGATCGCCGGGGTTTCACCGGGGTGACCGGGCGGCCTCAGGTGTTCGAGGTCCCCCAGTCGTCCTGCGGCGCGTTGCCGTTGTGCAGCGACCGGACCTTCCCGGCCAGTGCCTCCGGCAGGCGGTCGCCGAACTTCGCGGTGACCGAGCCGGCCGCCTTCGAGGCGGCGCTGCGGCCCTGCTGCACGGCGCTCTCCGCGGTGTTGCGGACCGCCGGATTCTGCGCGATCTTCTGCGCGCCCTTGCGCAGCTGCTCGTACCGCTCCCGGCCGGCCCGTGCGCCGAGCACGTAGCCGACGAGGGCTCCTGTGATGAACGTAAGCCGGTGCATGGCTCCACCCTTCTCCGTCCCTGTCGGACTTCTTCGGCGCCTACCCTGCGCACCCGGGTGGCAACCCCGGCACAAGTGGTTGGCGGAGCACCCCTCCACTTGCGCTAATGTATGTGTCGCACCGAGCGCGCGCCTCCCGGGATCACCCTGGGCGGGTGCATTCGGTGCACAGAGCGATCCCCTGTAGCTCAATTGGCAGAGCAGCCGGCTGTTAACCGGCAGGTTACTGGTTCGAGTCCAGTCGGGGGAGCTCGGTCCCCTGTAGCTCAATTGGCAGAGCAGCCGGCTGTTAACCGGCAGGTTACTGGTTCGAGTCCAGTCGGGGGAGCGCAGGATCAGGACCCCGTTGGGGTCCTTTTTCATGCCTGTCGGAACCGCGATCTCACCCCCACGAGTCCACCGGATGACGCGTCTGTGACCCGCGAGGGCGACAGATCGTATGAGCAGCTATGCTGCGGCAGACGGCGCGCACGGCGCGCCGTACGGGGCGGTAGCTCAGCCGGTTAGAGCAGCGGACTCATAATCCGTCGGTCGTGGGTTCGAGTCCCACCCGCCCCACCATGGGCAGAATCGGGGGCGGCCCTCTGAGCAGGGCCAGCGCGGTTCGCGCCCGCCAGTCGGGTCGCGCAGACATCCTTGAGTGATCGTCAGCTCGGCCATTGCTCGGCCGAAGTGCAAACGATCATGCCCGCCAAGGGTGCTCACGATCTGAGTACCCCTTTGCGGCCGAGTCCGACTCGGTCACAAGGGTCAGCACCAAGCGCGGACCCTTTGTGGGGGACAGCCTGTCCCTCACAAATGACGAAGGCCCGCACCGCCTGGTGTGACGGTGCGGGCCTGTGGGCGCCGGGGCTTGGGGTCAGCTGGGTTCGGACGGGGCGGGGAGCAGGAACCCGCGTACCGGCGGGTGGTCGCCCTCCGGCTGGTCCTCGCTGCGCTCGGCGTCTGTCCGCTTCATGGCCGCGAGAATGTCCGCGTACTTGGGGTTGATCCACTCCATGACCGCCTCCTTCGTGGCGACCAGGCTACCGGTGCAGCGCCATTAGGAGGCGAAAGCGCCGGACGGCGGCTTCGGCCGGGGTTCGATGGGGCTGCACCCGCCGGGCTTGGGGCTGTGTTTGCAGTTCGCGCGGACGGGGATCCGGTCGTCGGTCGGGGGCGTCCACAGCGGCATGTGCGGCTGGTGGCCGGTCTCCCGGATGAGAATGAGGGTCTTCTCCATCTCCCCGTCGTCGTGCCGGGTCGGGTCGGGGCGCTCAGGGTAGTGGTGGATGAACGTGCCCAGCTGCTCGCACAGCTTCGCGTAGAGGGCGGTGTGGAGGATCAGGGCGTGCCACCCCTCGTCCACGGTGCGGGACGGCGCCATGTACGTGTAGGGGTGGCGGGCCGCGGCGGCGACGTAGGCCAGGGCGTCGGTGACGATCAGCTCGGCGGTCGTCTCGTCCATGCCGGGGTTGTTGTCCAGCACGGTGGCGACGACACCCGCGAACGCTTCCTGGTCGAGTAAGCGGCGGACGTCGAGGACATCTGTGGTCATGTGAGTTCCTTCCGGTATCGAGGGGCAGTTGCAGCACGGCCGGGGCCGGCGCCACGGGGTGTCGTCCCACATCGGCATCAGGTCCTCCGTCCTGTGCACCGGTTGCACCCGCATGGGGGCCATGCAGAGGTGGTCAGTGGTGCGTTGGCGACTACTGAGGTGCGCTCCATGACGGTCGTGCGCAGCCCTATGGCCGGGTTGATCCTGTAGACCCGGATCGTCAGCCCCGGGTGAGCGCGTGGTGCAACCATGCAGTTACGATGACGTCGCAATGTCGCCTGACGCGGCGTCATGCGAGGCGTCATACCGGCGACATACGGGGCGTCAAAAAGGTGTCGCCCCGAACCCGATCGCAGCTACCGTGATCGCATGGCCGCACCCAACGCGACTCTTCGCGCCATCCGCATGGGCATGCTCCTGTCCCAGGACGACATGGCCCGCGCTATCCGTGAGGCCGGCGACCGCGCCGGAGAACCCAACGACGCCAACAAACGACTCGTCCAGCGCTGGGAGTCCGGTCAGATCGCCAGCCCCCGCCCCGTCTACGCCCGAGCCCTCGAAGCCGTCACTGGCCTGCCCATTGAGTCCCTTGGGTTCACCGTGCTCATGCCCCAGGCCCGCGTCGCGGACGATGGACGCGGCGGCCACGACGTCAGCCCAGAGCCAACGGTCATCGCGGCCCCGGGCGGGCAGTCATCAACCCGCACCCGCGCCGAACACGGCAACTTCTCCGGGGTCTGGCTCAGCCGGTACGAATACTTCTCCTCCGGCCGTGACGGCTCCTTCATCGGCGTCCACCACGTAGTGATCCTCCAGCACGGCGACCGCCTCACCGTGCGCTCCCTGCCCGGGTCGTCGGACTCCCCGCTGACGATGGACCTGGAGATCGACCGGAACATCGTCACCGGCACCTGGACCGAGCAGACCGCTACCGACGGCTACTACCGGGGAGCCCGGTATCACGGGGCGATTCAGCTGCTCGTAGAGCCGACCGGCCGGCGCATGTCCGGGAAGTGGGTCGGCTTCGGGAAGGAGTTCGACGTGAACACCGGACCATGGGAACTGGTCCTGCAGGACGCCTCGACCACCCGGAACACCCTCGACGCCTACAACCGGCGCCCGGAGTAGAAGCGCTAAGGCCCCGCCTGCTCAACCAGACGGGGCGGCCCCCAGCAGCAGCATGGATGGGATACCCGCCAGCCTACGGGCAGGGTCTGACACCGGGCACACAAAAAGGCCCCCGCCCGGACCGTGAGGTCCAGACGGGGGCAGGTCGATCGATCAGCGGGTCTTGCGTTTCCCGAGCTGGGTACGGACCACCATCACGGTGCGCTGCACGAGCAGGCCGGCCAGGGCCAGGATCACCACCGCGCGCGACACCCGCAGCACCGCGGCCACAGCCCCGCCGGGCCACACGGTGATGAGCACCGTGTACATCCCCAGCCAGCCCATCGCCGCGGTCACCGCCATCACGTGACGGCCCACCAGCGACCGCCACCACGGGGCCGTCACCGCGTAGGCCACCACGAACGCCAGTGACGCCAGCGCGACCAGTCCGGATCCGGCAACGTTGACCCACTGAGCCCAGCCCATCACCCACCACCCCCACCGAAAATCTCGTCGAACCGCTCGGCGAAATGGTTCTGCTGGCGGATCTCCCGCAGCCGGGCCACTGCCCGGTCGACCTCTGTGGCCCGCCCCCGGATCTCCTTGAGGTCGCTCTCCGCCCGTTGCAGCGCCGCCTCCGCCTCGCCGTTGGCGGGACGGCGCTCACCCTTGTGGCGACACAGGTGCCTGATCCACCGGGGCATGGCTCACCTCCCGCCCGCCGTGCGGCAGCGCGCTGAGGACGTGGTTCGCGGTGTGGACGACTTCGAGCATTTCGCCGTTCTGCCGCTGTGCCTCGTGCCGGGCCTCTTCGCTGCGGGCGTGTGCCCGTTCCCACTTGTCAGCGGTGCGCTGCGCGTCGTCGAGGAACCGGCGGGAAACGATGTCCCCGCGCAGCATCATCACCACGGCGAGGGCCACGATCGCCCAGGGGCCGCCGATCGTCAGTGCGCGGGACGCCAGCTCATCCACTCACGCTCCCCGCGGCTGCCGGCGCGGCCGGGACCTTGGCGGTCACCTGGGTGCGGGTCCACATGGCGACCAGGGCGGATGCCAGGGACAGGACGACGGCCTGCTGGTCGGCGGACCAGTCGAGGCCGAAGCCGACGGCGAGGGCGACACCAGCCTGGACCAGGCCGAGGATCGCGGCGCTGATGCCGTCGTGCACCAGGAACGCGACGATCACGCCGACGAGGGCGGCGGCCACCGCGTTGATGACGGCCTGCTGGTCGGTGGTGACGTCGAGTCCGAACGCGGTGGCGAGCTTCACCGCGACGGCCACGAGGGCGAGCCACAGGGCGGGCTCGCGGCCGAAGATGACGGGTGTGGTCTTCATGGCAGTACCGTTTCTGCTGGTTGGGATGGGGCGGGCTCAGGCGACGACGGTGAAGCCATGCTTCGTGCCGAGCTTGGTGAGGCTGGTCTTGCCGGGGATGCCGTCGGCGTCCGCGCCGGTGTAGCCGAGGCGGCGCTGGTACGCGGCGTAGGCCGCGACGGTCTTGGAGCCGAAGGAGCCGTCGCCGGCGTACTGGGCGTCGAGCAGCTTCTCCGCCTTGAGGGCGCCTTCGACCAGGCGGACGTCGGCTGCGTGGGTCTGGTGGCCCTGCTTCGCCTTCGGGTCGGCCTTCGCCGCCGCGATGACGTTGGACAGGTCGACCTTCGGCTTGCCCGCGGGCTTCGGCGTTGCGCCGGCCCACGCCGCGAGCTCCGCCTTGCTGGCGAACTGGGCCACGTTGTGGTCGACGCCGCCGGCCTCGCTGTACTGGTGCATCAGCCAGGCGTGCTCGACCCGGGGCTTGCCGGTCGGCGCGGACGGGTCGGCGATCCACAGGCCGTCGCCGGCGAAGGAGGTGTGGTCGCGGTTGAGCCAGAAGTCGCGGTTGCAGTAGAGCAGCACCCGGTGGCCCGGCGCGGCCTTCTGCACGGCGCGGATGAAGGCGTCCTTGTCCTCGTCGGGGACGCCGGTGTCCTCCCAGTCGCACGCCAGGATGTCCCCGGCCTTGGGGGCGGCGTGCTGGAGGAAGTACGCGGCCTGCGCGGCCGGGCTGCCGGGGCGCTGGAAGTGGTAGTGGCCGATCACCAGGCCCCGGGACCTGCCCGTGTTGACCTGCGCGTCGTGCTTGGGGTTGACGTAGTTGGTGCCCTCGGTGGCCTTGACGAGGACGAAGCCCAGCCCCGCGGTGTCGTAGGCGGTGGACTGGTAGGAGGCGACGTCGATTCCGTTGACGGTCATGGGTGCCTTCCAGGGCATGGGGAAGCCCCGGCCGGTTGGCGCGGGGCGAGGTGGTCAGGGGCAGGTGACGGTGGCGGTCGTCCAGGCGATCCGCTCATACGGGCCGCTGGTGCCGGTCTCGTAGGCGATGCCGACGTGGGTGCGGTCCGCCTTCGTGATGTCGGAGTAGGCGGCGGGGGTGGTGGGGCCGGTGATCTGGGTGACGGTGTGCCAGTGCAGGCCGCGGTCGGTGCTGCGGCGCAGCGTCAGGTGCTGCCGGGTGGAGGGGTCCTGGGGGCCGGAGTAGAGGAGCGGGGCGCAGGTGACGCCGGTGGGGGAGCCCGGGTCCTGGAGGAGGGCGCCTTCCACCGGGGGGGCTGGTGCCGTAGGTCTGGCGGGAGCTGAAGTAGACGCTGCCGTCGGGGAGTTCCGCCGCGGTGGTCTCGTCCGCCTGGATCACTCCGTCGGTGTGGTCGTCGACGGCTCCCAGCCGCCACGTGCGGCCGCTGTCGTCGGAGAGCAGTGTGTTGCCGCCGTGCAGGGGCCCGGCGAGGCTGTGGTCGGCCGGGGCGACCAGGCGCCCGGCGGCCCGGCCGCGGGTGATGGTCAGGCCGTGTCCGGGGCCGGTCGCGTACCAGCGCCAGGTCCGGTGTTTCACTGAGGCGGTGATCTCGCGGCGTGCGGACCAGGTGGCGCCCGCGTCCCGGCTGGTCTGGACGAACACCCGGCGCGAGTCGGCAGCCGGCACCGTGCCGGCCTGGATCTGCGCCGAGGTGAACCTGGCACTCGCCCGGCGCGGCGACACACCCACCCACCAAACCGAAACGAGGTGACCACAGGGCCACCAGACGAGCCAGCGCCAGTGACGCGAAGCCAGCGCGGACTCGTCGCGGCCCCGGGAGAGTCTGCGGATCCGCCCCAGGGCCGTGTCCGACCGTTGTGCGCCTGATGATCTGGAAGCGAGACAACGGATCTTCGGTCCCGCCCGCCCGCCGCCCGGCCGGTCCTCCGACGCCCTCGCACGGGCAGCCCACGCCTACTCGTCCAGGTGGCCTTCCCTTTCGGCCTGTGCAGCCCCGGTAGGGGTCCTCGGGGCCGTAAATGAGGGGGCGGCCGCTCCTGTGAGGCGGACCGGCCGGCTGCGCGGGGCTGGCCGATGCCCGCGACAAATATTACACAGGTGGTGTATGCTATCCATGTAATAATGTGCAGATGGGGGCGCGGTGGCTTGGGAAATCGTAGTGGTCGAACCGGCTCTCTCATGGCTTCACGAGTTGCGCCGCACTGACCGCGACACTCTTGTTCAGGTCAGTCAGGCCATCACCGCCCTCAAAGAGGAGGGCCCTGCCCTGGGACGGCCGCTGGTCGACACGATCAAAGGCTCGGCGTTGCCCAACCTCAAGGAACTCCGACCCGGCTCGGCCGGCGTCACGGAGATGCGGTTGCTGTTCGTATTCGACCCCCAACGGCAAGCGGTGATCCTTGTTGGCGGGGACAAGGCGGGTAACTGGTCCGGCTGGTACCGAGTGGCAGTACCGCTGGCCGAGCAGGCGTACGAGGATCACCTCAAGCGAATCGAAGGCGAAGGAGAGGACCGGAAGCGATGACTGATCACCTGAAGGACCCGCAGAGCGCCTCCTGGGAGGACCTGGCCGAGGAGTTCGCCTTTACTGATGCGGAGAAGGACAGGATCGCGCAGGGCGCACAGGTGATGATCGCTGCCTCCCGGGTGCACCGCCTGGCTGAACTGCGCAAGCGGCAGCACACCACTCAGGTGGAAGTCGCCAAGGCCATGGGAGTCACTCAGGCTCGCGTTTCGCGGATCGAGAGGGGGCAGTTGGAACGCAGCGAGGTCGACACCTTGGCTGCATACGTCAAGGCACTCGGTGGCAAGATGAAGATCGTTGCTGACTTCGGTGATGAGACCTACGTCCTTGGGTGACGTGAGCCGCGCTCCTGGCCCCAGGACTCCGCTGCTGCGGCAGTGCCGGGCCAACGTCGTGGTTCGACGGGTGCGCAGCCGGGCTGCGGGGGTCAGGGGCAGGTGACGGTGGCGGTTGTCCAGGCGATCCGCTCATACGGGCCGCTGGTGCCGGTCTCGTAGGCGATGCCGACGTGGGTGCGGTCCGCCTTCGTGATGTCGGAGTAGGCGGCGGGGGTCGTGGGGCCGGTGATCTGGGTGACGGTGCGCCAGTGCAGGCCGCGGTCGGTGCTGCGGCGCAGTGTCAGGTGCTGCCGGGTGGAGGGGTCCTGGGGGCCGGAGTAGAGGAGCGGGGCGCAGGTGACGCCGGTGGGGGAGCCCGGGTCCTGGAGGAGGGCGCCTTCCACCGGCGGGGTCACGATCCCTGGCATCGGTCTGAATGGTGCCGTGTATGTGCTGCCTGAGGTGGTCGAGTATGTGTAGGACCGGTTGGCGGGGCTGGTGCCGTAGGTCTGGCGGGAGCTGAAGTAGACGCTGCCGTCGGGGAGTTCCGCCGCGGTGGTCTCGTCCGCCTGGATCACTCCGTCGGTGTGGTCGTCGACGGCCCCCAGCCGCCACGTACGGCCGCTGTCGTCCGAGAGCAGTGTGTTGCCGCCGTGCAGGGGCCCGGCGAGGCTGTGGTCGGCCGGGGCGACCAGGCGCCCGGCGGCCCGGCCGCGGGTGATGGTCAGGCCGTGTCCGGGGCCGGTCGCGTACCAGCGCCAGGTCCGGCGTTTCACTGAGGCGGTGATCTCCCGGCGTGCGGACCAGGTGGCGCCCGCGTCCCGGCTGGTCTGGACGAACACCCGGCGTGAGTCGGCAGCCGGCACCGTGCCGGCCTGGATCTGCGCCGAGGTGACCGACCCCTTCTGCCGGTTGGTCAGCAGGACCAGGCCCCCGCCGGCCGTCACCAGCGGAGTCGGGTTGCCGACGGTGTCGGCGCCGTCCGCGGCCACCACCTTCTGCGGCGACCAGGTGCAGCCGCCGTCGGCCGACCGGCGCTGCACGACGTCGATGTCCCCGTTGTCGGCGGCACTGTGCTTCCTCGCCTCGGCGAAGGCGACCAGGGTGCCGCGGACGTTCACCACGGCCGGGATCCGGTAGGAGGCGTAGCCACCGGTGCCGGCCGTCCACAGCGTGGTCGCGCACGCGGTCGGCGCGGTGGCGGTCCGCGGCGCGGCGCCGGTGGTCAGTGCGGTCAGGGCGAGAACGGCCGCCGTCATCGCGGCGGTTCGCATCGGTACGGGCATGCGGCAGCATCGCGCCCGACCGCGGCCGGATGGTGGTCAATCGTCATGGTTCACCCCGGAGGGGTACGTTATGAACACTCGTCCGATATCGCCCCGGTCAAGGGCAGTTGAGCGTGACCGAGCGCCAGGCGATCCGCTGATAAGGGTTCGAGGTGCCGGTCTCGTAGGCGACGCCGACCTTGGTGCGGGAGATCTTCGTCATGTCGGAGTACGCCGCCGGGCCGGTGGCCGGCGTCAGGTCGGTGACGGTGCGCCAGCTGCCGCCCCCGTCGTCGGAGCGGCGAAGGGTGAGGTGGCGGCGGGCGGTGGGGTCCTGAGGCCCGGCGTAGAGCAGGGGCGCGCAGGTGACACCGGCCGGGTAGCCGGGGTCCTGGAGGACGGTGCCCTGGACCGGGGGAGTGGTGATGGCGGGGAGCGGGCGGAAGGGGCCGGTGAAGGTACGGCCGGCCGTCTCGGAGTACGCCGCCGCCCGGTTGACGCCGGACGATCCGCCGCTGTTGCGGGCCGATACGTAGATCCGGCCGTCGGGCAGCTGCGCGGCGCTGGACTCGCCGGGATTGATCACCTTGTTGTTGCGGGTCTCCGAGGCGCCGAGCCGCCAGCTCCTGCCGTCGTCGTCGGAGAGCAGCAGGTCCACCCCCTGCTTGCCCGGCTCGGAGTGGTAGGCCGCGGCCACCAGCCGCCCCCGGTCGGGCCCCTGGGTGAGCGTCAGGCCGTGACCGGGACCGGTGGCGTACCACCGCCAGGCCGCCTTCTTCACCGAGGAGGTGATCTCGCGCCGCGCGGACCAGCTGCCGCCGGCGTCCTGTGAGGTCTGTACGTAGACCCGGCGCCCGTCGGCGACGGTGACCGTGCCGGCCTCGATCTGGCCGATGGTGACCGCGCCCTTCTGCCGGTTGGTGAGCAGCACGAGGGTGCCGGACGCGGTGACCAGCGGGGTCGGGTTGCCGATCGTGTCGTGCCCCTCGTCGGCCACCACCCGCTGCGGCGACCAGGTGCAGCCGCCGTCGGTCGAGCGCCGCTGGACCACCTCGATGTCGCCGTTGTCCGCGGCGCTGTCCCGCCGCGCCTCGGCGAAGGCGACGAGGGTGCCGCGGACGTTCACCACGGCCGGGATGCGGTACGTGTGGTAGCCGTCGGTGCCGGACGTCCACAAGGTGCCCGTGCAGCCCGGGGCGGGTGCGGCGGCGGCCCGGCCGGCCGGCAGCAGCAGCGTCGACAGCAGGCAGGTGGTGGTGATCAGGGCGGCACGTGTACGTCGGGGCATGACCAAGCGTTGCCTCGCGGTGCGCCCTCCGCGTCCCACCGGCGCGCGCGCTCACCGTAACGAGTGAGCCGGGGACCGGCCGCCCGGCGCAGTACGGCCCGTGCAGGGCCCGGCGCCGCCCGCGAAGGTGCCGCCCGCAGAGGCGCCGCCCGCCAAGGCGCCGCGGGCCGCGTCAGCCGAAGGCGCCCCAGGACGCGTCAGCCGAAGAGCTGCGTACCCCAGTCCCGCCCCGCCGCGAGCCCCGGCGGCGTCACGAAGAGCCCGCTGGCGATGTGCTGGATGTACTCGTTGAGCGCGTCGTGCTGCCCCAGGATCCGCTGCAGCGTGACGAACTGGTCCGGACTCTTCATGAAGGCCACGAAGAACAGACCGCCCATCAGGTCGCCGGTCTCCGGGTTGATCCCGTCGGTGTACGAGTAGCCGCGCCGCAGGATGCGCAGGCCCTTGTTGTTCTCGTGGGCGGCCAGCCGGATGTGCGCGGTGGCGGGGATGACGTACTCGCCGCCGGCGTCCTTCGCCCCGAAGTCGGGGGTGTCGAACTCCTTGTGACCCGTCATCGGGGCGCCGCTGTTCTTGAGCCGGCCGAAGACGTCCTGCTGGTCGCCGAGCCGGTCACGGTCCCACTGTTCCAGCCGCATCTGGATCTTCCGGCTGACCAGGTACGAGCCGCCGCGCACCCACCGCTGGGGCTCCTCGTCGCCGATCCACACATGCTCGCTCATCAGCGAGCCGTCAGTGGCGTCGATGTTGCGGGTGCCGTCCTTGAAGCCCATCAGATTGCGCGGGGTGGCCTGCTGCGGGGAGGTGGAGGAGGTGCGGCCGAAGCCCAGCTCCATCCAGCGCGGCACGACGGTGCCGAAGCCGAGCCGCCGCAGGTTCCGTACCGCGTGGAAGGCCACCTGGGGGTCGTCGGCGCAGGCCTGGACGCACAGGTCACCGTCGGAGTTGCCGGCGTCCAGGTCCTCGCCGGGCAACTGCGGGAGCCGCTTGAGCAGCGACGGGCGGCGGGCGGCGAGCCCGAACCGGTCGTCGAAGAGGGAGGGGCCGTAGCCGATGGTGATGGTCAGCCGGCCCGGGGTGAGGCCCATGGCCTCGCCGGTGTCGTCCGGTGGGGTGTTGAGGTCCCCCGCGTCGCCGGGCACCGGCCGGCCGGCCGTCATCGCCTCGGCCGCGGTGGTCCAGGTCTTGAGCAGTTCGGTGAGGTCGGCGCGGGACGCGGTCGGGGCCACGTCGAAGGTGGCGAAGCAGAGCCGGTCCTGGGACGGGGTGGCTATGCCGGCCTGGTGCGCGTCCCGGAACGGCACCGTGGCGTCCTGGGCGGCGGAGGCTCCGCCGCCGGAGCTGTCGTCGTTCCTGGTGACCAGGACGGCGCCGCCGGCGCCGAGGGCGGCGCCCGCCACGGCCGCTCCGGCGCCCACCGCCCCGAGGAGACGTCGCCGGCTGACGGTGGGGGCCGGCTCGGAACCGCGGGGGTCGGGCGTGATGTCCGGAGTGTCGTTCACAGGATCAGACATTCTCTCTCGGGCCGCTGGGACCGCTCGGATCGGGGCGCGCGGAGCGCTGGGGCGAGGGCACGCGGGGGATTCCGCGTGCCCTCGCCGGGCGCTCAGGCGATCTCGCCGGCGATCTTGGAGACGGCCTCGGCGTAGGCGTTCACGGTCTGCGACAGCGTACGCCGCTGCTCGTCGGTGACCTTGCTGTAGTCCACGTAGCCGGTCTGCTCGTAACCGGGCTTGGCGACGTACTTGGCCAGCGCGTCCGCGGTCTGCTGGTAACGCTCGGCCAGGGTGGCGACCAGCGCCGGGTCCTTCGCCTTCAGCGTCGGGAGCAGCACGGTGACCGCTTCGTTGGCGCCGGCCAGGTTGCCCTCGAAGTCCAGCAGGTCGATGTGCGAGTAACGCTCCTCCTCGCCGGTGATCTTGGAGGACTGGATCTCGTTGACCAGGTCGGTGGCGCCGTTGGCGATCTCCGCGGGCTGGTACTCGACCGTCTGGACCTTGCTGTAGAGGTCGTGGGTGTCGGTGCTCAACTGGTCGGCCAGCGGGCCCATGCCGGCCAGCGACTTCTTCTGCCAGATCGCCTGCTCGATGCGGTGGAAGCCGGTGAAGTCCGCCGGGGTGGCGGCGTCGTCCGCGCGGCCGTCGATCCGGCCGTCCAGGTCGCCCCAGATCTCGGCGGTCGGCTCGATGCGCTCGTAGTAGATACGGGCCTTGCCGTAGAGCAGCCGGGCGTCGTCCAGCTTGCCGGCCTTGACCGCGGCGGTGAACGCGTCGGTGGCGGTCACCTCCTGCTTGACCTCGCTGTCGATCCAGGCCGCGTAGCTCTGGGTGGCGGCGACCAGCTGCGGGTCGTCCTTCCAGCTCTTCGCGGCGGAACCGGTGACGGTGAAGGCGGTCTTGTCGGTGTCCGCGCCGGGGCAGTAGACCTGGTACTTGCCCGCGTCCAGGGTGAGCGAGAAGTCGCCGGACAGGCCCGGGGTCAGGTTCTCCTTCTCCCCGAGCATCTTGCCGCCGTCGAGGAGTTCGGCCTCGGTGACCTTGGCGGAGTCCTTGTTCTTCACCGTGAACTTGACCGCGCCGGCCGGGACGGTGGCCGGGCTCGGCGCGCAGTCCTTGTCGGTGATGGTGATGGCGACGGTCGAGGACTTGGCACCGGCGTTCGCGCCGGTCGCGCCCGGGGAGCTCTTCGCGTCGTCGCCCTTGTCGCCGCCGCAGGCGGTCAGCAGCAGGCCCGCGGACATCACGGTCGCGGCACAGGCCAGGACTCGGCGGTGGTTGGCAAGGGGGTTCACGGTCAGCTCCTAGGGATGACCCGCGCGGGCGCACGGGGACAGAGAGGGGTCGTACGGGGGTGAAGGACGATGAGGGGGCGTGCGGGGGTGCGGGGGGTGCGGGCCCTGCGGGTCAACGGGCCTGCGCGGCCTCGGTTTCGGTCTGCGCCGCGGGCACGCCCGCCGGGGCCTTGCGTCGCTTGGCCGGCCAGAGCACGACGGAGAGCATCACGGCGGTGTACGCGAGCCAGCCGATGACCATGATCCAGGTCGGGAAGGGCTGGATGCCGAGCACGCCGGTGACCACCGAGGAGGTCGGGGTGCCGGGGCGGACCAGCCAGGACAGGTCGAACGCCTCCTGGCCCTGGTTGAGCCAGCCGCCTTCGGCGGCGGTCATGAACGCGGTGGACACCAGGCCGGCCGCGACCAGGACGAGCACGACGCCGGTGGCGCGGAAGAAGCGGGAGAGGTTGAGCTTCACGCCACCGCGGTAGATGCCGTAGCCGATGACCGCGGCGAGCACGATGCCGAGGGCGGCGCCGGTGCCGCCGTACGCCGGGTTGCTGCTCTCGTTGAAGGTGGCGAGCAGGAAGACCGAGGTCTCGAAGCCCTCCCGGAGCACCGCCAGGAAGGCCATCGTGACCAGTGCGGAGGCGGAGCCCTCGGAGAGCGCGCGGCCGGCCATGCCCTCCAGGTCCTTGCGCAGGTCGCGGGAGTGACGGCGCATCCACAGCACCATGTAGCTGACCATCACCACGGCGATCACACCGATCACCGTCTCCAGCTGCTCCTGCTGGCGCTGCGGGAGGTCACTGGAGAAGATCTGCAGACCGACCGCGACCACGACGCAGATGCCCACCGCGAGGGCGACCCCGAGCCACACCTTCTTCAGCGCGTCCCGGCGACCCTGCTGGCCGAGGAAGGAGGCGATGATGCCCACGATGAGGGCCGCCTCCAGACCTTCGCGGAGCCCGATGACGAACGTTGGAAGCATGAGGGTCCTTCTCGTACGGATCGACGCGGTTAGCGAAGCCTGCCCTTGGTTAGGTCAACCTCATTAGAATCGTGAAGCCCTGGGGGGCGTCAAGCCACGTGCGCGTACAAATCGGGCGAACTGGCCTGCCGGGCGCGGAAAATCAATGTGATTTGACGCTCTCTTTACCTTCGGTGCCAGGCGAGGGTTCCCCTTGGCCTCAGCCGTCCCATAGGGTCCATCCGCCATGGATTACTGCCAGACGTGCAGGCGCCACCTCAACGGTGCTTACTCCTGCCCAGGTTGCGGGACGCTCGCGGACCGGTCCGCCCTGTCCGAGGTCGCCGACACGGCGCAGCTGCCCATCGTCGCGGACGAGCCGGCGGGCGGTGCGCTGCCCGAGGGGGCGAGCGAGCCGGGGCCGTCCGAGCCGGTACTGGACGAGCCGGATCCCGGCCCCCTCCCGTATGAGCCCGTTCCGTACGCGGCCGGGCGGCCGGCGCCCAGGAAGCGGTCCCGGCGCAGCAGCAGGCAGCGGGCGGCGGTTTACGGCGTCGGCGCGGTGGCCGTGGTCGGCGCGCTGACGATGTTCTCCCTGGCCGCCTTCTCCGGCGCTTCCGGCGGGACCCCGGCGCCCGGCTCCGGTGTGCACGACCTGCCGCCGCCGCCCAGTTCCCGTTCGGACACGCCGGCCCCGGACGACGCGGGCCTGTCCTCGACCACTCCCGGGACGAAGACCCCGTCGAAGTCCGCCTCGGCCTCCGCGTCCCCCTCCGCCTCCACCGAGCGGCCGGCCACGTCGGCGCCCACCACGGCCGCGCCGCCCGCTACTTCGGCGTCCGCGCACCCGCACACCACCCAGCCGACCGTGCGTCCCACGCACACCGCGAGCACCACCCCGACGCACACCACGTCGCCCTCCACGAAGCCGACCGGCTGCGTGCTCATCTTCTGCTCGTAACCGCCCGGTTCGGCCCGTGGGGCGCCCCGGTGGCGGTGCCCTCAGTCCTGCTCCGGCGTCAGCATCCGCTGCAGCAGATCCCGCAGCGCCGTCCGCTCGTCCACCGACAGCGCGGCCAGCGGTTCGCGGGCGAAGTCCAGCGAGTCGCGGAGTTCGGCGGCGGTGCTCCGCCCCTTCGCGGTGGCCGCGGCGAGCTTCACCCGGCGGTCGGAGGGGTCCGCGAGCCGCTCGGCCAGGCCCTGCGCCTCCAGCCGGTCCACGATCCCGGTCACATTCGACGGCTCGCACTTGAGCCGCTGGGCGATCTGCCGCATCGGCATCGGACCGCCGGAGAGCAGCGCCAGCACCCTGGCCTGGGCGCCGGTCAGATGATGGACGGCCGCGGCGGCGTCGTACTCCTGGTAGTAGCGGGCCACCACGGTGCCGATCAGGTCGACGACCTCGGTGGTCAAAGGATCCATGCGGCGGTTCATGGGTTTGAGGCTACCCCGTTGCTTGACAAGGTGAAACATCAAGGTTCATGGTTGATTAAGAAGATGAACATTTGCCATGGTCCAGCTGTGGCGGAAGGAGAGACACCCGCATGCCGAAGAGCCGCGCCTGGCATCTGGTCGCCCGCCCCAAGGGCTGGCCCCTTCCCGGGGACTTCGCGCTGGTCGAGTCGGAGGTGCCCGAGCCGGGCCCCGGTCAGATACTCGTCCGCAACCTCTATCTGTCGGTCGACCCGTACATGCGCGGGCGGATGAAGGACGCGAAGTCGTACGCACCGCCCTACGAGCTGGACCAGCCGATGACCGGTGGCGCGCTCGGCCGGGTGGTGGCCTCGGCCGCGGACGGCTTCGCAGTGGGCGACCATGTGCTGCACTCGCTCGGCTGGCGGGAGTACGCGCTGGTGGACGCGGCGCACGCCACCACGGTCGATCCGGCGGCGGGGCCGCTGACCGCCCACCTCGGGGTGCTCGGCATGACCGGGCTGACCGCGTACGTGGGCCTGCTGCGGATCGCCGCGATGGCCCCGGGCGATACGGTCTTCGTCTCCGGTGCGGCCGGCGCGGTCGGCAGCCAGGCCGGGCAGCTCGCCCGGCTCAAGGGCGCCGCCCGGGTGATCGGCAGTGCCGGCTCGGACGAGAAGGTCGAGCTGCTGACCGGGGAGTACGGCTTCGACGCCGCCTTCAACTACAAGAAGGCGCCGGTGGCCGAGCAGTTGAGGGCCGCGGCGCCCGACGGCATCGACGTCTACTTCGACAATGTGGGCGGCGACCACCTGGAGGCCGCCATCTCGGCGCTGCGGGTGCACGGCCGGGCCGCGCTCTGCGGGGCGATCGCCGGCTACAACGCCACCGAGCCGCAGCCCGGGCCGCGCAACCTCGGGCTGCTGGTCGGCAGACGGCTCACCCTGCGCGGATTCCTGGTCAGCGACCACCTTGACCTGCGGCCGGAGTTCCTCCGTGCGGCCGGTGGCTGGCTGCGGGACGGGGAACTGCACCACCACGAGACGGTGGTGACGGGAATCGGGAAGACCGTGGAGGCGTTTCTCGGTCTGTTGCGTGGCGAGAACACCGGGAAGATGATCGTCGCCCTCCCGGAGTGACCCGGGGCCGGCCGCCGGCCCCGCGCTCGACAAGATGTCGACGCGACACAGAAGTCCATCGATGGAGGACCTGCTCATGACCATCCAGAACGTTGACGTTCTGTACACCGCCGTGGCCACCGCGGAGAACGGCCGCGACGGCCGTGTCTCCAGTGACGACGGCAAGCTCGACGTCGTGGTCAACCCGCCCAAGGAACTGGGCGGCAGCGGCGCCGGCACCAACCCCGAGCAGCTCTTCGCGGCCGGTTACAGCGCCTGTTTCCAAAGTGCCCTCGGTGCCGTCGCCCGGCAGACCAAGGCCGACGTCTCCGGCTCCCGGGTGACCGCCAAGGTCGGCCTGGGCAAGACCGAGGCCGGCGGCTTCGGCCTCACCGTCGAACTCGCCGTCTCCATCCCGAACGTGGACGCGGCGACCGCCAAGGAGCTTGCCGAGAAGGCGCACGAGGTGTGCCCGTACTCCAACGCGACGCGCGGCAACATAGCCGTCGAGCTGACGGTCGTCTGACCGCACAACCGGTACAACCGCACAACGCCCGCCCGCACAACCGCACGCCGGCGCGACGGCGTCACCTGCGGACCGTCCCGGCAGGGGCGGTCCGCACCGTTGTGCGGCGGGCCCTTTCAGACCGGGGGCGGCGCCGGCGCGTCGGCCGCCGCTGCCTGCCGCGGCACGGGGGGCGGCGGCGCCAGCAGGGCGAGGAAGTCGCGGAAAGCGGCGGGCATGTCGACCGCTTCCGGGTCCAGCAGCCACTGCACCTGGAGGCCGTCCATCACCGCGGCCAGCAGCGTCGCGGCCCGCTCCGGGGTGAGCCCGCCGGGCAGCCGGTCGCCGTACTCCGCGCGCAGCGCCTGCGCGCCGCCGTCGCGGACGTGGGCGTAACGGTGCCTGAAGTACTCCTGGGCCGGGTGGTCCTCGGTGACGCTGTCACCCACCAGCACGGTGAACGCCTGCACGATGCCGGGCCGGGTGGCGTTGTACTCCACCAGATTCGCCACCACCTCCAGCGGCCAGGACCGGCCGTGCAGCGCCGCGGACGCCATGTCCCACTGGTCGCGGGCCTCCAGCACCGCCACCAGCAGTGCCTCCTTGGTCGGGAAGTGGTGCATCAGCCCCTGCTGGGTCAGCCCCACCCGTTCGGCGACGGCCGCCAGGGTGGCGCCCCGGTAGCCGCGCTCGGCGATCACCTCGGTCGCCGCCTGGATGATCCCGGTACGCCGTTCCCCGCGGTCGCCCCTGGTACGCGGCATGTCCCCGCCCCCTCTCCCTGGCCAGAACCTACAAGATAACGGAATGGCATCCATGCCTGTCGTACGACAGGTGATCCGGCCGGTTCCGGCGCACGATGGCAGCCCGGAAGGATCACACCGGGGTGACCCACAGGACGGGGACGGGACATGACGCCGTACGCACAGGGCGCGGACGCCGAACGGGAACGGGCGGTGGAAGCCGCGCTCGGCAAGCTCGATCTCGCCGCCAAGACCCGGCTGCTGGCCGGGCAGGACATGTGGACGCTGCCCGCGCTCGGCGAGATCGGCCTGGCCTCGCTGGTGATGTCCGACGGCCCGATCGGGGTACGCGGCCGCCGCTGGACCTCCGTCGACCCGTCCGTGGCGCTGCCCAGCCCCACCGCGCTGGCCGCCGCCTGGGACCCGCGGCTCGCCCGCCGGGCGGGCCGGCTGCTCGCCCAGGAGGCCCACCGCAAGGGCGTGCACGTGCTCCTCGCGCCCACCGTCAACCTGCACCGCAGCCCGCTCGGCGGCCGCCACTTCGAGGCGTACAGCGAGGACCCGTATCTGACCGGCGCGATCGGCACCGGATACGTGCTCGGCGTCCAGGACGGCGGCGTCGGGGTCACCGTGAAGCACTTCACCGGCAACGACGCCGAGACCGAGCGCTTCACCGTCGACAACCGGATCGGCGAGCGTGCCCTGCGGGAGCTGTACCTGGCCCCCTTCGAGGCGATCGTGGCCGGGCCCGCCCGTGGGGCGTGATGGCCGCCTACAACGCCGTCAACGGCGTCTCCATGACCGAGCACGACGCGCTGGTGAACGGCGTGCTGCGCGGCGAGTGGGGATTCGACGGGATCGTGGTCTCCGACTGGCTCGCCGCCCGCTCCACCACCGGCGCGGTGCACGGCGGCCTCGACATCGCGATGCCCGGCCCGCTGACCGTCTACGGGGAGGCGCTGGCCGCCGCCGTGCGGGCCGGTGAGGTCGCCGAGAGTGTGGTGGACGACGCGGCCCGCCGGGTGCTGCGGCTGGCCGCCAGGGCCGGGCTGCTCTCCGGCACCCCGGCGGCCGTCTCGGTCGCCGGACGGCCGGCCGGCATCGACGGGGACGCGCTGGCCAGGGAGATCGCGGTGCGCGGCTGCGTGCTGGTGCGCAACGCGGTCCGCGGGGCCGCGCCGGTCCTGCCGCTCGACGACTTCACCGGCGGGGTGGCACTGATCGGCGCCGCCGCCCGGGACGCCCGGATACTCGGCGGAGGTTCGGCGCAGGTCTTCCCCGACCGGGTGGTCTCCCCGCTCGACGGGCTCCGGGCGGCGCTGCCGGCCGGCGTACCGCTGACGTACGCGCTCGGCGCCGACCCCAGCGAGGAACTGGCCCCCGCCGGCGCCGGGTTCACCCTGCGCGCCGTCGTCCGGGACGCCGCAGGGCGTGAGCTGGGCGCCGAGCCGATGCCCGGCGGGCACCTGCAGTGGCTCGGCGACCTGCCGTCCGGTGTCTCCTACGAGCAGTTGCACACCGTCGAGACGGTGGGGACCTTCACCCCCCGGGTGAGCGGGGCGCACCGCTTCGGCACCCGGGGAACCGGCGCCTTCCGGCTCACCGTGGCAGGACAGGTGCTCTTCGACGGCCGCCAGCAGGACGCGAACGCCGACCCGTTCGAGGCGTTCTTCGGGCAGCCCACCGAACGCGGCACGGTGGAGCTGACCGCCGGGCAGCCGGTCGGGGTCAGCCTGCTCTGCACACCGCCGAAGTCGGCCGGGCTCCCCATCGAGGCGGTCGGGTTCGCCCTGCTGCACGGTGAACCCGAGCGGGACCCCGAGGAGTTGCTGGCGGAGGCGGTCCAAGCGGCGCGGGCCGCGCACACCGCGGTGGTGGTCGTCGCGACCACCGAGCGCGTCGAGTCCGAGGGCTTCGACCGCACCGATCTGCGACTGCCGGGCCGCCAGGACGAGTTGGTCGCCCGGGTCGCGGCGGTCAACCCGCGCACCGTGGTGATCGTCAACTCCGGCTCCCCGGTGGAACTTCCGTGGCGGGAGCAGGTCGCGGCGGTGCTGCTCGCCTGGTTCCCCGGTCAGGAGGCGGGCGCCGCCCTCGCGGACGTCCTGCTCGGCGCCGCGGAGCCGGGCGGCAGGCTCCCCACCACCTGGCCGGCCCGTCTGGCCGACGCCCCCGTCACCCGGGTCACCCCGGCCGACGGCGTACTCCCGTACGACGAGGGCCTGTTCATCGGCTACCGCGCCTGGGACCGCCGCCCGGGACCGGCGCCCGCCTACCCCTTCGGGCACGGGCTCGGCTACACGGAGTGGGAGTACCGGACGCTGACCGTCGAGCCGGGCGACCCGGAGGAGGGCACGCTCGCCACCGCCCGGGTCACCCTGCGCAACTCCGGTGCCCGCCCCGGCCGGGAGGTCGTCCAGCTCTACCTGGCGCCGGACGGGGACTTCCCGGTGGAACGGCCGGCCCGCTGGCTGGCCGGCTTCGGCGCGGTCACCGCCGCGCCGGGCGGCCTGGCCGAGGTCGAGGTGCCGATCCCCCGCCGGGCCGCGGAAGTCTGGGACGAGGCCGCGTCGGTCTGGCGGCTCCTGCCCGGCGACTACACCCTGACCGCCGCCCACAGCCTGGCCGACCCCCGGCTGTCCGTCCCGCTGACCGGCTGAGGGTATGCTCCTGCCCGCCGAACGGCAGGGGGAGGGACGCGGTGGAGGACGAACACAGCGGGGTCGAGGCGGGCGACAGGTCTTACGGGGCCGACGGATACGAAGCGGCCGACGAGCGCGAGTGGCACGAGGACGACGAAACGGACGGCCGGCGGCGGAACTTCGCCCCGCTGCTGCTCTTCGCGGTGCCCGCGGTGGTGATCCTCGTCCTCCTCGGCCTGCTCTTCGGCGACGACCTCTTCGGCGCGGACCACCCCTTCGGGGACTCCCGTGCCTGCGCCGGCAGCGACACCCCGCTGGTCCCGGCGCTGCAGAGCCAGGGGATTGGCCTGCCCGCCGTGGTCAAGGGCCTGCACTACGCGACGCACGAGGAGAACACCCAGGCGCCGGACGGGGTGCGGTTCACCGCGTTCTTCACCAGCACCCGGCAGGCGATGGAGGACTACCTGCGCCAACAGCGGCTGGTCGCTCCGGACCAGGCGGGCGACCCGCGCACCGACGCCTACGGGAACAGCCTGGACGGCGGCGACATCGGCGTCCCCCAGGCTCAGTGCGGCACGGGGCAGATCACCGGCGACTTCGCCTCCATCCCGAAGAGCCTGAACGGCAGCGAACAGCTGACGGTCAGCGTCGAGCGGACCGCCCTCGGCATCGACGCCCGGCCGCGGGTGCTCATCACCATTTCCGGCTGACGCCGGGGCGCCCGGACTCACGGTCACGGGTCAGCCCTTGGCGGTGAGTCCCGCCACCGAGGCGAGTATCCGGGCGAGTTCGGCCTGGCCCCGCTCATTGGGGTGGAACCAGTCCCAGTGGCTCAGTTCGTCCGTCCCGAACCGGTAGGCGAAGACCGCGCCGCCGTCGTAGCGGCAGCGGACGTACCCCGCACAGACCTGCCCCATCGCGGCGTTGTAGGCGATCACCCGGTCCCGTACCGTCGTCCGCCGCTGCTGGGCCGCGGCGGTCTGCGCGTCGGCGTCGCCCAGCATCGACGGGCACAGACCCAGCTTCCAGACCTGCTTGCCGAGCACGTTCGTCCGCCCCACCGACCACAGCCGCTGGAGGTCGGGAATGCTCGCCACCAGGATCTGGGTGGTGGGCAGGGTGCGGTGCAGATACGCCAGCGCGGCCGCGAACTCCGACCGGAACTCGGCGACCGGGGTCATGGCCGCGGTGGTGGCCGTGCAGGCGTCATTGGCGCCGATCAGCACCGTGACCATGGCCGGTCTGTGCGCCGCGGCGGCGCGCGCCTGCGCCATCAGGCCGGACACCCGCGCCCCGGACTCGGCGACGTTCCAGGTGGAGACCCCGGTGAGGCGGCTGCTGAGGCTGCCGACCTTCGTACGGGAGCCGGTCGCCCAGGAGACCTCGGGGCAGTCGGCGAGCGGATTGCACGCGTCGAATCCGCGGGTGATCGAGTCGCCGAGCGCGGCGACCGACGGCGGGTGCGCGTTCCACGGCCGGGCCGGCGGTTCGGGCGCGGGGCGGCGCTGGGGGCCGGTCGGCGCGCCGGTGGCGGAATGCGAGATCTGTGCGGACGGCGTCGGCCGCCGTCCGTCCGGCAGCGGGTCGCCGGCGCCGCACGCGGTGAGTCCTGCCAGGCCGGACAGGACGAGGGCAGCCACGACGGGCAGCAGACGGCGGCGGATGGGCGGTCGCAACGGCTGCCACATGGGGCACTCCCCTCCGACGACTGGGTGACATCTGGTACGAGGACGACGGTACGTCACTCCCTCCAGGACGCCGCACGGTAGCTTTTAGCCTGACACCCAAGGGAACTGACGGGAGGTCGGCGCCAGCCGGGCGTTTGGGACGAGAGTTGTCCTGTTTGTTGACAATGGTGCAGAATGTCGTACGTTGCCCCGGGAGCACCGGTTCGGGTGTTGAGGCCGCTGGGGAAGGCGAACCTCGTCCCACACTGGAGGTACCGGTGACGACACGTGGTGTTCTGTACGTGCACGCCGCGCCACGCGCGCTCTGCCCGCATGTCGAGTGGGCGGTCGCGGGTGTCCTCGGCGTGCGCGTCTCCCTGGACTGGATCCGCCAGCCCGCCGCCCCCGGCACCTGGCGCGCCGAGTTCTCCTGGCAGGGCGAACCCGGCACGGCCTCGAAGCTGGCGTCCGCGCTGCGCGGCTGGCACATGCTGCGCTTCGAGGTCACCGCGGAGCCCTGCGCGAGCGCCGAGGGCGAGCGCTACAGCGCCACCCCGGAACTCGGCATCTTCCACGCGGTCATCGGCATGCACGGGGACATCCTGATCCCGGAGGACCGGCTGCGCGCCGCGATGCTGCGGGCCCGCAAGGGCGAGGCCGATCTGGAGGGCGAGCTGGCGAAACTGCTCGGCAAGCCGTGGGACGACGAGCTGGAGCCGTTCCGCTACGCGGGCGAGGGCGCGCCGGTCCGCTGGCTCCACCAGGTGGTCTGAGCGCGGGCATAGCCTGGTGGTCATGTCCACCGACTCTCACGCCCCCCTCACCGTCGCGGTCCTCGGCACCGGCATCATGGGCGCCGGCATGGCCCGCAGTCTCGCCGCCGCCGGACACCGGGTCCGCGTTTGGAACCGTACGGTCTCCCGCGCCCAGCCACTGGCCGAGCACGGCATCGAGGTCGACGCCGACGCCGCCGAGGCGGTAAGGGACGCCGACGCGGTCCTCACGATGCTGCTCGACGGGCCCGCGGTGTTCCAGGTGATGCGGACCGCCGCTCCCGCGCTGAAGGACGGCGCGGTGTGGGCGCAGACCAGCACGGTGGGCCCCCAGGCCCAGAGCGAACTCGCCGCCTTCGCCGCCGAGCGCGGCATCCTCTTCCTCGACGCGCCCGTTCTCGGCACCAAATCGGTCGCCGAGGCCGGTCAGCTCACCGTCACCGCGGCCGGGCCGGCTGCCGCCCGGGGCGTCGCCGCCCGCGTTTTCGACGCGATCGGCGGCAAGACCATCTGGCTCGACGGCGAGGCCGCGCAGGCGCCGGCCAGCCGGCTCAAGCTCGTCCTCAACAACTGGGTGCTGGCGCTCACGCTCGCCACGGGCGAGACGCTGGCGCTGGCCCAGGGGCTCGGGGTGGCCCCCGAGCGCTTCTTCGAGGCCATCGACGGCGGGGCGATGGACGTCCCCTATCTCCGTCTGAAGGCAGGCGCCATCCTCGGCGGCGACTTCGCGCCCAACTTCACGCTGTCCGGTGCGGAGAAGGACCTCCGCCTCATCGTCGCCGCCGCGGAGTCGGCCGGTATCCGCCTCGACCTGGCCGCGGCCGGCGTGGAGCGCTTCCGCCGGGCGGCGGAACTCGGGCACGACGGGGAGGACATGGCCGCGGCGTACTTCGCCAGCTTCCCCGGCGGCGGTGCGCCCGCCGCCGGGTGACGTCGATGCTCCGGCCCTGCCCCGTCACCGTGACCGGGCAGGGCACCCCGCGAAGGAGCCTCAGCGGCTCGGGGTGCGCAAGGCGAGGACGACGTTGTGGCCGCCGAAGCCGAAGGAGTCGTTCAGCGCGGCGATGGTGCCCTCGGGAAGGGGGCGCGGGGCACCGGAGACGATGTCCGCGTCGACCTCGGGGTCCTGGTGGTCGAGGTTGATCGTCGGCGGGGCCAGCCGGTGGTGGAGGGCCAGCACCGTGGCGACCGTCTCGATACCGCCGGCGCCGCCCAAAAGGTGGCCGGTCATCGACTTGGTGGCGGAGACCGCCATGTGGTCGACGTCGTCCCCGAAGATGCGCCGCAGCGCCTTGATCTCCGCGACGTCACCCTGCGGGGTGGACGTGGCGTGCGCATTGACGTGCACGATCTCGGCCGGCTTGAGGTCGGAGTTCTCCAGCAGGTGCTGCAGCGCCGCCGCGATGCCCCGCCCGGACGGCTCCGGCTGGGTGATGTGGTGCGCGTCGGACGAGATGCCCTGGCCGACCGCCTCCACGTACACCCGGGCGCCGCGTGCCGCGGCGTGCTCCGCCGACTCCAGGACCACCACGCCGGCACCCTCGCCGAGCACGAAACCGTTGCGGTCCGCGTCGTACGGCCGGGAGGCGCCCTCGGGGTCGTCGTTGTTCTTGGACATCGCCATCATGTTGCCGAAGGCCACGATCGGCAGCGGGTGGATCGCCGCCTCGGTGCCGCCCGCGACGACCACGTCGGCGCGGCCGGTGCGGATCATCTCGATGGCGTAACCGATCGCCTCGGCGCCGGAGGCGCACGCGCTGACCGGGGTATGCACGCCGGCCCGCGCGTTGACGTCGATACCGACGTTCGCGGCCGGGCTGTTGGGCATCAGCATCGGCACGGTGTGCGGGGACACCTTGCGGACGCCCTGCTTGGTGAGCACGTCGTACTGGTCGAGCAGGGTGGTGACACCGCCGATGCCGGAGGCGATCACCGCGCCCAGCCGGTCGGGGTCGACCGCCGGGTCCTCGCCCGCCTTGGCGGTGAAGCCGGCATCGGCCCACGCCTCGCGGGCGGCGATGAGCGCGAACTGCGCGCTGCGGTCCAACTTCCGCGCGAGCGGCCGCGGCAGGATCTCGCCGGGCTCCACAGCCACCCGGGCGGCGATCCGCACCGGCAGCTCGGCCGCCCAGTCCTCCGTAAGCGTCCGCACGCCGGAACGGCCGGCGAGCAGCGCCTCCCAGGTCGACGCGCTGTCGCCACCCAGCGGTGTGGTTGCTCCGATACCGGTGACGACCACGGTGTGATTGGTCGGGCTCACAGGAATGTCTCTCCACGTCTGGCTAGAAGGGCGGGCGACAGACACGTCGTCCGGGGGGTTGGGGGCCCGTGAGGGGGCCTGCTCAGCCCTGAGCGTTCAGGATGTAGTCGACGGCGTCGCCGACCGTCTTGAGGTTCTTCACGTCGTCGTCCGGGATCTTCACGCTGAACTGCTCCTCGGCCGCCACGACGACCTCGACCATGGACAGCGAGTCGACATCCAGGTCGTCGGTGAAGGACTTGTCCAGCTGGACGTCCTCGGTGGGGATGCCGGCGATCTCGTTCACGATGTCGGCGAGACCGGCGACGATCTCTTCCTTGGTGGCCATTACGGCGCTCCTTGATGTGTGACCGGGTTGGGTAACCAGGTGTCTGACCGGGTGGTGCGGCGTGCTGGACTGCGGCGCCGCGTGGGATGTGCCTAGGGGAGAGTAACGACAGTCGCCGCGTAGACCAGACCCGCCCCGAACCCGATGACCAGCGCGGTGTCGCCGCTCTTGGCCTCACCGGTGGCGAGCAGCCGCTCCATGGCGAGCGGAATGGAGGCGGAGGAGGTGTTGCCGGTGGTCTCGATGTCGCGGGCGACCGCGACATGGGCCGGCAGCTTCAGCGCCTTGATCATCGAGTCGATGATCCGCATGTTCGCCTGGTGCGGGATGAACGCGTCGAGCTCGTCGGCGGTGATCCCGGCGGCGTCCAGCGCCTCCTGGGCGACCTTGGCCATCTCGAAGACCGCCCAGCGGAAGACCGCCTGGCCTTCCTGGGTGATCGCCGGGAACTTGACCGCGCCGCTCTCGTCGAGCGGCAGCTGGGCCACGTCGTCCACCCGGAAGCGGTCCCAGGCGATCGTCTGGGTGATGGTCTCGGACTTGTCACCCTCCGAACCCCAAACCGTCGGGCCTATGGCGGGCACCTCGGACGGGCCGACCACCACCGCGCCCGCGCCGTCGCCGAAGAGGAACGCGGTGGCCCGGTCGGTCTTGTCGGTGAGGTCGCTGAGCCGCTCCACGCCGATCACCAGCACATGCCGGGCGGAACCCTCGACCACCATGCTCTTGGCGAGCGTCAGGCCGTAGGTGAAGCCGGCGCAGCCCGCGGAGATGTCGAAGGCGGCCGGCTTGCCGGCGCCGATCCGGTGCGCGATGTCGGTGGCCACCGCCGGGGTCTGCTTGAAGTGCGAGACGGTGGCGACGATGACCGCGTCGACTTCGGAGGCGTCGATCCCGGCGTCCGCGATGGCCTTGCCGCCCGCGGCCAGCGACATCTCGGCGACGGTCTCGTCCGGTCCCGCCCAGTGCCGGGTGGCGATGCCGGAACGGGTCCTGATCCACTCGTCGCTGGAGTCGATGTGCTCCAGGATCACCTCGTTGGGCACCACGCGGGTCGGGCGGTAGCCGCCGACGCCGAGGATCCGCGCGTACGGCGCACCCTTGGTGGGGCTGATCTTCGCTGTCATCGGACAGGACTCCTATTCGGCTCGGTCTTCGGCGGGTTCGCTCACGTCGGCGATCAGCGCGCGGGCCGCTTCGAGGTCATCCGGCCTCTTCAGCGCCAGGGTCCGGACCCCGGGCAGCGCCCGCTTGGCCAGACCCACCAGCGTGCCGCCGGGTGCCACCTCAATGATCGCAGTGACCCCGCGCTGCTTGAACGTCTCCATGCACAGGTCCCAGCGCACCGGGTTCGACACCTGTGCGACCAGCCTGCGTACGACCTCCGCGCCGGTGTCCACCGTCTGCCCGTCGGCGTTGGAAACATACGGCAGCCGGGGGTCGGCGACCGACAACCGCGGTGCCAGTGCCTCCAGTGTCGCAACCGCGGGGGCCATATGGGCGGTGTGGAAGGCACCGGCCACCTTCAGCGGCATCACCCGGGTGCCTTCGGGCTTGTCGGCGGCGAGCGCGGCGAGTTGCTCCATCGTGCCGGCCGCGACGATCTGGCCGCCGCCGTTGATGTTCGCCGGGGTCAGGCCGAGACCTGCCAGGTGGGCCACGACCGCGTCCGGGTCGCCGCCGAGCACCGCGGACATGCCGGTCTCGGTGACCGCCGCCGCGTCGGCCATCGCCCGGCCGCGGGCGGCCACGAAGGTCATCGCGTCGGTCGGGTCGAGCACACCGGCCAGGGCGGCGGCGGTGATCTCGCCGACGCTGTGACCGGCCACCGCGGCGGGTGCCGCGTTCAGTGCGGTGGCGGTGAGCAGGCCGGCGGCCACCAGCAGCGGCTGGGCGACCTTGGTGTCCCGGATCTCGTCGGCGTCGGCCTTCGTCCCGTAACGGGCGAGGTCGAGGCCGGCCGCGGCCGAGTATTCGGCCAACTGGTCAGCGGCACCGGGGAGTTCGAGCCAGGGAGCGAGGAAGCCGGGCGTCTGTGCGCCCTGGCCGGGAGCGACGAGTACGAGCACCTTCACACTCTCTCTCGCGGGCGGGTGTCCCCGCCGGTGGGGACAGGGACCAAGAACTGTCAGGTGATTTGTGGGTGTCCCACAAATTGTCAGCGTGCACGATCCGCATCGGAGAGTCGGCCCAGGATGAGCGCGATGCGCAGGGTGAACGCGGAGCGTACATCAGAGGGTGACCACCCGGTGACATCGGTCACACGTCGCAGCCGGTAGCGAACGGTATTGGGGTGCACGAAGAGCATGCGTGCCGCTCCTTCGAGGGACGATGCCTGCTCCAGGTAGACACTCAGCGTCTCCAGCAGCGCCGAGCCCGCTTCTTCCAGCGGCCTGTAGATCTCCTCCACCAGTTGCTCGCGGGCGTGCCGGTCACCGGCCATCGCCCGCTCCGGCAGCAGATCGTCCGAGAGCACAGGGCGGGGCGCGTCCGGCCAGGCCGCGCAGGCCCGGAGACCGGCCGCCGCGGCCTGCGCCGAGCGGGTCGCGGAGAGCAGGTCGCCGACCACGGGACCGGCCACCACCGGGCCCGCCGCGAACGGCCCGATGAGCGCCTTCGCCACCCGGAGCGGATCGTCGTCCCCGCCGGCCACCACCACCAGCCGCTCGCCGAGCACCCCGGTGAGCACCTGCAGTTTGGCGTGCCGGGAGGCCCGGCGGATCGCCTCCACGGTGAGTTCGCTGTCCCCGTTGGGCGCGGTGCCGAGCACCACCACGATCTTGTCTGGCGAACTCCAGCCGAGCGCGGCGGCCCGGGACAGCACGCCCTCGTCCGCCTCGCCGGAGATCACCGCGTTGACCACCAGCGACTCCAGCCGGGCGTCCCACGCGCCGCGTGCCTCGGCGGCCTGCGCGTACACCTGGGCGGTGGCGAAGGCGATCTCCCGGGCGTAGACCAGCAGCGCCTCCCGCAGGACCGATTCGTCGCCGGGGGCGGCCACCTCGTCGATCGCCGCCTCCATCACCTCGATGGTGGTGCGGACCATCTCCACGGTCTGCCGCAGCGAGATGGCCCGGGTCAGCTCGCGCGGCGCGGTGCCGAACACGTCGGTGCTGATCGCCTGCGGCGCCCCGGGGTGGCGGAACCACTCGGTGAACGCGGCGATGCCCGCCTGCGCCACCAGTCCGATCCAGGACCGGTTCTCCGGCGGCATCGCCCGGTACCAGGGCAGCTGCTCGTCCATCCGCGCGATGGCGTTCGCGGCCAGCCGGCCGGCGGACTTCTCCAGCCGCTTGAGCGTCGCGGAGTGGTCCCCGCGGGAACGCTCGGCGGGCACCTTCGGGACTTGCGGGGCATCGGGCACGTGACAAGCCTGCCTTATCGCCTGCGGCGGGCTGTGCGGGGGTCTGCCGGGTTTGCCCGGCCACGGCGGGCGCTGCCCTGCGGCGGGGTGCGTACGGTGGTCCCGTGATCGACGTGACGCGGGCGGCGGACCGCTACCGGGGCGGTGAGCCGGCGGCCGGGATCGAGACCCGGCACGCCTTCTCCTTCGGCGGCCACTACGACCCGGCCAATGTCCGCTTCGGACTGCTGCTGGCCTGCAACGAGGAACGGCTGGCACCCGGCGCGGGGTTCGCCGCGCACCCGCACCGCGACACCGAGATCGTCACCTGGGTGGTGACGGGCGAGCTGACACACACCGACTCGGCCGGGCACGCGTCGGTGGTACGGCCCGGGGAGGTGCAGTGGCTCGGCGCGGGCGCCGGGGTGCGGCATGTCGAGCGCAACGCCGGCCCCGAACCGCTGACGTTCCTTCAGATGTGGCTGCACCCGGGCGAGTTCGGCGGCGAGCCGCGGTACGCCGTCCGGCGCGCCGACCGGTTCACGCCGCCGGGCCAGCCGCTCGCCACCCTCCATGTCGGCCGCGCGCCGGGGCCGTTGCCGGCCGCGCCCTTCGTGTACGTCCATGTCGTACGCGGGCAAGTGCGGCTCGGCGAACAGGTGTTGGCGGCCGGCGACGCGGCCAGGATCACGGCCGATGCGGGGCTGCGGGCAGAAACGAACGGTCCTGCGGAGTATCTGGTGTGGGAGATGCACGGGGAGCCGTCGTACGGCTGACCGGATCGGCCACGTGGGCCGGCAGCCACAGGCGTTCGTACGACGCGGAGCCCGGAGCGGCGTGGTAGGTGATCAGCATCTGGCCGGGTGCGCCGGGCAGCGCCAGCTTCTCGTACCGCAGGTCGAGCGGCCCGACCTGGGGGTGGATCCGCTCCCGGCGGGACCGCAGGAAGTCGCCGAGCCCGCTCCCGGTAGCCATGTCTCCAGGTACGGCGGCGCGGCCTGCGGAGCCTGTCCCCGCCGGTACCAGGGCCGGCCGGCCGTCCACCCGGGCGCCGTCCCCACCAACCTCCAGCAGCACACCGGCGGCATCAAGACCCCGCCCGAGCGCCGCAAGACCGCCGCCCAGGGCGCCGCCACCTCGGTGCTCGCCGCCGCCTCCCCGCTGCTCGACGGCATCGGGGGCCGCTATCCGGAGGACTGCGCCGAGGCCGAACCGCTCACCGAGCACCCGCCGCTCTTCCAGGGCGGGGTGGCGCCCTTCGCGCTGGACCCGGCGAACGCCGAGCGCCTGTGGGAGACGGCCCTGCGGCTCACCGCCTGACGCCGGGCCGCCCGGCCGCAGGACCAGGTCAGCCGCGCAGCTCCGTCAGCACCGCGTCGGTCAGCCGCGGCCACTGCGGCAGCGCCCACTCGCCGAAGTCGCGGTCGGTCAGCACCACCAGGGCCGCGGCCGCCGCCGGGTCCACCCACAAGAAGGTGCCGGACTGGCCGAAGTGGCCGAAGGTGGCGGGCGAGGACAGGGCGCCGGTCCAGTGCGGGGATTTGCTGTCCCGCAGCTCGAAGCCCAGGCCCCAGTCGTTGGGGTTCTGGTGGCCGTAGCCCGGCAGGACGCCCTTGAGGCCCGGGTACGCCACGGAGGTCGCCGTCGCCACGGTGGACGGGTGGAGCAGCTGCGGGGCCTGCAGCTCCGTGGCGAAGCGGGCCAGGTCGGCGGCGGTCGAGACGCCGTCCGCCGCCGGTGAGCCGGGCAGCGAGGTGCCCGTCATGCCCAGCGGCTCCAGCACGGCCTGCCGCAGGTACTCCGCGAACGGCATCCCGGCCGCCTTCGTCAGGGTCTCGCCCAGCACCTCGAAGCCCGCGTTGGAGTAGATCCGCCGGTTGCCGGGCGCGGCCACCACCTTGTGCTCGTCGAAAGCGAGCCCGGAGGCGTGCGCCAGCAGGTGCCGTACGGTCGATCCCGCGGGCCCGGCCGGGTCGTCCAGCTCGAAGACGCCCTCCTCGTAGCCGACCAGCACGGCGTACGCGGCCAGCGGCTTGGTCACCGAAGCGAGCCGGAACTGCCGCTCGACCGGCCCGTAGGTCCCGGCGAGCGTCCCGTCGCCCCGGACGACGGCCGCCGCCGCGTTCTGTACCGGCCAGCTCTCGATCAACTGCAGGCTCTCCATGGCGGCGAGCTTAGAGCGTGGGGCGGACCGGACCGCAGCCCGCTTGCCTGGAGTGCACTCCAAGGTCTTAGCGTGGAGGCCATGACGGTCGTGCACGCGACGAAGAGCAAACCGGTCGGCACGAGGAACTGCGAGGACGACGCACGACATCTGCGGCCCGACGGCCAGGACCAGTACACGATCAGTGAGGTCGCCGACTTCACCGGCCTCAGCGCGCACACCCTGCGCTGGTACGAGCGGATCGGGCTGATGCCGCACGTCGACCGCTCGCACACCGGGCAGCGGCGGTTCTCCAACCGGGACCTGGACTGGCTGGCGTTCGTCGGCAAGCTGCGGCTGACCGGGATGCCGGTCGCGGACATGGTGGCGTACGCGGAGATGGTCAGGGCCGGCGACCAGACGTATCCCGACCGGCAGGCGCTGCTGGAGTCGACCCGGCTGGGGGTCCTGCGGCGGATCGCCGAACTCCAGGACACCCTCACCGTGCTCGACAGCAAGATCGCAACGTACGCGGGGCCGCGTCCGGCACCCGTGGAGAGGACAGGCACGTGATGGCAGAAGACAGCGGCGCGCGGATCGGCACGGAGCGGCTCGGCAGGGGCGGCCCGGTGGTCGGCATCCAGGGTCTCGGGTGCATGGGCATCAGCGAGTTCTACGGGCAGACCGACGAGGCGGGCGCGCGGGAGACCCTGGAGGTCGCGCTGGACCTCGGGGTGACCCTCTACGACACCGCCGACATGTACGGGATCGGCGCCAACGAGGAGTTCCTCGCGCCCTTCGTCAAGGCACACCGTGACGAGATCGTGCTGGCCACGAAGTTCGCCAACGAGCGCAGGCCCGAGGACCCCTCCTACCGGGCGATCCGCAACGACCCGGCCTACATCCGGCAGGCGGTCGAGGGCAGCCTGCGGCGGCTCGGCACGGACGTCATCGACGTCTACTACATGCACCGCCGTGACCCCAAGGTGCCGCTGAGCGAGTCGGTCGGGGCGATGGGCGAGCTGGTGGCGGCGGGCAAGGTCCGCCACCTGGGCCTGTCCGAGGTGACCGGCGCCGAGCTGCGCGAGGCGCACGCGGTGCACCCGATCGCCGCGATCCAGTCCGAGTGGTCGCTCTTCAGCCGGGACGTGGAGCAGTCCGCGGTCGGCGCGGCGGCCGAACTGGGCATCGCCTTCGTGCCGTACTCGCCGCTCGGCCGCGGCTTCCTCACCGGCGCCTTCCAGGACGCGGCCGGCGACCTGGCGCCCGGCGACCTCCGCCGCGCCCAGCCCCGCTTCACCGGGGAGAACGCGGCACGCAACGCCGCCCTGCTCGACCCGGTCCGCGAGGTGGCCGCGGCGCACGGCGCCACGCTCGGGCAGATCGCCCTGGCCTGGGTCCAGCAGCGCGCCCAGGTGCACGGCCTGCCGGTGGTGCCGATCCCCGGCACCCGCAGGGCGTCCCGTGTCCGCGAGAACACCGCGGCCACCCGGATCACTCTCACCGACACCGAGCTGGCCCGGCTCGAACCGATCGCCGGGCAGGTGGCGGGGACCCGTTACCCGGACATGAGCAGCACCTCGGCGGCGCGGGAGTAGGCAGTGGGCGCGGGGCGCGGGACGGGGGCCGCCGGACGGCGGAGGGTTACTTGCGGACGGCGGCCAGCACGGCGGCGGCGAACGGCAGGGACTCGTGGACCGGGCCGTAGCCGAGGCCGAAGATCACCGCTGAGGGGTCCTGGTCGGCCGCCGCGGGCGGCTCGGCCGCGTCCCGGCGGCGGACCCGCAGGTGGCCGTGGAGGAGTTCGGGGGAGTGCCATTCCACGCCGTCCAGCTCCTCCACCGGGAAGGACTGGTCGCCGGCTTTCCACTTGGCGGTGGAGGCGCCGGTCCAGAACCAGCGGAAGGTGACCGTGCGGCCGTCGAAGAACGCCTTGGCGTCGTACGCCTTGAACGAGCGCGGTCCGGCCGGCGCCGCCACCAGGAAGCGGGCCGGCGGCTCGGCCGGGCCCAGCGCGCCGATCGCGGCGGTGAGCTCGTCCCGCCGGGCCTCGGCGAGCGACCGCGACTGCTCGGGCAGCACCAGCCGGTAGGGGTCCGCGGTCTCCCGCAGCTGCCCGGCGGCGGCCTCCACCACCGGGTCCGCACCCGGCCGCGGCACCGCCCGCAGCACGACGGTCCCGCGCCGGCCGTCGGCCACCTCCACGCTCTCCAGGGCGGTGTACGGCACCCGCCGTTCGCCGAGCGCCTGCAGCAGCCGTGAGCCCCGCACCGAACGGCTGTACCGGATCACCAGCGCGTCTGGTGCGAACTCCCATACGGCGTTGTTTCCGGCCAGTACGTCACCCATAAGGGTCAGCTTATGGCCGGGTCGCGCCTGCCGACTCCCCCTGGCGCTACGCGCGTCACCGCTTTTTGCCCCGGAACCGCCGGCCGGCGGGAACGGGACTAGAGCCCCTGTGTACAGGCGTCACTCTGGTTGCAGGCGACGTCCCGGTAGTCGCCCAGGGCGATCTCCGCGAAGTTGGCGAGGCTGGTGGTGCCGGGGGCGAAGTAGCCGGGGTGGCCGGAGGCGCCGGCCGCGCTGATGACGCGGGCGCCGAAGGAACTGGAGACCGGATCGGCCCCGTGGCCGAGGCCGGCGAACTCCAGGTGGGGGACGTCGCCGATCCAGTCACCGGCGTCACGGGCGGCCCAGATGTGCGCGGTGGTGTGCAGGTCGTCCGCGTGCCGGGCGCGTACCCCGGGGCTGCCGAAGACCGTGATGTCCGAGACCCGTCCGCGCGGCAGGTCGGGGGCCGCCACACCGCACAGCACCGAGCCGTAGGAGTGGCAGAACAGCGCCACCTCGGCCTGCCGGGGCAGCGCGGTGACCAGTCCTTCGAGCCGGACGGCGCCGCGCTCGGCGTCCAGGCCGGTGGAGGCGTCCAGGCCGACCCCGATGGGGGTGGTGTAGTCGGCCCAGGCGACGACCGCGGTGTGCGCGCCGGGGTCGGCGGATGCCTCGGCGCCGTAGAGCTCCCGTGCCATGCCGGCCGGTGCCTGGTACGGCTTGTCGTCCCGCTCGAAGCTGAGCATGTCGGTGTCGACGCCGGGGACCACGATCGAGATCCGGGAGGCGGTGTCGAGGTCGCCGAGGACCTCGGCGGCGCGCCCGGCGCCGGTCGGGTCGAAGGCGAGGATCTGCCGGTTGCCGGTGAGCAGCGAGGTGTACCGCTCCACCAGCAGGCGCGCGTTCTGCCGGCCGACCGGGGTGAGCTTGCCGCTGCGGTAGAGCGCCCGCTCCGCGCTGCGGGCCTCGGTGAGGGCGAGGCGGTTGGCGAGGTAGCGCAGCGCCGTCGGGGCGCCGTTGAGGTTGCCGACCACCAGGGGGTAGCGCTTGGCGAGGCCGAGCCGCTGGGTGGCGGTGAGCGAGGCGAAGAAACGTGCGATGGCGCCGGGCGCCGCCTTCGGGTCGGGCAGTCTGCGCAGGCCGACCTTGCCGCTCATCCACGCGGAGATGGAGGCCGCCCGCGCGTCGGGGAGGCCGTGCGGGCGGACCGCGGTCCACCCGGTGGTCGCCAGCATGACGAAGACGACGGCCAGGGCGAGCAGAACTCGCACGGCGGCAGGGCTGGTACGCAGATAGAAAAGGGTCACTCGCGGTTGCCTCGCGCATTCATTCCCGCGATCAGCGGGCCGGTCCGGGGTAAGGGGCGGTACGGAGAGGTACTGAGAGGTACTGAGAGGTGCTGAGCGGTAAAAGGGCGGTGAGGAGCGGTGCCGTCAGTGGGCAGTGCCTCCTCCCTGCAGGTTAGAAGACACGGTCCGGCGCAGGGCCGCTGCGTGACGGACGTCACGTTTGGCAACGGAATAAGGACAGTAGAGGTTACGTGCCGAATCTCTACCCGGATAGGTCCTGACCGGCGCGAAAAGCCACGAAAAGCCAGAAAAAAGGCCCCGGCCGGTGGTATTACCACCGGCCGGGGCCAGGAAAATCGGCTCAAAACCGCTTACGCGTCGCCGCCCGCGGCACCCGGATGGGCCGCCGCCACGTCCAGCAGCTGGTACCGGTCGACGGCCTGCTTGAGCACCGAACGGTCGATCCTGCCGTCCTGGGCCAGCTCGGTCAGCACGGCGAGCACGATCGACTGGGCGTCGATGTGGAAGAACCGCCGGGCCGCCCCGCGGGTGTCCGCGAAACCGAAGCCGTCCGCGCCGAGCGAGGCGTACCGCCCCGGTACCCAGCGGGCGATCTGGTCCGGCACCGAGCGCATCCAGTCCGAGACCGCCACGAACGGGCCCTCGGCCCCGGAGAGCTTCCGCGTCACGTACGGGACGCGCTGCTCCTCCTCCGGGTGCAGCAGGTTGTGCTGCTTGACCTCGACCGCCTCGCGCCGCAGCTCGTTCCAGGAGGTCGCGGACCATACGTCGGCCCGTACGTTCCAGTCCGCGGCGAGCAGCCGCTGCGCCTCCAGCGCCCACGGGACCGCGACACCGGACGCCATGATCTGCGCCGGGATCGCGCCCGCCTCGCCGGCCTTGAGGCGGTGGACGCCCTTGAGGATGCCCTCGACGTCCACGTCGGCCGGCTCGGCCGGATGCTGGATCGGCTCGTTGTAGACGGTCAGGTAGTAGAAGATGTCCTCGCCGGGCCTGCCGTCGGCGGTCTCGCCGTACATCCGGCGCAGACCGTCCTGCACGATGTGGGCGATCTCGAAGGAGTACGCCGGGTCGTAGGCCACACACGCCGGGTTGGTCGAGGCCAGCAGCTGCGAGTGACCGTCGGCGTGCTGCAGGCCCTCACCCGTGAGGGTGGTCCGGCCGGCCGTCGCACCGAGCACGAAGCCGCGCGCGAGCTGGTCGGACATCTGCCAGAACTGGTCGCCGGTGCGCTGGAACCCGAACATCGAGTAGAAGACGTACACCGGGATCAGCGGCTCGCCGTGGGTGGCGTAGGCGGAGCCGGCGGCGATCAGCGAGGCGGTGCAGCCGGCCTCCGAGATGCCGTCGTGCAGCATCTGGCCGGTCGGCGACTCCTTGTACGCGAGCAGCAGTTCGCGGTCCACCGACTCGTACTGCTGGCCCAGCGGGTTGTAGATCTTCGCGCTCGGGAAGAAGGCGTCCATGCCGAAGGTGCGGTACTCGTCCGGGGCGATCAGCACGAAGCGCTTGCCGATCTCCTTGTCCCGCATCAGGTCCTTCAGGACCCGGACGAACGCCATGGTGGTGGCGATCGACTGCTGGCCTGAGCCCTTCTTCGCGGTCGCGTACGTCTTGTCCGGCGGCTGCGGCAGCGGCTTGGCGCGGACCACCCGGCTCGGCACGTAACCACCCAGGCTCTTGCGGTGGTCGTGCATGTACTGGATCTCTTCGGAGTCCCGGCCCGGGTGGTAGTAGGGCGGGTAGCCCTCGTCGAGCCGCTTGTCGGTGATCGGCAGGTGCAGCCGGTCCCGGAACCGCTTGAGGTCGTCGACGGTGAGCTTCTTCATCTGGTGGGTCGCGTTGCGGCCCTCGAAGTTCGGCCCCAGCGTCCAGCCCTTGATGGTCTGGGCGAGGATGACGGTCGGCTGGCCCCGGTGCTCCATGGCCGCGGTGTAGGCCGCGAAGACCTTGCGGTGGTCGTGGCCGCCGCGCCCGAGGTGCAGGATCTGCTCGTCGGTCATGCCCTCGACCATCTTGCGCAGCCGCTGGTCGTCGCCGAAGAAGTGTTCACGGATGTACGCGCCCGTCTCGGTGGCGTACGTCTGGAACTGCCCGTCCGGTGTGATGTTCATCTTGTTGACCAGCAGGCCGTCGCGGTCCTGGGCCAGCAGCGGGTCCCAGGAGCGGTCCCAGACCAGCTTGATGACGTTCCAGCCGGCGCCGCGGAACTGCGACTCCAGCTCCTGGATGATCTTGCCGTTGCCGCGCACCGGGCCGTCGAGCCGCTGCAGATTGCAGTTGACCACGAAGGTGAGGTTGTCCAGCCCCTCGCGGGCGGCGATGGAGAGCTGGCCGAGCGACTCCGGCTCGTCCATCTCGCCGTCGCCGAGGAACGCCCAGACATGCGACGAGGAGGTGTCGGCGATACCGCGCGCCTGCATGTAGCGGTTCATCCGGGCCTGGTAGATCGCGCCCAGCGGGCCCAGGCCCATGGAGACGGTCGGGAACTCCCAGAAGTCCGGCATCAGCCGCGGGTGCGGGTAGCTGGACAGACCGTCGGGCGCCTTCGACTTCTCCTGCCGGAACGCGTCCAGCTGCGCCTCGGTGAGCCGGTCGAGCAGGAAGGCGCGGGCGTAGATGCCGGGGGAGGCATGCCCCTGGAAGAAGATCTGGTCGCCGCCGGTCCCGTCGTCCTTGCCGCGGAAGAAGTGGTTGAAACCCACGTCGTACAGGGAGGCGGAGGAGGCGAAGGTCGCGATGTGCCCGCCGACGCCGATCCCCGGCCGCTGCGCCCGGGACACCATCACCGCGGCGTTCCACCGGGTGGCGTTGAGGATCTTGCGCTCGATCTCCTCGTTGCCGGGGAAGAACGGCTCGTCCTTGGTGGCGATAGTGTTGACGTAGTCGCTGCTGCGCATCTCGGGTACCGCGACCCGCTTTTCGCGGGCGTGTTCGATGAGGCGGAGCATCAGGTAGCGGGCACGCTCGCGGCCGCGCTCGTCGATGGCCGCATCGAGCGAGTCGAGCCATTCCGCCGTTTCCTCGGGATCGAAATCCGGGACCTGGCTGGGAAGGCCACCAATGATGATCGGGTTGCGATCGGATCCGGAAGCCACGCTGTTCCTTCACTGATAGAGGTGCTCTGCTGGGTCGCCGCATCCATCGTGTACCGCGGCGTTCGATACGTCATCTCTACCGTGCGGTAACCGGCGGGCCGGTGGGTTCGGTGGGTGGGTGTGCGGCCGAACGTGAACTGTACGCCCAGCAGGACCCGCGACCGACGCGTGGACCCAATCGCCCGCAACACCGACAAACCGGAGTGATCTGCGTCACCATGGAAGCGAAAACCTGAGTGCGGGATGCGGGGAAGACGGTCGAATCGTCACCGTTTCGGCTGTCTCGTACGCCGGGTACTTGCGCGATCCGCCCCGCCCGTGTGGACTACCGCCAATAAGCTCGCGCCGCAGCGGGCACATACAGACACAGCGAAACAATGCAGTTCCCATGACAGGAGGCAAAGCGTGAGCGCGACCGCGGACCACGCGGAGGAGCGGACCAACCCGGCGAGCCGGCTTGGTTTCGAGCCCGGACAGGTGGTCCAGGAGCTCGGGTACGACGAGGATTGCGACCAGGATCTCCGCGAGGCAATCGAGGAGCTCACGGGCGAAGAGCTCGCCGATGAGGAGTACGACGACGTGCCCGACGCCGTCCTGCTGTGGTTCCGCGAGGACGACGGCGACCTCACCGACGCATTGGTCGACGCCACGTCGACCGTCGACCCCGGCGCCCCGATCTGGCTGATGACCCCGAAGACGGGGCGTGACGGCCACGTCGAGCCCAGCGAGATCGGCGAGGCGGCGCAGACCGCGGGCCTGGCCCAGACCAGCAGTGTGAACGCTGCGCGGGACTGGACCGGCAGCCGTCTGGTCACCCCCAAGGCGGCGAGGGCCGCCCGGCGGTAAGCGGTCAGCGGTAACCAACAGTGCCGACAGCGCCGCCGGGGCTGCGTGCTCTGCCATCTGCCCATCGCATGTGGCCGGGCGCGCGGCTCCCCGCGCGCCCGTCGCTGCCCGGTGACGGGCGCGGGCCGTTCCCGCCGAGAGGGAGCCGTACGAGAGGGAGCCGTACCGTGCCGACAGAAGCCGGCGCCCCCGCCCCCGACTTCCAGCTGAGCGACCAGCACGGTCGCACCGTGCGGCTGAGCCACTTCCGGGGCCGCAAGAACGTCGTGCTGCTCTTCTTCCCCTTCGCCTTCACCAGCGTCTGCACCGGCGAACTCCGCGCGGTCCAGGAAGCGCTTCCCGCCTTCCAGAACGACGACGTACAGGTGCTGGCCGTCTCGTGCGACTCGATGCACGCGCTGCGGGTCTTCTCCGACTCCGAGGAGCTCGACTTCCCGCTGCTTTCCGACTTCTGGCCGCACGGAACGGCTTCCCGGGCCTACGGCGTCTTCGCCGAGGACAAGGGCTGCGCGCTGCGCGGCACCTTCGTCATCGACAAGCGGGGCACGGTCCGCTGGACGATCGTGAACGGCCTGCCGGACGCGCGGGACCTCCAGGAGTACACAAAGGCGCTCGAAGCGCTGTAGTCCGCGGGAACCGGTCACTAAGCTCGGCTCGTTGATCCGGCACGCGCGAAAACCGCAGGTTCAGCACGCAGGGCCCATACAGCACGCACGTCACGCAGCCTGGCTGCGCCGAACGGACGGGAGGACTCGTGGGAGTCAGCCTCAGCAAGGGTGGCAATGTCTCGCTGACCAAGGAGGCGCCGAACCTCACGGCGGTCGTCGTCGGTCTGGGCTGGGACGCCCGCACCACCACCGGCAACGACTTCGACCTCGACGCCAGCGCGCTGCTCACCAACGAACAGGGCAAGGTCCTGTCCGACGCGCACTTCGTCTTCTTCAACAACCTGCGCAGCCCCGACGGATCGGTGGAGCACACCGGCGACAACCTCACCGGTGAGGGCGAGGGCGACGACGAGGTGATCAACGTCAACCTGGCCACCGTGCCCGCCGACGTCACCAAGATCGTCTTCCCGGTCTCCATCTACGAGGCCGAGACCCGGCAGCAGAGCTTCGGCCAGGTCCGCAACGCCTACATCCGGGTGGTGAACGCGGCCGACAACCGCGAGCTGGCCCGGTACGACCTGACCGAGGACGCGTCCACCGAGACCGCCATGGTCTTCGGCGAGCTCTACCGGCACGGCGGTGAGTGGAAGTTCCGCGCCATCGGCCAGGGCTACGCCTCCGGCCTGCGCGGCATCGCCCAGGACTTCGGCGTCAACGTCTGACGCCGCCGGCCGTCGCTGAAGCGACCGCCGGACCGACTGCGGGATCAACTGCGGGATCAACCGCAGCGCCAACTGCGGCACAACCGGCACCAACTGCGGCACCAACTGCGGGGAGGAAAGAACCACGATGGGCGTCACGCTCGCCAAGGGAGGCAATGTCTCCCTCTCCAAGGCCGCGCCGAATCTCACCCAGGTGCAGATCGGCCTCGGCTGGAGGGCCCGTTCGACCACCGGAGCCGACTTCGACCTGGACGCCAGCGCGCTGCTCTGCGCCAACGGCCGGGTACTGGGAGATGAATACTTCGTCTTCTACAACAACCTCAAGAGCCCCGAGGGCTCCGTCGAGCACACCGGTGACGACCTGGTCGGCGGCTCCGGCGGCGACGACGAGACCATCCTGGTCGACCTGAGCCTGGTCCCGGCCGCCGTCGACAAGGTCGTCTTCCCGGTGTCGATCTACGACGCCGACGCCCGGGTGCAGACCTTCGGCCAGGTCAGCGACGCGTACATCCGCGTGCTCAACCAGGCCGACGGTGTGGAGCTGGCCCGGTACGACCTGACCGAGGACGCCTCCACCGAGACCGCCATGATCTTCGGCGAGCTCTACCGCTACGGCGGCGAATGGAAGTTCCGGGCGGTGGGCCAGGGGTACGCCTCCGGGCTTCGCGGTATCGCCCTAGACTTCGGGGTCAACGTTTCGTAAAGCCGCGTACCTCGCGGGGGCTCCCTTGCTCAAGGGATTCACAAGGGATTGGGTGGGAAGCACGTGCTCCTCAGAACTTTCGGCTGGTCGTTCGGCATCACTGCCGCGGGCCTGGCCCTGGCCGGCGTCCTCTGGGGAGGAAAAGGACTCGCGATCGTCGCGATCCTGTCCGTCCTTGAGATCTCGCTCTCCTTCGACAACGCCGTCATCAACGCGGGCATCCTGCGGAAGCTGAACGCCTTCTGGCAGAAGATGTTCCTGACCGTCGGTGTGCTGATCGCGGTCTTCGGCATGCGGCTGGTCTTCCCGATCATCATCGTGGCGATCACCGCCAAGCTGAGCCCCTGGGAAGCGGTGCGGGTCGCGATCGACGACCACGACCGGTACGAGTCCCTGGTGACCGGCGCCCACCCGGCGATCGCCGCCTTCGGTGGCATGTTCCTGTTGATGATCTTCCTCGACTTCATCTTCGAGGAGCGCGAGGTCACCTGGCTGGGCTGGCTGGAGCGCCCGCTGTCGAAGCTCGGCAAGCTGGACACGCTCTCCGTGGTGATCGCGATGGTCGTGCTGGTCATCGCGGCCACCACGGTCGCCACCGGAGTCCCGCTGCACGGCGGCCACGGCACCATCGACAAGGGCGAGACGGTGCTGCTCGCCGGTGTCGGGGGTCTGATCACCTATCTCGTCGTCGGCGGGGTCTCCAGCTTCTTCGAGGAGCGCCTGGAGGACGAGGAGGAGGACGACGAGGACACCGGCACCGCGCAGGTCCCGGCGCCCGGCGGCAGCGGCGCCACCCGCAGCCAGGTGGCCGGACTGGCAGGCAAGGCCGCGTTCTTCATGTTCCTCTACCTCGAAGTCATCGACGCCTCCTTCTCCTTCGACGGTGTCGTCGGCGCCTTCGCCATCAGCAACGACATCTTCGAGATCGCCCTGGGTCTGGGTATCGGCGCGATGTACATCCGGTCGCTGACCGTCTTCCTGGTCCGCAAGGGCACCCTGGACGACTACGTCTACCTGGAGCACGGCGCGCACTACGCGATCGGCGCGCTGGCCGTCATCCTGCTGATCACGATCAAGTACGACGTCAGCGAGGTGATCACCGGACTCGTCGGCGTTGTCCTGATCGCGGCGTCGTACTGGTCCTCGGTGGTACGCAACCGGCGGCTCGGGGAAGGATCCGATACGTCGGACGACAAGGCGGAAGTCACCTCCGGGGTCTGACCCCGGCCGCTTGGCTACGCTGCCCCCGCCGACCGGCGGGGGCAGCGTCGTGTCACCGCGACGACGGCAACCCGGGAGGGTGGAACACCGATGGACTGGCGGAGTCTTCTGGGGCCCAGTGGGGCCCAGCAGTTCGACCTGACGAATGTGCACTCCGTTGAGCTGACCAAACGGCGCCCGGAGATCTCGCTGACCAAACAGGGCGCCGCGATCGGCAACATGCGCGTCAACCTGTCCTGGTCGATGCGTACGTCGGACACCGCGAGCTGGAAGGTGGAGGGCGGCGGCTTCCTCCGCCGCCAGCTGGAGATCTTCAAGCCGCAGGTGGTGCAGGCGGCCGGCCCGGCGATGGTCAATGTGGACCTGGATCTGGCGTGCCTGTACGAACTGGCCGACGGCAGCAAGGGAGTTGTGCAGCCGCTCGGCGACTTCCTCGGCGACCTGGACGCCCCGCCGTACATCAAGATGAGCGGCGACGACCGGTTCGGCAGCGGTTCCGGCGAGACGCTCTTCATCAACTTCGACAAGCGCGACGAGTTCAAGCGGCTGCTGGTCTTCGTCTACATCTATGACGGCACGCCGGCCTTCGACCGCGCGCACGCCAAGGTGGAGATCTTCCCCGGCTCCGGCCCGCGGATCGAGATCCCGCTGAACGAGCGCGAGCCGCAGGCCAGGTCGTGCGCGGTGCTGCTGATCGAGAACCGCAAGGGCGAACTGGTGGTGCGGCGCGAGGTGCGGTACGTGTACGGGTTCCAGGCGGAGATCGACCGGCTCTACGGCTGGGGACTGCAGTGGGGGCGCGGCTACAAGTCGAAGGTGTAGCCGCTCCTCAGTGGGGGCCTCGGCGGCCTCAGCGGCCGGGCTGGAACTGCGGCCCCTGCGGCGGCAGCGTGAACCCGTTGTCGCCGTTGTGGGGCGCGGTGGCCGCACCGACCGGCTGGGGGTAGCCGTACGCCGGGTAGCCCTGCTGCGGCTGCTGCAGGACCGGCGGCGGCGCGGTGGGCGGCGCGGGGGCGGCGGCCACCGGCTGCGGGTAGCCGTACGCGGGCTGCGCCGGGACGTGCGCGGGTGACGAGGGGGCCGGCAGCGGATAGCCGTACGCACTCGTGGGGACCGGCGCGGCGGGCGCCGGGGCGGTGGGTGCCGCCGTGGCCGGTGCGGGGCTCTGCGGCGGTTGTGCGGGCTCGGACTCACCGTCGTCCACCGCGATGCCGAACTCGTTGGCCAGGTCGGCCAGGCCGGAGGCGTACCCCTGGCCGAGCGCGCGGAACTTCCAGCCCGAGCCCTTGCGGTAGACCTCGCCGCAGATCAGCGCGGTCTCGTGGCCGGTGTCCGGCACCACGTCGAAGGTGATCACCGGCGCGGCGTGCTGCGGGCCCGCGGTGTCGTAGAGCAGCAGCGCCAGATCCTCGACCAGGCGGAACGGCCCGCCGTCGCTGGAGGCGGCGAAGACCACCCGGTCGACGCCGGAGTCCAGCGCCGCCAGGTCCACCTCGACGGTGTCGGTGAGGCCCTCCGGGTCGCGTTTCTTCGGCAGGTGGCGGGCGAGGCCCGACGGATGGCGGGGTTCGTTGTAGAAGACGAAGTCGGCGTCGGAGCGGACCCGCCCGTCGGGGCCGAGCAGCAGCACGGAGGCGTCCACGTCGGGGGTTCCCGGCCGGGGCCGCCAGCGCAGCACGGCCCGCACGCCGGAGGCGTCCAGCGGGACGTTCATGCCCTTCACCATCACGTGCGTCATACCGGCCATCCTGCCCTTCCGGCGGGGCGCCCCACAACGCCGGGCGGCGCGCGGAGCGGGCGGGGATGTCGGAGCGTAAAGAATCGGCCTGTGTTGTTGGCATATCCATACAACGGAACCGGCCTCGCGGTCACGCGGTGGACCAGCGTCGGTTACCTGGTTTTCACGCACGGGGGGAACCAGTACCCCGTGGTCGCACGTACGATAATCGGCCAGATGTCTTCGGGCCCGACCACCCTGAAAGGTGGCATATGCGACACTTCGGACATCTCACTTCTGAGCAGAGAAGTGAACTGTTCCACCGCGAGCCCCAGGAGTTCACTGCGGACGCGCCTGCTGGGACGCTCGCCGTCGCCCTCGGGGCCACTTTGTACAGTCCCGCCACCCGCCCCCGGCTCGCGGACGACATCCGCAAACAGGCCGGCCAGGGTGTCGTCTCCATGGTGCTCTGCCTGGAGGACTCCATCGACGACCGCGATGTCGTCGCAGGTGAGGCCAATCTCGTCCAGCAGTTCGCCGACCTGGCGAGCCGGCCCGACCCGGCCGGCTCGATCCCGCTGCTCTTCATCCGGGTCCGCACCCCGGCGCAGATCACGGACCTGGTGGAGCGGCTCGGCGAGACGGTCGCACTGCTGTCCGGATTCGTACTGCCGAAGTTCACCGAGGAGACCGGCGTCCCCTTCCTGGAGGCGCTCACCCACGCCGAGGCCGCTTCCGGCCGCCGGCTCTTCGCCATGCCGGTGCTGGAGTCACCGCAGCTGCTGCACCTGGAGAGCCGGGTGGAGACGCTGCAGGGCATATCGCGGACCGTCGAGAAGTACCGCGACCGGGTGCTGGCGATGCGGCTCGGCGTCACCGACTTCTGCGCCTCCTACGGGCTGCGCCGCGCGCCCGCGATGACCGCCTACGACGTACAGATCGTGGCGTCCGTCATCGCCGACGTGGTGAACATCTTCGGCCGGGCGGACGGCAGCGGCTTCACCGTCAGCGGGCCGGTCTGGGAGTACTTCCGTCACCACGAGCGGATGTTCAAGCCGCAGCTGCGGGTCAGTCCGTTCCGCCCCGAGGCGGTGAACCTGCGCGAGGAACTGCTCGCCCAGGACATGGACGGGCTGCTGCGCGAGATCGAGCTGGACCGGGCCAACGGGCTGCAGGGCAAGACCTGCATCCACCCCACCCACGTGCCGGTGGTGCACGCGCTCAACGTGGTGACCCACGAGGAGTTCTGCGACGCCGCCGACATCCTGCACGAGGACCGCAGCGGCGGGGGAGTGCTGCGGTCGGTCTACACCAACAAGATGAACGAGGTGAAGCCGCACCGGGCCTGGGCGGAACGGACGCTGCGGCGGGCCGAGACGTTCGGCGTGGCCCGGGAGGAGATCGGCTTCGTGGAACTGCTCGGGGCGAGTCTGCCGTCCTCCTGACGGAGCGCCCACCTGTTGTAGCTGGAGTGAGGAAAACCCGCTTTATGGCCTTCACGGCAACGAACGCGCCCTGGTCAGGACAGTGGGTCGCCGACCGGCTGGGCGTCGCCCTGCACGGCGACGGCCTGTCCGCCCTGCTCGGCCTGGCGCTGCGGCGCAACCCCAAGCGGGCGCACCTGCTGGTCTCGCACGTCCTCGGCAAGCACGTGCCCCAGGACCCGGAGACGGTGTACGGCCACGGGTACGCGCTCGGCCGGCGGGTGCGGGAGCTACTGGGCCCGGACGCGGACGCGGCGGTCGTCCTCGGCTACGCCGAGACCGCGACCGGCCTCGGCCACACGGTCGCCGACGGCCTCGGCTCGGCGCCCTACCTCCACTCCACCCGCCGTCCCGTCCCCGGGGTGGCACCGGCCGGCGGCTTCGAGGAGGAGCACAGCCACGCCACCGGCCACCTCCTTCTGCCCGAGGACCCGCTGCTGCTCGCCGGCCACGGCCCGCTGGTGCTGGTCGACGACGAGTTCTCCACCGGCCGCACCATCCGTAACACCATCCGCGACCTGCACGCCCGCGCCCCGCGCGCCCGGTATGTCGTGGTCGCCCTCACCGACATGCGCTCCGCGGCCGACCGCGACGAGCTCACCGCCTTCGCGGCCTCCCTGTCCACCCGTATCGACGTCCTCGCCCTGGCCACCGGCACCGTCACCCTCCCGCCGGACGTACTGGCCAGGGGCCAGGCCCTCGTCGCCGCCCAGGAGGCGCTGGCCGCCGGCGCCCCCGCGGAGCCGGCCGCGCCCGCCGCGGCCGGGCAGGTGAGGCGGGTGGCACTGGACTGGCCGGCCGGGGTGCCGGACGGGGGCCGCCACGGCTTCCTGCCCCGTCACCGGGAACGGCTGGAGGCCGCGCTGCCCGCGATGGGCCGCGCGCTGGCCGCCGCACTGCCGGCCGGCGCCCGCCGGGTCCTCGTGCTCGGCAACGAAGAACTGATGTACGCGCCGCTGCGGCTCGCACAGGCCCTCCAGGACACGGCTCCCGGCGCCGTCGAGGTGCGGTACTCCACCACGACCCGCTCACCAGTGCTCGCCGTCGACGATCCCGGGTACGCGATACGCAGCCGGATCGTCTTCCCGGCACACGACGAGCCGGCCGACGGCGGGAGCGCGGAGCGGTACGCGTACAACGTGGCAGGGTTCGACGCGGTGGTGTGCGTGGTGGACTCCGCGGGGGACACCCCCGCGCTGGAGGAGGCCGGCGGGCTGGTCAGCCGGCTCGCCGGGGTCACGGACACGGTGATCGTCGCCGTGGTGCCGTCGTATCGACCGATGGGAAGCACGCAGAGCATGGGCATGGGCCGGCAGCACACGAGCGGGACACTGGCGGAGCCGCTGAGGGGACCGGAGTTCTCCTCCTACCGCCCGGACGAGGTGGGCTGGCTGCTCAAGGACCTCTCCGCGGTGGAGCTGGAGGCCCCGACCGAGGAGCGGGAGGAGGCGATCCAGAGCGGCGGCGCGCACTACGCCGAGTCGCTGCCCGTGGAGTACCAGCCGACCCCCGAGTACCAGGAACTCTTCCGCTCGGCGCTGGCCGGCTCCGCGCACCGGATCGCCCGCGCGGTCGGCGCGGTCACCGAACTCGTGCTCGCCGAACGCGGCCCGGACGCCGTACTGGTCTCCCTGGCCCGGGCCGGCACCCCGGTCGGCGTCCTGATGCGCCGCTGGGCCCGGCACGCGCACGGCCTGGACCTGCCGCACTACGCCGTCTCCATCGTCCGCGGCCGGGGCATCGACGCCAACGCCCTGCGCTGGCTCACCGCCCACCACGACCCGGCCGATGTGGTGTTCGTCGACGGCTGGACGGGCAAGGGCGCCATCACCCGCGAACTCGCGGACGCTGTCGCGGAGTTCGACGGCTTCAACCCGGAGATCGCGGTCCTCGCCGACCCCGGCGGCTGCGTGTCCACCTACGGCACCCGGGACGACTTCCTGATCCCCTCCGCCTGCCTCAACTCCACGGTCTCCGGGCTGATCTCGCGCACCGTGCTCAACGCCGGCCTGATCGGGCCCGACGACTTCCACGGCGGCAAGTTCTACCGTGAACTGCTCGACGCGGATGTCTCCGGCTACTTCCTCGACACCGTCTCCGCCGCCTTCGACGCGGTCGCCGGCGGCGTCGCCGAGGACGTCAAGTCGCTGCGCTCGCAGGACCGTTCACCGACCTGGGCGGGCTGGCGGGCGGTCGAGCGGATCAGCGAGGAGTACGGCATCGGCGACGTCAACCTGGTCAAGCCCGGTGTCGGCGAGACCACCCGGGTGCTGCTGCGCCGCGTCCCGTGGAAGATCCTCGCCCAGCGCGGGGCCGGCTCCGACCTGGACCATGTGCGGCTGCTCGCGGCCCAGCGCGGCGTCCCCGTCGAGGAGGTCGACGGCCTGCCGTACTCCTGCGTCGGCCTGATCCACCCCCGCTACACCCGTGGCGCGACCGGTACCGACGGCAAGGCGGTAGGCAGCAAGTGACCCCCCAAGCGAACCCGCAGGACACCAGGGCCGCGCACCGTCCGGGCGGCGGCACCCTGGTCGCCAGCGACCTGGACCGCACCCTCATCTACTCCTCCGCCGCGCTCGCGCTGACCATGCCCGACGAGCAGGCGCCCCGGCTGCTGTGCGTCGAGGTGCACGAGGCGAAACCGCTGTCCTACCTGACCGAGGCGGCCGGCCGGCTGCTGGTCGAACTCGCCGACAGCGCCCGCTTCGTGCCCGCCACCACCCGCACCCGCAAGCAGTACCGCCGGATCAGCCTGCCCGGCCGCCAGCCCCGGTACGCGATCTGTGCCAACGGCGGCCACCTGCTGGTCGACGGCCACACCGACCACGACTGGAACGACGAGATGCGCCGCCGCCTCGCCGACGGCTCCGCGCCGCTGGACGAGGTCCGCGCGTACCTGGCGGCCACCAGCGACCCCGAGTGGCTGCGCAAGGAACGCGTCGCGGAAGACCTCTTCGCCTATCTCGTGGTGGACCGCGAGCGGCTGCCGGCCGGCTGGGTGAAGGAACTCGCCGAGTGGGCGGAACCGCGCGGCTGGACCGTCTCGCTGCAGGGCCGCAAGATCTACGCCGTGCCGAAGCCGCTGCGCAAGAGCGCCGCCCTGGCCGAGGTGGTCCGCAGGACAGGCGCGGAACAGGTGCTGGCGGCCGGCGACTCGCTGCTCGACGTCGACCTGCTGATGGCCGCCGGCGCCGGCTGGCGCCCCGGCCACGGCGAACTCGCCGACACCGGCTGGCTCGCCCCGCACGTCACCGCGCTGGGCACGGTGGGCGTCGCGGCGGGCGAGGAGATCCTGCGGCGGATGCTGGCGCGGGTCGCCGGGGACGAGGCGGCGGCGTAACCCCGGGCCGGCTCAGAGGGCGGGTCCGTCGGGTCCGTCGTCGGGGCCGTCAGCAGGGCCGTCGTCCCGTCCGTCGTCCGGGCTGTCCTCGGGGTCCGGGCGGCCCGGTACGACCACCCGGGTGCAGTGCGCCCGACTGCGCTCGATCCGGCGGGCGTTGGGCCGTTCGCTGGCGGTGATGAAGGCGCGGGCCTCGGATTCGCTGCGACCGCCGCGGACATGGCGGCGCAGCAGGCGGCGCTCCCGCAGCCGGCGCGGCGCGTCCACGTACCAGAGTTCGTCCAGCAGATCGCGGACCTGGTCCCAGCCCGGGCCGTCGTCGGCCAGGTAGTTGCCCTCGGTGACCACCAGGCCCGCATGCGGCGGCACCACCAGGCCGGCCGCGATCGGCTCGTCCAGCCGCCGGTCGAAGTCGGGTGCGTAGACCGGGCGTTCACGGGTCGCCCGGACCCGGCGCAGCAGTGCGACGTAGCCGTCCACATCGAAGGTGTCGGGTGCGCCCTTGCGGTCGCGCCGGCCGAGCCGGTCCAACTGGGCGTTGGACAGATGGAAACCGTCCATCGGCAGATACGCGGCCGTGCCGGGGCCGAGCCGCTCGTTGACGCCGGTGACCAGCCGCCGGGCCAGGGTCGACTTTCCGGCGGCCGGCGGGCCCACGAGCCCCAGCAGGGCCCTGCGGCCTGGGATGCTGGGCACCAAGGCCACCGCGTCATCGACGAGCATCTCGACAGCCTAAGACAGGCCCGAGCTTCACACACGGGAGCAGACGTTGTACGAGACCAAGAATCCGCAGCTCACGCCCGAGCTGTACGCATACGTCCTTGAGCACAATCCGCTGGACCCGGGCCAGCGGGAGCTGGTGGACACCACCCACGCCGCGCTGGCCGACGTGGCGGGGCTGCAGACCGCCGAGGAGCAGGGACCGCTGCTGGCCTTCCTGGTCCGGCTGACCGGCGCCCGGCAGATCGTGGAGGTCGGCACCTTCACCGGCTTCTCCACCCTGTCCATGGCCCAGGCGCTGCCCGCCGACGGCCGGCTGATCGCCTGCGACGTCTCCGCCGAGTGGACGGCGGTGGGGCGCGAGGCGTGGCAGAAGGCGGGTGTCGCGGACCGCATCGACCTGCGGATCGCCCCCGCGATCGAGACGCTGCGGGCACTGCCCGGCGGTCAGTGGATCGACCTGGTCTTCCTCGACGCGGACAAGAGGTCCTACGGCGACTACTGGGAGGAACTGGTGCCCCGGCTGCGCCCCGGCGGTCTCGTGGTCGCCGACAACACGCTCTACCACGGCGAGGTCGTCGCCCCCGAGCCCGGCCCTGACGCCCTGGCGATCCGCGCCTTCAACGACCGGGTGCGGGCCGACGACCGGGTGGAGGACGTGCTGCTGACGGTCGCGGACGGACTGACCCTGGCCCGGCGCGTCTGACCCTGCCGGGGGGGGCAGCGGGCGGCCGGGCGTTTTATGCGAACCGGCCGCCGAAGGTCCGGGGCTGCGCCCGCCTGGCGCGAGCCCGTCGGGATACGCTGAGCCCATGCCTCGTTACGAGTACCGCTGCAAGACCTGCGAAACCACCTTCGAGCTGCGCCGGCCGATGTCCCAGGCCAACGCCCCCGCCCCCTGCCCCAAGGGCCACCCCGAAGCGGTGAAGCTGCTCTCCACGGTCTCGGTGGGCGCCTCCGTCGGGTCCTCCGTGTCCTCTGGGTCCTCTGGGTCCTCTGCGTCTTCTGTGTCCCCCGCACCGGCCGCCGGCGGCGGTTGCTGCGGCGGGGGCTGCTGCAACTGACACCGGTCCGCGGCCGGCCGTGTCGTCCGTGGTCCGTGGTCCGTCGTCAACGGCCGGCGGCGCGGTCCTCGCGGATGTTGGCGACGACACGGTTGGCGGTCTCCCGGACGGCGGCCGTCTCGGTGAGGAAGGCCCAGTAGTCGGGGTGGCGGCCCCCCAGGGCGGCCACCGCGCGGTCCAGCCGGGCCACCGCCTCGTCGAGCGGGCGGGCGTGGCGCGGCTCGGGGGTGGTACGGCCCTGCATCGCCAGCCGCTGCGCGTCGCGGATGGCGAAGCGGGTCTTCTCGACCTCGGCCTTCGGATCCTTGCTGACCTCGTTGAGGCGGCGCAGCCGGTCACCGGCGGCGCCCACCGCGCCGTCCACGTCGTCCATCAGGGCCCGCACGGTGGCCAGCTTGGCGGTGGCGTCCGCCCAGCGCTGCTCGGCCCTGGCCTTGCGCGCCTCGGCGAGCGCGTCCTCGGCCTGCCGGACGGCCTTGGCGGCCTGCTCAGGTACCCCCTGGAGATCCTGCCAGCAGGCCACCGAGAAGCGCCGCCGCAGTTCGCTGAGGACCGGGGCCACCCCCTCCGCCCGGGTGGCCAGTGCCTGTACCCGGGTGCGCAGCGACACCAGCCGCTTGTCCATCTCCGCGGCCTGCTCGGGCAGCCGCTCGGCTTCGGCCCTGACCGCCTCCGCGGTGCGCCGCATCTCGTCGGCGCGCCGCACGGTCTCGGTCACCCCGTGCTTGCTCGCCCCTTCGTTGAGCTTGGTCAGCTCCGGGCCGAGCGCTGCCAGCCGGGCCGCGAGATGGTCCGCCTTGAGCCCGGCCGCCCGTACCGCGTCCAGCGCGTCGCTCGCCGCCAGCAGCGACTGCTTGGCCCGCTCCCGGGCCGGCGCCAGCCGGGCCAGCTGCGTCTCGGCCTTGCCCAGCAGCGGACCCAGGCTCGACTGGAACCGCTCCAGCTCCTTCTTGGCGTTCTCCAGGTCGTCCTTCGCCCGGGTGAGCTCGGTCCTGGCCCGGGCCGCCGCCGCGTGGTCCAGCTCGTCCCGGTCCAGGTCGTGCGCGTCGACGGTGTTGATGTAGGCCGCGCTGACCTGGTCGATCCGCTCGCCCAGCGACCGGAAGCCGGCCAGCGCCCGGCGGGCCTCCGCGCTGTCGTCGACCGCGGAGATCGTCTCTATCGAGATCTGCAGGTCGCGCTGCGCGGTGTCCAGCTCGTAGAACGCCTGGGCCGCCGCGTCCTTCGCGGCCTGCGCCTCCGCACGCTGATTATTGTCGCCGCGCCGCCACCACGAACGTGCCGTCGTCACAGTGACACTCTCTCCCCGCGCTCAGCCCTCACCACCGTTCGCTCCATCCTCCCACCCGCCCGCCGCCGGCACACTGCCCGGTCCGTACACCCACGGTTCGCCCACGGTTGCTGACCAGCCCCCAGGGCAAGGTAACCTTTGACGTCGCAACTCCCGGGGCGTGTAGCTCAGTGGTAGAGCGCCGCCCTTACAAGGCGGATGTCGGCGGTTCGAAACCGTCCACGCCCACCCCCCCAGCAGGTCTGATGTAGAGAACTGCCAGGTCAAAGGCTATGCCGGGCCTGGCCATTCCGCTTTGCCAACAATGTGGGCGCACTCTAGGAACGCGCTGAGCGCATGCTGGGTACGCGGCCTCATCTCCCGATCGTCTCCCAAATGATCAAGGCGTTCTTGCAGGTGGGCCGGACATGGCGAGGCCCCCGTCACCCGTCGGCGACGAGGGCCGGCCTACCCCGGGAGGACCGACGAGGGGGCGCCTACAACGGTCTCCCGGGGAGTCGGTGGTTTGACTTCCCGCAGTGCCTAACGAGTTGCACCTACCAGGCGTTGTTCACTCGTTCGAGTGAACATGTGTTCGAATCACGTACACGCATCCTAGCCTCGCGGCGTCGGGCTGCCGCGGGGCCGGCTGTGCGGGTCGAGCGGTTGTTGGGGGTGGCCTGCTCATCTCGCGGGGTCCGGGCGAGGAGCTGGTTGAGCGGGTGGGGCCGCCCCAGATCAAGATCGTAAAACACTTCAGAACTGCTGTGGGCTTATGATCGTTTGCGGATCAGCGTTTGTCGAGTGCCCGCACCTCCCCCGCTGCCCGACTGGGTTCACGACCGCCGCCGCGAGCACGGCCGCCGTATCCAGTTGTGGCGCAGAGAGCGCGGGTTAACCCAGGAGCAGCTCGCCGAACGCACCGAGACGACCCTGTCCCTGTCGAGCATTCAGCGGGTGGAGGCCGGCGCCGAGGTTCACTTCTCAGCGATCATCATCGTGGCTGATGCTCTCGCTGTTCCCATTGGGACCCTCCTGACCACTGATCCGGGGATGGATCCGCCCGCCAGCTTGGGGGGCGCTGGCGGGCGGTGACTGCTGCCCCCACCATGCAGCTATGCGCGTAGCCGGGGCAAGGGTGCTGCATATATCTGCTACGACTGCCATATGACCCGAGGGTCTGCCGCCACCGCCCGGGGCCGCCTATGCGCTGCGGCGGACGTACTTACGGTTACACGGCTCAGGGTGGATCCACTGGGTGGGCGCCGGCGCGGCGTCTTGGTCGGCCGTCACCTCGCGAGCCTCGCCTTCGATTGGCTCATCGCAGTCCGCGCAAATCGGCCGGGCGGTCACGCGACGCCCCTTGCGGCACGGTGGGCTTCCCAGAGCTCGCGGCCAGTGGGGCAGTTGTGTAACCGGGTCAGGCATTCGTCGCAGCCCCGGGAGTGGGAGATGTAGGCGCGCCACGTGACGTTGGCGGCCGACTCCTGGCCGCGGCCCTCGGGGACTGGCTTCACCGTGGTGCCTTCGAGGAGCACGAGGGGTTCTGGTCCGTCTCCTGTGTCGAGCCAGTGGCCGCCGGTATCTGCGATCTCCGTCATTTCCCCGCTCCTTGCCGTTGATCAGGGCTGTTACCAGAGTCGGTGCACCCGGGTGTGCGCGGAAGTGTGCGCTGGGCGCCTGTGGTGGTGACCGAAACGCACACTGTGTGAATGGGAGTTGGCTACGCTCACGGCACTGAGAGTGATGTGAGGAACGCATGGAGCCCAACACCCTCCTCGACGCCCTGCTCGACGAGGCCGGCATGTCCCGCAAAGGGCTGGCCGCACGCATCAACCAAGCCGGCCACGCCCGCGGGAAACCCATGCGCTACGACCACACCGCAGTCATCCGGTGGCTGTCCGGGGCCCGCCCGCGCGGTATCACCCCCAACTTGATCTGCGACATCCTCTCCGAACGCCTCGGAAGACCCATCTCCCTCGCCGACATCGGCATGGGTCCCGCGTCCCCCACGACGCCAGCCGCCCCCCTCGCAGGGTTCATCGAGAGGTCCACCGCCCTCTGGCGCGGGGACAGGCAGCACCGTGCAGACGTGGAACAGACCCCTCTCATCACCGGCCTGCCCGCGATCGGACCCGTGTGGGAGTGGGAGAACCCGCCCGACGACCTCGACGTATCCCGCCCCGGCACGATGCGCGTCGGCCGCACCGACATCGAGGTCCTGCGCTCGGCGCGCCTGCACTACGAGGCGATGTACCGGCAGGCCGGCGGCGTCGCCACCCGTGGGCGCATCGTGAAATTCCTCGCCGAGCAGACCGCCCCCCTCGTGCGCGGCGCCTACACCAACACGACCGGCCGTGAGCTGCACCGGGCGACCGGCGGCCTGGTGGCCGTCGCCGGGATCTGCTCCTACGACTCCAACCGGCAAGGCCTGGCCCAGCGGTACTTCCACCAGGCGCTGCGCCTCGCGAAAGCATCCGGGGACAGGGCGTTCGGCGGGTACGTGATGGCGCTCCTGGTGAACCAGTGCCTGTTCATGAAGGACTACCGGCAGGCCGTCGCGTTCGCCGAGGCCGGGATTCGCGCGGCCGGCGGGGCGATCTCCCCTGCCCTGGCCACTGACCTGTATGCGATGCAGGCCAAGGCGTTCTCACGCATGGGCGACCAGGCGGGTGCCCACCGGTGTATGACCGCAGCCGAGGAAGCCGCGTCCCGCATCCGGCCCACCGAGGAACCAGCGGAGCTCGGCTACGTCCAGCCGGGCCTGGTCGAGGCGCAGCTGGCTGAGACGCTTATCAGCCTCCGGGATTTCGCTCCGGCGCAGGACTATGCGGCGGAGGCGGTGCGGGCCGGGGCGCATGCCCGCGGCAGCATCCACCGTCTGGCGACACTGGCGACCGCCGACCTCGGGCGCGGGGAGGCCGAATTGGCCGCCGCCCACACCCTGGACGCGTTGGAGCTCGCCCGCGGTCAGGAGTCGCAGCGTCTGCGGGACCGTTTCGTTCGTTTGCGGGGGATGCTCGCTGACAACGGTTCGGCGGTCGGCGTGGACGTGGTCGAGCAGATCGACGCCTCGTTGTCTGTTCCCTTGTAGGGGTGCGGCTCGGGTAGCGTCCCCGTCTACGAGTCCAGGACGGGAGCGGCGCGGTGTCGGTGTGGAAGAACCTCGGCGAGAAGACGGTGTACGAGAACCCCTGGCTGCGGGTGAACCTCGCGGATGTTGAATTGCCCGATGGCCGTCACCTTGACCACTATCTGATCCGGCAGCGTCCGGTCGCCCTGGCTACCGCCGTGAACGAGCGGGATGAGGTGCTGCTGCTGTGGCGTCACCGGTTCATCACCGACACCTGGGGGTGGGAGTTGGCGGCCGGTGTCGTTGAGGACGGCGAAGACATCGAAGCCGCAGCCGCCCGCGAAATGCTGGAAGAGACCGGGTGGCGTCCGGGTGCTCTGCAGCATCTGCTGACCGTGGAACCGTCGAACGGCCTGTCTGACGCCCGGCATCACGTGTACTGGTCGGAGACGGCTGAGTACGTCGGGTACCCCGAGGACGATTTCGAGTCGGACCGCCGGGAGTGGGTTCCGCTGGGCGATGTGCCGACACTCCTGGGCAGGGGCGAGATCCGTTCGGCGAATGCGGTGGCGGCGCTTCTGCTGCTGCATCACATGCGCTGCCGGTAGGCATATGCCGTCCGCCCCGCGCCTGTTACGTGCGTGACCTCTGCGCCACTAGGCTTGGATCATGCCCCCACCGCCGTGTACCTGCGCTGTCGCGCGCCCGCGTCCGGTGGCGGCGACCCGGTCGCCGGAGGCCGTCAACGCCGAGATCCACGAGCTTGCCGACCGGGCCCCGCTGACGGATGCGGACCAGGTGCGGCTGGCCGAGCTGTATGCCGAGTGGCTGGCAGTGGCGCGGGAGCGGGACGCGGCGTAGGTACGCTGACGTGCAGATGCCCCGGCCGCTTTCCTCGGTCGGGGCATCGCTGCTTAGCAGGTCAGGCGGTACGGCGCTCGTACTCGTCCCGGTAGGGCTGCTCGTTCTTGCGAACCTCTTCGGCGACCCGCTCGGCGATCTCGGTCCCGACACGCCCTCGGAACTCCAAGTCGTCTCTGTCCGCCGGGGCGACGCGCGCCTTGGAGTAGAGCAGGCACGGGGCATCGGCCCCGTAGCCGAACAGGAGGTAGACCTCGATCGTGTCGTCGTCGGGACCGGGCTTGAGGTCGATGTTGTACGTGCGGGTGTGGTCGCGCGGGTGGTCCGGGTCGTGGAACTCGGCGTAGCCGGTCAGGTAGTCGTCCGAGACGTAATCAACCAGGCCCGGGTTGTCGTAGTCGAACGGGTGCAGCTCGAAGCCGTTGGCCATCAGGGCCGTACCGGCTTCGAGGATGGCGTGGGCTTGACGTAGGCGCATGGTCAGTCTCCCTTGCAGTTCGGGTAGGTCCGCAGGTGCTTGGTGATGCTGGCGGGCGCCCCGGCGTAGTCGCAGCCGCGCGGGCACAGGTTCCAGCCGCCACGGTCGAGGGCGGCTTCCCGGATGGTCTCCTTGCCGCCGGGCGCGAACCCGGTGTCGGCGAGGAGGCGGGCGACGGACGCTTCGTGGTGGACGGCCATGTAGGCGGCTTCGGCGGTCTTGTCGTGGCCGGAGGCGAAGAACTTGCCGATGCCGATCTCGTTGCCGCAGCCGCACCAGCAGTTGCCGGTGGGGATGAGGCGGGGCTTGTCGTTGCTTGGCATGCTTCCAAGGTAGCAACCCAAGGATGTGCGGCAAGGGTTGATGGCTAGGATGGCGCGAATCCGCCACGCCCCCAGACAGCAGAACGCCCCGGCCGAAACCGGGGCGTTCTTTCGCGGTCGGGGCGACAGGGCCCGCCGTTCAGGCTGGCGGGAGCCTCCCGGTGCTACGGCCCGTAGGCTGGGACCGGATCCCATCCCTGTGCGTCACCCCTGTGTGGGAGCTGAGTGCGTTGGCCGCGCAGCACAGACCGATGCTGACCCTTTGCGGGGGGTCTCGCGGCCTCGGGATCTTTGGCGCATCCTCCCGGGCGATGCTGCGCGCCCATGGACACGTCAGGGCCAGTGTGGCACGCCGCACTGACAGCGCGACGCCCCTGCCTCCGGGTGGGCGGCAGAGACATCGGCGCGCGATTGGCCGGCCAACAGCCAGCACGGGCGGCGCGCACCACCAGCGGGCAGTCTGACACCCAGGTGAGACACGGGGTACGGAGTCCCGGCCCCCGGGTCGTAGGCTCGCCCCGTGGCTGACGAACCGATCCCCGGACACCTGTTGGACCTGCAACGTGCTGTGCTTGCCGCGCAGGCGGAGGTGACCGCGGCGTCCGCTCCCCCGGGGCGTGTGGCGGACTGGCCGCCGGAGGATCAGGCCCGGCTTGTGGCGGCCCGGCAGGCTGAGCTCGATGCGGTGTTCGCGTTGCAGGAGGCCCGCCGGGGTACCCCGTTCGAGGCGGTCGCGCAGCAGTGGCGACTCCGGGACGCCGCACGCGAGGCGTAGCCCCCGGGGTGCTTAAGATCGAACCTATGTCCGATCCACTGCCCCGCCCTGTGACGGTGACCCTGCCCGGTGTGGTCGCCGGGCGGCTCCTTGGGTGGCAGCGCACGGACAACGGGTGGGTGGCGGAGGTGGCCGTGACCATTCCCGCCGCGAACGTGCGCCCGGCCGACGAGAAGCCGGCGCCCCGACCCGAGCCTGCTGCCCGCTGGGTGGTGGCGCCTCTGCACCGCCACGGTGACGCCCCCGATGAGGTCCACCGCGCCAACCGCTGCTGGTACGTGACCACCCGCCCACCCGGGCAAACGGTCACCCAGGACCAGGCCAGGGCCGCCCTGGCTGCCGGGGCCATCCCCTGCCAAATCTGTGACCCCCAACCCTGACGGGGCGGCTACCGGATCGCCCCGTGATCCGTTGCCCCCGGGGTCCGTTCGCTCGGCCACGTGTTGCACCAGTGGCATGCCCACCGCAGGTTCGGCACCGTGTTCGGGCCCCCGGCGAACCGGGCCACGATGTGGTCCAGGCTCCCGATGCGGCGGCCCACATGCCCCCACGGCGCCGGCTTCCTGGTCACCGGGTCCACTGGGGCGCCCTTCCACTGCCAGTGACCCGCAGTGCGAGCACCGGCCTCGGGCGGCGTGCAGGATGCCGTACACGTCGTCGGTGGTGATTCGCTCCTCTGGGCGGCCACTCATCAGCCGCACCCGGTTCGCGCGCTTTGCCTTGAGCCCGCACCATGCCCGGACCTCCCGCAGCGGGGTTGCGGCCCGGTACGCGTCGTAGGTGAGGAACCGGGGCGGGGGCGCGGTCAAAGTCGGCGGGATGCCGGCCTGCGCCTCGTACTCCGCCGGGGTCGCCGGGGCAGGAACAAGCCCCAGAGCGGCAGCTATCACGTCCATGCCCTCGCTCACACCCAGCTCCCTAGTTGTCGTTTCTGAGGATGGACATGATTCCGCCGATCACGAGCGTCGCCAGGATGATCCCGGCGAAGAACCCGCCGGGCCACCACACCACCCACAGCATGCAGACGATCAGCACGCCCACCCCGAGCGCTGCCAGGGCGATGCCCAGCAGGACCAGGATGAACGGCACCGCCAACGCGGCACCCGTCGCCAGCCCCAGGACCGCCAACAGGTGGCGCCACAGGTCATCGGGGCCGGGCTCAGGCTTCTCGGTGCTCATTCCCCGCTCCCTGGGTTGGACGGGGTGGCGGCTGGTGTGAGCCAGTTCTCCCCGTTGTGGTCCCAGGCCAGGCGGTCGCTGGGGTCCGTGTAGCCGGCGCCCTCGTAGCAGCTGTCGCACCATGCCTCATGCTGCCCGTCGTGCCCGTCTGGCAGGTCACACACGGATGTTCCGTGGGCGTGGTGCAGCTCGGCGCCGCATGCCGGGGCATCGGGGTCAGGCATCGTTTAGTCCTCCTTGGTGCGGGCGAACACGGCCGGCGTAGATCAGACTTTGTGCGCCCACTCGGGCCTGTAGTCGGGGTGTTCGGCGAAGGCGGACGCGAGCAGACGTACCACGCGCCGGTAGATGTTCACGGCCCCGGTCATCAACTCGTGGACAGCCGTGCCGGGCTCGGTGTTGCGGAGCGAGATCTCCGCACTCTCCAGCTCCTGGATGATCCGGTACTTGGCCTTGAAGTCGGCGGTGCGCCAGGCGTCATCCTCCTCCCGCTCGTCCAGGCGGGCCATCAGGAACTCGATCAGGTCGGTCACGCGCCGCCTCCCGTCGAGGCATGGGCTTGGCGTGCGGCGATCTGGTCCATGTCGTACCGCAGCCAGCGCCGCCACCCCTCACGGGTCTCATCACCCAGCCATCCCTCACCGTGCTCCGAGCAGTACTTGCTGTCGTCCTCCGACCCAGTGTGGAGCCAGCACAGGTCGTGCTCCGTCACCCGAGGGCAGACGCCGCAGGTCGCCTCGCAGCAGTCCTCCTCGGGGGTGCAGTCCTCACACCGGGCGCCGGGACAGTGGAACTCGGATGCGGCGTCAGGTTCGGTCACGGTCACGGCTCAGTCCTCCTTGGTGCGGGCGACGGGTACGAGGTAGGGCAGGGCCGGGTTGGCCCCGCCGAACGCGGCCACGAGCGCCGCCATGGCCTCCCGGGCCACCGCGGCAACACCAACGGCGGCACACCTGGGCGCGCATGCCGGGCCAACTGGTGGCGCGCATGGGCCGGCGATGGGTACGGGCGGAAGGTCACGGGGTGCCTCCGGTAGTACCGAGCTTGGCCAGTTCGACGCGGTCCATGAACTCCTGTATCGGATCCTGGTGCACCCAGTTGGTGAGGGGGCTGATGGTCAGGTTGCCCCCCTGCTTGATGATCGCGGTCACGAGCCAGGCATGAAGCGCGATCAGGCCAAGTCCGGCCGGGGGCTGGAGGTCGGCGAGGAACGGGTGCTGTTCGATCAGCACGGGCCGAGCCTCATCGGCCGCGCGGGGCAGCTGCCACAGTTCCAGCCGGTCGCCGGTCATCCAGTCCAGGAGATCCGTGAGGCCGTCCACCTTCCGCGCGGACAGCAGCAGCGGCGTGGTCACGGACAGGACGTCAGCGAGGGGGAAGGTGCGGGTCTCAGGCATGGCTCAGCTCTCCTCGGGGGCGGGCGGGGTGGGGGCTGTTTTGGGGAAGCGTCCGGCGGCCCAGGACCATCCCATGCGGGAGCGGTGCTTGCCCTTGTGGTCGGCGGTGAGTTGGCAGGGGCGCTCCTTGCCCTCGGCGTGCGGAAGGCGTGGCGGCCGACCGATGCTGCCGCACTCCGGCCCGCCGGGTGACGCGAACGCAATGAACCAGTCCATGTGCAGCGCGGACGACTTCTCATTGCGGTAGCAGAAGTGCGTTGCGCAGCCACCGCACAGCTCGCACTCGGTGCAGTCGTCCAGGTCCCACGGGTCGACCTGGAAGCCCATCTGCTGCTGGTACCGCTCACTGCCGCATCCGGAGTCGGACACCGACCTCCACGTGCGCTGATCGTCGGCGGTCACTCGGCGGCCCCCTTGTCTTCGCGGGTGGTAGTCGGACGCACGGGGAGCTTCGCACCGGGGCGCCGTAGGTACCAGGCGATGAAGTCCCGGATGAGGCGCGTCCGGTTGCGCTCGCCGACGGCTTCACCGAGTGGGTTCCACTCGTCATCGGGGATGCGCAGCGGGCGAAGGGGCGTGTGCCCCTCGGTGTTCTGCTTGGCCATAGGGCCAGCGTAGAGGTGTATATGCATGAGTTCCACCATAGGGGTTGCCGTGTATATGCACAACGGCTACGGTGTGCATATACACACCGCACCGAGGGGCCCGCAATGAGCACCGACCGCATCGTGATCGACCAGGCAAAGATCCGCATCAGCGACGAGATCGCCGCCCGCATAAAGCCCGGGTCCGAGTTCCCCCGCTCCCTGGCCTGGTGGCAGCGGATCGTCCCGTGCTGGCTGACCGCAACCGAAGACGAAGGCGGTCACATCGTGCTCACCCCGAGCGGGCGCGACGCCGCTGGCAGCGTGTACGAACTCACCCCGGTAATCACCCGCCGCGAGATCCGGTACGGCCTGGACTGGCTCACCCGGTGGAACGGCAACAACGTCGACTTCACCGACGCCCTCTCCTGACCCGCACCAACACCCACCACCAGGGGAGTCACCGTGACCCGCACCGCCCGCCGCACGCTTCGTACCATCCGCCGCAGCATCACCGCCGCACTCCACACCAGCCGGCACCTGGTCACCGCCGTGCGCGGGGCACGCTTCGGGCTCCTCGTCCGCCTCTACCGGGCCATCGACCAGGGCGCCACCGTGCGGATCGCCTACCGGGACCGCGACGGCGTGACCACCGTGCGGGACGTGCAGCCCCAGTCGCTCCAGCCGACCGCCGCCGGGGACATCACCGTCACCGCCCACGACCACCTGCGCGGCGAGAAGCGCACCTTCCGCACCGACCGCATCCAGCTCGCTGCCTGAGGAGGCGCACCATGTCCGTCAACTACTACGCGTTCGGCCCCGGCATCACCGACCCCGAAGGCCTGCACATCGGCCAGTACGCCGTCTCCAGCCGCTTCCTGATGCAGTCGCTGCCCGAGCTGGGCTTGACGTCGTTGGCAGCGTGGATGGACTTCCTCCGTCGGCCCGGCGTCATCATCCGCGCCGAGCACGGCCTGGAGGCGAGTCCGGACGAGATGGAGGAGACCATCAGGGAGCGCGTCGACTCCCGGGGTTGGTCGAAGCAGGCGCGGATCAGGCGTCCCTACGATGCGCGGCCCGGGTACCACGTCGACGCCGAGGGCGTCGAGTTCTGCGAACTCGACTTCTGCTGACCCATCCCCGACCCGGCCGCCACCGTGCGGCCGGTACCCGCATAACCCCCGCCCGCCACCCGAGCAAGGAGACCACCGTGACCGACAGCCTCGCCCGACAGATAGTCGACCGGGACATCGCGGACAAGATCGACAGCCTCGCGACTGATGCTGACCGGCTCGCCGCCGCGGCGACGGATCTCGCCCGCTCCCTGAGGACCGGCGGCCACGCGGGCGGTGCCTTCCAGCTCGCCCAGCGCGCCACCCTCCTCCTGCAGCAGGCCGCCACCCTGGATGGGATGCGCGAGATCGCCAAACTGCTGCCCAAAGACGAACTCGCCTGACCCCCGCCCACCACCTAGTAAGGAGACCACCGTGACCGAGATCATCCGTCAGAGCCCGGTGAAGGACGCAGCGAGGAACCTCCTCGTCTCCACCGTGAAGATCCGCCGCAACTACTACGACACCGTGGTCTTCGACGAGCACCCCGACAAGCGCCACCAGGGGAAAGTACTTCCCGGGCACGAGCACGAGGGGCGCACCTTCGGGCCCTATGTGATCGGGGCGTCCAGCGAACGGGCGATGACCCGTGAGGAGGCCATGGAGCAGCACCGTGAGGCGCTGTATGCGGCCCGCACCGAGCAGATCACCTGACGCCGTGACCACTGCCCAACTCCGTGCCGCCTTGGCTGGCGTTCACCTGCGTTGGGGGCATGGTCATGACGGGCTCACCCCCGGGTGTGCCCTGTGTGCGGAGGAGCTGGCTGAGGTTCGGGCACTCACCGCCGTCAGCCGGGCACTCGCACCCGCCGGCCAACCCCAGCCCACCCCGGGCGCCAACCCGACCACAGCAAGGAGCACCACGTGAGCACCGCTTGGCCCTACGACGCGGACCGGGACGACCCGCTGACCACGCTGCGCATCCCCGTTGCGTCCGCATGGGCCGACTGGAACTACATCGTCGCCTTCGACAAGGAGAGCGCCGTCCGCCCGGACAGCACCGAGGCCCGGCAACTCGCCTCCTGCCTGCGCTACTACATCGACTCCTGGTACACCGAGTCGTACAAGGCGCGGCTCGCCGAACGGCCTTTTGACATCGACGGCGGCGCCAACGGGTTGACGTTCCACAAGTACGGCCCCGGCGACTGGGGGTACCGGCGGCGCACCTGGACGATGGGGCCGCTGTATGTTCCGCAGTCGCCCAGGCTCAGGGAGAGCGCCCGGCTCACGATCGGCCCGCTGCCTCTCGAACAGGTCATGGACCGCGCTTACGGACATCGTGACCGCCCACATGCCCGCCGGCTGGGACTCCTGACCCCGCCCCGCCCCGCCTTCCACCAGCAAGGAGACCGTCATGGCCCGTGAGAAGCCCAAGCCGCCCTGGAGTGCGCGGCGCGTCTGGCACTACCGGCGGGACGACATCGAGTCGTACCCGAACGGCGGGAAGCTGTGCGCCTGCGGGAAGCCGTGGCCGTGCGCCGACGCGCCACGGTGCACGTGCGACGCGGAAGTCCACGCGGGCGTTGGCTACTGGCACCAGCCCGACTGCGCCACGCAGCGCCCCGACGACCCGGCCCATCACCGACCCGAGGAGATCCAGTGAGCGCGTCCTGCGACCGAACCGAACACGCCAACCTCCTGCCGTTGCAGCACCTGGTGGAGCATCTGCACTGGGGCTGCACGGATCAGGCGCAGCAGGTGTGGCTGCTCGAAGCGGTCTTCGCCGAGCACGCCCACCAGCTGGCCGAGCAGGCGCTTCGGGTGTGGGGCAGGGAGGGCAGCAAGCGCCTCGCGGTGGACGAGGATGGCCTGCCGCTGTACCGGTCACCGTTCTACATGCACGAGGACGCAGACACCGCCGCCGACCTCATCGACCCGGAGGCCACCCCGTGACCATGCCCGCCAATACCTGCCTGAACGACTGCCCTGATACGGCGTGGTGCCCCGGATGCGCCGCCTGTCCGTGCGTCCCAACGTGCGACCCCGGCTGTCCGGTCAACTCCCGGCTCGCGCCCCACAAGGTCACCACAGCGGACGTCCGGGCCGCCCGCACCTGGGACATCCGCTGAACCGACCGCCGCCGACACCCCGCAGCAAGGAGAGAGACGTGCGCACCATCCGCGAGCAGCAGTTGTATCGAGATCTGGCCGTCGACATGATCCAGCGCGACCGCCGGTTGCGCGTCACGGCCATCGGGCCGGACGGCCGCGCCGAATGCCTGGTCGAACACGACCTCCACGGGACGACCGGACGAGTAGTCCGCATCCGGCCGCAGGCGTTGCGGAGCCCGGCGAAGTACGAACTGCTGGATGAAGCACCGACGTTGGCAATCGACCCCCGGTACACGGCCCTGCTCAAGGCGATGAACGGCGCACACCGTGCAGGCGCCACCCCGCGCGACTACGCCCAGGCCGCCTGGGACGCGCTCGGCTACCGCGAGGCCACCCCGTGAGCGCGCGTCTCACCAACCCGAACCGGGGCGCCTACCTGGACATGGAAGCCACAGGCGCAACGGCCGACGAACTGTGGGACTGCACTGGCTTCGCCCGCTGCGACGACTGCGGTCACCTGATGCGCGCCGAAACCCTGGTCACGCTCCCCGACCACCGATGCGCCCAGCGGCAACAGTTGCGGCGTGAGGCAACGACCTGACCCCCGCCCCTGCCCCGTTGCCCGGTTTGGCCACCATGGCCGAGCTGGCGGCGGGGCGTCCCGTTGTCCGCTGCCGGGAGTGCGGGCACCCGCTGGTGGACCGCGACGCGCGTTTGCGGGAACTGGGAGCCGACTGCGCGCTCAAGCGGGGACTGCGGGACGTGCGCGGGCCCGGCAGGTTCGAGGTCGAACAGGAGACGCTCCCCGAGGCGTGAGCCGGCCAACAACACCGCCCCGCCACCAGTCAGGTAGCGGGGCGGTGGCACGGGTGGGGTCAGGCCCGCTCCCCGAGGATGCGCCGGGCCATGGTCGTGGGGTACCCGTCGGTGACGGCCTCTTCGCTGCCGCCCATCCGCGCCTGCCGCACAGCGTCCGCAGCGGTCGCGTCCAGGAAGTCGGCGAGATCCAGGGCCAGTTCGGGCGACAGCAGCCCGCAGAGGACGCCGATGGGGCCGCCGAGGTAGTTGTCCAGGTCGTAGGCCCATTGGTCTGGTGCGCGGCCCCGGACCTTCTGGATCTCTATCGCAGCCTCCGCCGCGGCTCGCAGCTTCTCCGCCGCCTCGTGCAGCCGCAGTGCCGGGCCGGGTGGGGTGAGGAGCGCGAGTCGTGCCGCCTTCTCCTCCAGCCGCTCCGTGGGTCGTTCCGGGTTCAGCATGCGGTCCGCCTCGGGGGTCATCGTCCTGCCCTTCTGTGCGCGTCGGCCACGATCTCGGCCCGGTCGGGGTGCGCCTCAACAGCTTCCCGGAGTGCCGCCCACCAGGTGTTCGCGTACCGCTCCCGTTCCCGCATCTCCTGCAGGCGCCGCTCCATCCGTACCAGCCGGGCCGCCAGCTTGTCGCACATGCATTCCGCATCTGGGTCCTGTATCCGCGCCATACAGCCCGGCAGGAGGCACAGCGCGCCGTCGGGGTCGGTCCACCAGTAGCAGCCGGCCGGGACCGTGCCCGGCGTCGTGGTCGTGGGCGCCTCACGGTCGCCCAAGGCGACCTGGGTGGCGGTCACGACGCCTCCCGGGGCGTGGCCTTGGGGCTGCTGGCGCCCTGCTGCGGGTGGCAGGTCTGGTACCCGCCGTCGGCGTGCACCCAGTTCGAGTACCAGCCGAAGCCCTCACCCTCACGGGCCACCGGATGACCCCGGTCCTCAACCTCCAGGCCACAGTTGGCGCAGGCGGGGTAGGCGATCGGCGGGTCGGTGGTGGTCATCCGGCGTGCCTCCTGTTCGTGGTGGCGGCGAAGTCATCGTCGTGGGCGGACCGGCCGCGCGAGTCGGGCCCGCAGTCGAGGTAGGCGTCGATTGCCTGCCGCAGCATCGGCCCCGAGATCAGCTTCGGGTTGTTGTGGGCGTAGGCGGCGTACCAGTCGTGCTCCCACGGCTCACTCCGGGTGCCGATCAGGTCGCCGATCTCAGCCGGGGTCAGGTTCTCGCGGACCAGGGCGATCAGGCGGTCGTACCCCTCCGTGCCGAAGTCGGACAGACGGTACGTCACGACGGGTCCTCCTGGTCCGACTTGGCAATCCACGCCCCGAGTGCCTTGACGTAGGCGCGGTCCGCCCGCTCGGCCTCAGCCCGGAGCCGAACCGCCTCTGCGCGCAACTCGGCAAGGTCCGGAGCGTGGATGGCGAGCGGCCCCCGCAGCCAGTCCGGCATCACCTTCGCCAACTTCGCCACGGTGCGCTTCGGGAAGCCGGGGCCCGGGTCGAGGCACAGCTTGAGGAAGGCGCGGACTTCGGGTTCGGTGTCCAGGCGTACTCGGCTGCCCGTCGCCGTCGTCATCGGGTCTCCTGTTGTTGGTCGCGCCGGGCCCGCATCCGGGCGAGGCGCTGGGCGTCGGTGGGTTCGGTCCACGGGTGCCAGCCGGCGGCCTGCGTCCACCGCTGCATGTGGTCACGCTCCGGGACAGGGCAATGGCGGCCCGCGGGGAGGGTGGCGGTCACGAGGTCACCTGGTCCCACCACAGCGGGGTGTGCGTTGTGTGCCGCTGTCGCCTGCCACACGGGCGGCACCGAACGGGCGAGTGACGCTGAGGAACGAAGGCGTGGAGGGGCTTCCGCCAGTCGCCTTCGACCTGGATGTGGTAGCCGCGGTGGCCACCGCACCGGGCGCAGATCCAGTAGCCGTCGGAGCCGTCCGGCCGCACCGGGCCTTCGCGGAACCAGTGGTCGGTGATCACAACGCCTCCCCGCCGCCACACTCCGGACCGCAGTAGCGGTGATCGCCCTCCGCATGCTCGGCGGCCAGTTCGTGCTTGGCGCAGATCTCGGAGTCCTTGCACGGCGGCTCCGAGCACGCGTCCGGCCGATTCGGGTCCAGCACGGGCATCGGCGGAATGATGTACCCGAGTTCGTTGATGAGCTCACGATGCGCCATCGCCGCCGCAGCGCACAGCGGCCGGCCTGCGTGCCAGACGTAGTCGTCCCGGTTCGCCCCACCGGGGGTGGTGAGGACGGTGACATCGCCGAACGGCTCGCCGCAGTGAGCGCAGCGGGGATGCGTTGCAGTCTCAGCGGTCGAGTTGTTGGCGGCGGGCTCGCTGAGCAGCCCGAGCACGATCTCCCGGGCGCCGCAGAGGGCGACGTGGCTCTGGCTTCGGTGTGCGTACCGGGCGTTGCGGTCGATGACGGCCTGGAGCGCGGCAGCAGCCTCGGCGATCACCTCTTCCCGATGCCCCGGCGCGTAGGCGTCCATCACTCGGTCAGCGATCAGGTCGATGCTGTCCTTCGACAGCGGATCGGTACGCAGCATCGCCTGGGCGGCGGCACGACCATCGTCGCGGGCGGTCATCGGGTGTCCGCCTCGGCGTCATAGCCGCCGACATGGCTGATCTCGCCGGTGATGCTGAGGCTGGTCAACTCCGGCAGTTCGCAGTCGAGGAGCGCGGTCGGGTCGCGGTCGTCGCCGGTGTCATGGGCGGCGAGGGAGACCTCGACGCCAGCGGAGTTGGACAGGACGACGCGGGTTCCGAAGGCGTGGTCGTGGTCGGTGATGATGCGCAGCCGCATGATCGAAATCTCCCAGTTTGTGTAGGTTCATTCTCTCGCCAACTCCCCATGATCGCCACCCAGTTGCGTGGACGCGCAGGAGGAAAAGCGCAGGCAGGGGCGGGGGTTGGGGCTAGTCGAACAGCGAGCCCTGCACCCCCGGACCGAGGTCGGCCGGCCCGGCGGCGTCTTCCGCTTCCATCTCAGCGATGACCCGCAACAGTTCGGCGTGGTCGTCGCTGGGGTGGAAGTCGCAGTGCGGGTTGGAACAGGACCGCTCGGGCTGTTCCCAGTAGGCGCGGTGGGCCTTCTCCGCGTCCGCGAGCCAGTCGTCGCCGGCGGTGAAGCCGGGCCGGTGTGCCGCCCAACTGGCTTGGGCGGCGGCGATCCGGTCGCCGTCGCCGTAGAAGTCCGAGAAACCGTGCATCTTGATGTTCCAGACCCAGGACGCGCGCACGCTCTCGTAGGCGCGGCGGGAGCGGTCGTAGCCGGAGGCCGGGTCGATGTCGTCCATGTCCACGCCGCGCGCCAGGCAGTAGGCGATGCGGGCGTCGGCCGTGGACGTCCGCCGATCCGGGTCGGCGCTGTCGGCGTAGCGGCTGATCATCATCGCAGCACGCTGAGCGGACGTGAGCATTGCGGCCCTCCTCGGGCGGGAGCGGTGGCCCGCCCCGGGTTGGGGCGGGCGGGGTGAGTCAGGCGGCCGGGATGGACGAAGCCCACTTGGCGCAGTCGTCGCAGTGGCCGCTCTGGCTGGTACAGGCGAGCGCGGCCTCGGCGGCGATACGCAACAGAGCGGCAGCGGTCCCCGGAAGGTCATCCACCTCGGCGGCGAAGTGCCGCTGCGACTGGGTGGTGACGGAGACGGCGAATCGGGTGCAGCGGACCATCAGCGGGTGCGGCGCCAGGATCCAGCCCTCCATAGTGGCGACGGGGCCGTCCACGGTGGCGATCAGCGCGGCAGTGCGGCAGTGGGTGGCGAAGTCCCGAGTGGCCACCACGTCGTAGGTCTGTTCGCCACCGACGGTGCTGTCCGGGTGCTTGGCGTGCCACGCGACGGTCCGCTGCGTCGCCAGTTCGTCCATCTCGATGGCGGTGGTCCACATGTCCGTCGCGTTCATTTCCGTCTCCCCTGGCTGCTGCTGGTTTCTGTAATACAAGAATGCGCCCGCCACGTCCGCTTGTCAACCCACTCGCCCAGATGGGAGGGTGTTCCTGTAATACACATACCTAGGAGGCACCTCATGGCCCGCCCCAAGACCGGCCAGACGCCAGGCAAGAGCTTCCGGCCGCCCGTGCCGCTATGGGCCGAGGTCATGAAGTACGTCGAAGCCGAAGACCGCCCCTACGGCGACATCGTCATCGAAGCCCTCCACGACTGGCTGAAGAAGAAGCAGCGAGAACAGGCGCAGCAAGAGGCCGAAGAACCGGGATAGCCGCGCCGACCACCCGTCAGAACCGCATGCTGGGGTGGCACTTCTTGCACCGCGCTGGCTCGCCACCGGTCCCGTCGTCCCGGATCCGGGTAACGGGGTCGCAGTCCCAGTCCCCGCAGTGCGGGATGGTGTTGGTCGTGGGGTCGGCGTTGCGAAGTGCACGATCGGAACGTCTACCTGACGCCCATCAGATGGGCCTGCTCAACCGTCCGTTGGGCGGAGCCAACGGGGTTGTATTGACCGAAGTTGAACCATTCGCCTTCAAGGCGCAGCGGGCTGAAAGCGTCATGCAGATACGCTTCGAGATGCCTTCCGCCAGCGCAACTCCACAGCACTTCCAGTCGAACCGGGGACCCGGTTTGGATGGTGCGCAACCTCGCGCGGAGGCTAGACGTTGTGCCGATCTTCACCACTCCCGACCCATGCTGCCCAATCACGTAGACAACTTGGTCCGGGTGCACCCTCGCTTCTTCAGAGCCTTCCGGAATCGCGAACGCCTCATAGTTCTGAACGAGCTTGCCGCCGACTCTGCGCCCAGTGCGCACGAGGTAGCCGTGGTCGTAAAGCTCATCGAGCATCGGGCGCAAAGCACCCAACCCTTCACCCTCGTCACCACGTCGATCTCGTGCCCGTTCCATCAGGCCGCCTACCGAGACCTCCCACTTCGGAGCGTGATCCAAGATGACGAGTAAGAGCCCCACCGCTCCGTAGGTGAGTCTCTCGTCCGCCACGATGGCAGCCCGAGCGCTTGCTGCTGCTTCGGCGTCATCCGGTATGTGAATCAGCATTTGGTCAAGGTCTCCCATCTTGAAGCGGTCGGGTCTCGTACCGGCAACGGCCGGACGGTTGCCACCGTCCGGCCTTCTGCTTGTCCGCTCAGGGCCGGTCCTCTCGTGGCCAGCGAGCCGACTCGTCTCTCTCGACGGTGTACGAAACCGCGAACCGCTCGGCAGCCATACGCGTCTCATTCACCTCGGCGATCACTTCCCCCGCACCCGATCGCACCCGGGACTCCCGGGTGACCACGAGCAAGGGAGCGGACGAGTGCACGCCAAGCCGGCGCTGTTCGTCTGCGTTGGGGAGCCGCGACGAGATGGTCTCCCGCCATTGGAGCGGCGATCGGAAGTGCTCTTCGATGCGGTCGTAGATTCCACCAGGGCCGCTGTTGGCCTCGCCGAGGGGCGGAATGTCGGACGCCAGGGGTACGGGAATGTAGCTGGTTGACATCTGCAGTGGCTTGTTGGTGTCCGTCGGCCCCATGGCGCGGTCCCGAATGATGACGGTTGAGCCGCGTTCGATGCCGAGCATGTCGGCGATGTGCTGCGGTGCGACCGCAAGCCCGAGGTGCGGCGTTCCTACGGCCCTCCACTGCTTTGCGTTCTGGTCGAAGAAGTAGCCGATCTCGTCGCGGTAGGCGTGCCTGTCGCGGACGATGATCCGCGCCTCGGGGCGCTCCCGGACGATGGCTTTCTTCTTGGGCTGGAGGGTGACGAAGCCGTCCGTTGCCAACTGTCGGAGGGCTTGGAGGGCTGTGCCGGGGGCGACGTTGTGTTCCTTGGCGATCTCCTTGCTGGTGCCCAGTTCGGTGCCGGGCGGCAGGGTTCCTGCCTCGATGGCATCGCGGATGCGTTCCGCGATGTCCCGGTACCCAACACGCGGCACTGATGGCTCCTCTCGGCGGCTTTGGCTCATTTCGTTTCCCTTACTATAGTGCAGGGAGGCTGCCATAGGGTAGCCTTCTGCTTGTTCAAAGGAACGGCCCCGGTCACACGGCGCTGGAACGCCGACCGGGGCCTAACCCACCCGACCCCTGATCAAGGAGGGCAGGTCTGTGCCACAGAGTAACGCCCCTGCGCTAAGGCAGCACGTTCCGTCACCCGGAATCTCCGACATGTCGCCGGCGGATGTTGCCGCGCATCGTGCCGCGTCCTACATCCGCCCGTCGGCGAACTGGGGCATCTGCCCCGAGTGCAACGGCAACCTGGGCCCCAACCACGTGTGCCCGTCGCGGACTGTGCTGCGGCTGGAGACGGAACTCGCGTACCTGCTGCGTGACCGGCAGTACACCGAGAACGCCCGCCGCGAGATCGCCGAGCACGCCGCATGAGCCGCCGTCCGTCCCGCGCCGAGTTAGAGGCATACGCCGTCCACTCCGACAAGGCCGCCAGCCGCTTCGATGAGGCCGCCCGCGACGCCGAGGAGGCGTTGGCCACCGAGACCCGACCCGAGGTCCGGGCCCAATACGAAGCGATGAGCAAGTTCCACCAGCAGCACGCCAACGAAGCCCGCGAGGACTCCGCGACCTACCGCGACGGACGCATCCCCGGGGAGCAGTGGTGACCACCGCATCCAAGGACCCGCGCCCGCCGCTCCAGCCGTCCACGGTGCTCGCCGAACCCGCCACCGTCCAGGCAGCCGCCGACGACTACGCAGGCCGCAACACCACCACCCCCCAGACCATCACCGCCACACCCCACACCCACGGGCGGAAACCATGACCGCCCCGGGCCGCCCGCACAACGTCAACCATGGGGAGCCACGATGAGCCGCCGGGCCCGGGACATGGAAACCCCGGAGCAGCAATACGCCCGCCGCCAAGCCGGGGCCGCCGCCCAGCGATCCCGTGAAGCCGCCGCCAAGGCATACGACCAGGCCCAGCGGGACGACAACGCCGTGTGGGCCATCGGACGCGAGGGCCGGCGCGGATACGACCCCGATGCGGCAGCCCAGTACGCCGCGAGCCGTGACCAGAACTACGACCGGGCCGCCCGATACCAGGCCGAGGCCGAACGGCATGACGCCATCGCCAGCGCTCCGCAGCCGAAGAAACGCGGGTGGTGGCGGTGACCGCCGAAGAGGAACTCGCCCAAGCCGCCCGCGACTACGAGGACGCCCAGGAGTGGCTCAACCCCACCCCGGTCCGTGAAGAGCCCGACGACGAATGATCCCCCACCCGGTCAGTGACTGCGGCGACCCGCAGCTCCTCTGCCCCCAACACGACCAACCGTTCTACCCCACCCGCGACTACGACCAGGAGCACACCATGCCCCGCACCACCGAGCCCGAGCCCGACGACGACGGCACCATCCGCACCCCCATCGACGAGGTCTAACCCCCCAGCCGCCGGGCCGGCGGCGACCACCACCCGCCAGCCCGGCCACCAACCCGCAGAGAAGAGTCCACCGATGACCAGCCGCCCCGACACCAAGCCCCGAGCACAGAAGACGCTCGCGGGCATAGCCGCCGTCGGCGCCGCGATCATCGCCGGGATCGGCTTCGTCGGCTCCTACAAGGCAGTCCGCGACCTCGCCCGCGAGCAGGGCTTCGGCTGGTTCTCCGACATCTTCCCCATCGGCATCGACGCCGGGATCGTCGTCCTCCTCGCACTCGACATGCTCCTCACCTGGAAGCGCATCCCCTTCCCGCTGCTCCGACAGGTCGCCTGGCTACTGACCGCGGCGACGATCGCGTTCAACGCCGCGTCGGCGTGGCCCCGCCCTCTCGGCGTTGGCATGCACGCAGCGATTCCGGTGCTGTTCATCGTCATCGTCGAAGCCAGCCGGCACGCTGTCGGCCGCATCGCCGACATCACCGCCGACAAGCACATCGAACCCGTCCGGATCACCCGCTGGCTGCTTGCCCCGGCGCCGACGTTCCGGCTGTGGCGGCGGATGAAGTTGTGGGAACTGCGCAGTTACGAGGAAGTCATCCGGCGCGAGCAGGACCGCCTCGTGTACCGGGTGCGGCTGCGCGCCAAGTATGGGCGGAACTGGCGGGCGAAGGCTCCCGTCGGCGCCATGATTCCGCTGCGGCTGACGAAGTACGGGGTTCCGCTTAAGACTTCGGCGACCGCCACGGTGGCGATCTGCGCGGGCCCGAAGGGGATCCTCCCCGTCCCCGCTGTGGCGCCACGCCCCGCCGCTCCCGTGACGGCAGAGATCGCCACGGACATCGCCACGGTGACGGTTCAGGAGCGCCACGAAGCGACCGCCACGGCCGCTACGGAAGCGCCGCAAGGCAATCCCGCGAAGCGTCACCGCAGCGCTACGGCGGCAGCCAAGCGGAGCGGCACGGGCGATAGCCGAAGCGCCGCAGTGGCGGCCATCCGCGGCTTGTACGACACCCTCGGCCGGCGCCCCGTCGAGTCCGAGATGGTTGCCGAGCTGATCCGGATCAAGTCCAAGCACGTCTCCCCCGCCTTCGCGAAGAAGGTCCGCGCGGAGATCGAGAAGGATAACCCCGCGCTTGCCGCACTCGGCAGCGACAACGTCCGCCCGATGACTGGAAGCTGATGACCACGAACGATCAACCGAACTGCCAGGCAATGCAGGACGAAGCCCCCTGCGCACGCATCGCAACCCTGACGGCCCCGGTCCGCCTGTGCGACGAGCACAAACTGCAGGTTGCGGCGAGCATCCTGCCGGAAGTGCTGGCCGGCGCGCTGCGACAGGCGCGTTCGGTGGGGGCCAGGACGCTGGCTCCGGCGCTGGCTCACCTGGTGGCCAGCGCGCAGGCGGCGGCCATGCCGTCCGCCGAGCCTCATTCCGCGCTGGTGTACTTCATGGCAAATGGCGGCCGGGTCAAGATCGGATACACAAAGTCCCTGTTCACGCGGGTCTCGTCGTTGTCGTTGCGAGAGGACGCGCTCCTGCTCCTGCTCCATGGCGGGACGGATCTGGAACGCGCGTTGCATGCGAAGTTCGGTGCACACCGGGTGGCCGACAGCGAGTGGTTCGAGCTGACGCCGGACATCGTCCACTTCATCTCCAGCAAGGCGCCGAAGCATCACCTCGGTTCGAAGAGCAAGCGTTCCACCAGGGCGAATCCCCGTGGCCGGCGTTCACAAGCCGCCAAGCGGGCACCCCGCCGATCGATGACCGAGTGGGTGGAGCTCGCCGGTCCGATCTTCCACGCGGAGTTCAAGAGCCTCCGCAGGCAGCCCACCGCGAATGAGTTCGCCACCGCCATAGAGGCCGCCGGGCTCGGCCTGGTGTCCGATTCCACGGCGAAGAACATCCGCACCGAGATCTTGGACCGGACCGACGTACCCGCCCTTGACTGAACCCGACCGGGGTCCGACTCCGACCCGACTCCGACCGGTCGGAGTCGGACCCCACCACCCCCTTGATCAGTGATCTTCTCCCAGACCCGCGCCCGACTCCGACTCCGGTCGGAGTCGGAGCAGCCCCACGAAGGAGACCCCCGTGGCCGCCCGAACAGCCCCTCCGGCAGACCCGGTTGCGGCACCCCCAACCACCCCGAAGACGCCCGCACCGCCGCCCTCGCCGGTCCTGGCCTGGCCGTCGGAGTGGCCCGTTCCGGAACCCCCGAAGTCGTCCTCCCGGTCGCGGAAGCGCACCGGCCGGGGCGTCCCGATGGCCCCCGTTCTCGGGGCGGCGGGGAATGGAACGGCCCTCGCCGCGACCGCCGCCTACGCGGCAGGTGGCGTCGCTGCTGTCGCCGCCACCGGTGTTGCCGCAGCCGCCGGGGCGACCGCTGCTGTTGTCCGCCGCCGCAAGACGGTGAAGAGGAACCTGGCGGCGCGGCACAGCGGTGGCGGTCACCGCTCCGGGAGCGCTACGGCCGGGTGGGGCGGGATGGGTTCGGCATCGGGTGGCGGTCGCTCTGGAGGGTCGCGCCGTGGCGCTTTCGGTGGTGGTTCCACCGGCCTCGGTTCGGGTTCCGGTTCGGGTTCGTCCCGGCGCCCTGGTGGCGGCGTGACGGGGCTGGGGCGGACGGGTCCTGGCGCCGGGTCGCAGAAGGGAACCCGTACCGGTGTGGGCCGTTCTGGCGGCCTTGGGTCGGGCGGGGGTTCCGGGGCCGGGTTGTCGAAGTCCCACAAGAAGAAGTCGCCGACGCTGCGGGCCGCCGCATCCCGGGCGGCGCGGGCCGCTGCCGCTCTCGGTCGTGGTGCAGCCACCGCCACCCGCAAGACCCTCGGGCCGAAATCCCCGGCGATCCGGGCGGCGAAAGCTATCGGCCGGGGAGCGAAGAAGGCATGGAAAGCCGACGCCAGCACAAGCGCCCGGAAGACCGCGGCGGCCAGGGCAAGGCGCCTGCGCGGTGCGGCGCACGACGGGATCCGGGCGATCCTCGCCGGTGCCTGGACTGGCATCAAAAAACGCGACAGGCACGCCGCCCTGGCCCGCCTCAAGGACGTGTGGGCGCGCCGCCGCAAGAACCGCGCCGGCAAGAACACCCCCACCGCCGCCCCGCCCGTGGTCGCCCCGACCGTTCGCCGCCCCACCACAACCAGCAGCCCGACTGCCAGCACTGGAGGAACCAGCATGCCCGGACACCACTTCGTCGCCCCCGCCATGGAAATGGCCCGCATCGCCGCGAACTACGACCCCCAGGGGATGCTCCAGGTCGGCGAGGACTTCTCCGGCCTCGAAGAGGCCCTGCGCCTCACCGCCGAGGCCATGAAAGTCACCGTGGAGCACGCCGACGCCCGGCAGCCCCTCGCCCCGCAGATCATCGAAATGATGCGGCAGATCCACTCCCTGCAGCTCAAGGCAGCCGAGATGGCATCCGAACTGCGGCCCGCGTTCGAGTCCCTCCACCAGGTCGACCTCAACCGTCTTCGCAACCCCCGCAAGGGCGCAGCCGGCGAGCGCATGTGGGACGTCACCACCAACCTCTCCTGACCACCCCGTTCACCTACTGGATTCGGAGCACCTCGTGAAACTCGACTGGGATGCCGGGCACGGCCCCGTCACCGGCCCGATCAACTGCGGCCTCACCGCCCTGACCATCGGCTGGGCCGGGAACGAAGCCGGCATGCCCATGTCCTGGGCAGCCGCCACCGCGGCAGCCGGCTGGCTCGGCACCCACATCGCCGGGGTCCGGAAGGGCGTCACCGGCACCACCTTGGCCATGCGCACCGCAGCCTGGCTCGGCGCCGGCACCTGGTGCTCCTTCGCCATTGCCAACAGTCCCTGGACGCAGTGGAGCCTGGGATCTCTCCTCATCGGCACCCTCGGTCTCGGCGGGGCCATGGCCGGCGCCCACCACGTCGAAGCCGAAGCAGCGGAGAAGAAGACGGCAGCCGAGGCCGAAGCCAAACGCTCGTCCCTGGACGGAAAGCGCGCAGCGAAGGCCACGGAGTGGCAGGAACGCATCGCCCGTGTCTGCGCCGGCACTGTCGTACAGATCGTCGGCGTTGAAGACTGGGACACCGGTGCCGGGTTCACCCTCGAAGGTGAGTTCGGGCCCGGCGGCGGCCGGTGGAAAACCCTCGCCGGCTACGCGGACGCCCTCGCCTCCGACGCGCGCCTCCCCGAGGGCTGCGGCATTGAGGTCGGCCCCGGCGTTCACCGCGGCGCGGTCCTCCTGAACGTGTCCACCGAGAACGCCCTCATCGCCGACGCCAACTACCCCCCGGACTACTCGCCTCTGACGATCAACGGCCCGTCCCCGATCGGCGCATACCGCGACGGGGAGCAGGCCGCACCGGTCATGCGGCAGCGGTCCGCGCTGTACGTCGGCCGCCGCGGCTCCGGCAAAACGAACCTGATGAACGTGCAGCTCGCCAACCAGGTCCGCATGACCGACAACCTGGCGTGGGTCATCGACCTCAACGGCGGCGGTCTTGCCCTGCCCTGGCTCCACGCATGGGAGGCCGCGGGGCGCCCCGGGCGTCCGCCGATCGACTGGGTCGCCGACACCCCGGCGAAGGCCCTGGCCATGGCGGAGGCGGCGCTGCGGATCGCGAAGGCCCGCAAGCCCGGGTACAAGAAGCGGGAGATCGCCGCCAACGACGACAAGCTGCCCGTCGGCCCGGACGTGCCAGCGATCACCCTCAACAACGACGAGATCGCGGAACTGTTCTCCCCCCGAGCTCGCCGCGACGAGACCCTGCGCCGGGTCGGCGACACCCTCGTCCAGGTCATGGAGATCGCCCGCGCGGTCGCCGTGAACATCCTCAACGCCGCGCTGCGGGCAACCCAGGACGTGGTGTCCGAACCCCAGTTGCTCAAGCAGGCATCGCTGCGCATCGGGATGCGCAGCGATGAGACAGAGATGAACTACCTGTTCGGCTGGAACGACAAGGCCAGCCCCGAGGACGCCCCCTACCCCGGGTGCGGGTTCATCAAGCTGGAGGACGACCCGGCCCGGCCGGTGAAGATCTACCGCCTCAAGCCCGAGCAGATCGCCGACATCGTCAAGGCCACCTCCGGGATGCGACCCGAACTCGACGACCTGTCCCGGCGCGCCGCCGGCGACGCCTACGCCAACCGGTGGGACGGCACCGAGCACCTCTTCGGCGCCAACCCGACCGCCAGTGCGCCCGAGCCGGACCAGCCGCAGACGCCCGCGCCCCGCCAGGGAACCGGTGTCACCGACAGCTGGGGCAAGCCCACCCCCGACATGAAGCCCGACGTCCAGGCCGCCCTCGACGACGCCGAAGCCGCCAAGCGGAAACTCCACGACGCCATGGGCGAGAACGGAAACCGCGACCCCGACCTGGAACAGCAGTTCCAGGACATCCTCCGCGGCGGCGGCGCCGTCTGGCAGCCCCCCACCGACACCGGCGCCGACGGGGAAGACCCGCGCCGGCAGATCGTCTTCGACATCGTCGCCGGATCCGGTCCGGCAGGCATCGGCCCCGCCGCGATCGTCGACACCATCACCCGGCGCCACCCCGGCATCAAGCCCCCGCACCCGGACGTCATCGCCCGCTGGCTCAACGCCGACCCGCGCATCCACCGGCCCAAGACCGGCCGCTACGCCGTCCGCCCCGACCAGACCTGAGGACTGTCATGCCCGCCACCGACCCGTACACCGCGCTCCGCCCCGACCTCACCGGGCGGCCCCCGGTCGACACCCCTGCGTTCCCGCCCGGCCACCCCGACGCCCCACCCCAGGTCGCACCCGCACCGCCCGGCGCCGTCTGGACAATGCTCCCCAACGGCGACCGAGCCCTCGCCTACCTCCCGCCCGGCTACGAGAAGACCACCGAGCCCACCCCCGCCGCCCCGGCCGAACGCGACAAGTGGCCGCTCCGCATGGCCACCGGCGGCGGCGCCACCGCGGCAGTGATCGGTGTCATCGGCCACTACGGGCACGGCATCAACCAGGCAGGTCACGGCATCGGCATGGCCTTCCTCGGGATCGCCGCAGCAACAGCCACCGTCGGCATCGCCGTCTCGGCCATCAAGGGCAGCACCACCAAACGGAACCCGGTCAACGTCACCGTCAACAACAACATCTCGCCCAGCTTCTCCGCCAACTCCCGGTCCACCAGCAGCAACCGGGGGCGGTGATGGCCACCCCCACCCGGCGCAGGCCGGCCACACGGCGCCAGCCCGTCCGGCGCCGGCGCCGGACCGCCCGGCAGAAACGCAACGACCTCATCGCCGTCGGCAGCGTCCTCGCCCTGTTCGCCGCGATCGGGGCGGCCCGATGGGTCAACGAGCACCGCGGCATAGCCCTGGCCGTCGGGGCCCTGGTCCTGCTGGCGGGCGCGTACTTCGTGGCCCGGGTCATCACCGGCCGGATCCGCGCACACCGCCACCGGTGGACAGCGCCCACCAGCATCCACGCATACCTGACCGCCAGCCCAGACGAGTTCGAGCAGCAGACCGCTGCCCTCTGCCGCCGAGACGGATGCACCCGCGTCCGCGTCGTCGGCGGCTCCGGAGACCTCGCCGCCGACGTCCTCGCCACCACCCCCAGCGGCAAGCGCATCCTCATCCAGTGCAAGCGGTACGCCCCGCACAACAAAGTCGGCTCCGACCACGTCCAGCGCGTCAACGGCACCTACCGCGACATTCACGGATGCCAGCAGGCCGCGATCGTCACCACATCCAGCTACACCATCGACGCCATAAAGCTGGCCCGGCGCGTCGGCATGCGCCTGTACAACAGCAACGACCTTGCCCACTGGGCCGCCGGCGGACGACCGCCCTGGAACTGACCACAACCGGTGGCTCGGCCGATCCACCACCAACACCCACCAGAGGTGAGTTAGCCAGAGCGCGGATGTTCCGGCACCGTAACAACCACCCCGGCACCCACCCATAACCGGTTCACTCAACCCGAACCCTCTCAGAACCAGGAGAACCCATGCACTACGGATCCGGGCTCGCCCGCACCGGCGGACTCGCCATCGTCATCGGCGGCGTCACCTTCACCCCGTTCTGGCAGATCGCCATAGCCATCGGCACCGTCCTCGCCGGCGGCCTCGCCCTCCGCGCCGCGCACCTCATCCGCCACCGCTAACCACCACCGGCCTCGCCCCCTTGGGGGCGGGGCCCCAACAGGGGGAGCCCCAACCCGTGCACTCCGACGAAGCCGGCAGACGCCGCTACCTCGCCTACGCCCTGATCCTCGCCGCAGCCCTCACCGCCTACGCCCACCACCACATAGCGCAGACCATCCACCAGCCCTCCCGGCTCGTCGCGATCGACACCCTCGGGTTCTGCTGGCTCGCGTTCTCCCTCATCGCCGCCCACACCCACATCGACGTCCGCCCGTCCCGCCGGCAGACCCGGCAACTGGATGAACGCCGCGTCACCGTGATCGTCCCGCTGAAGAACGAAGACCCCACCACATTCCGGGCCCTGCTGGACTCACTGGCCGCCCAGTCCCGGCTGCCGCAGCGGTTGCACATCATCGACAACGGGTCCACCAACACCGACTGCCAGCGGGCATTCCACCAGTGGGCCGCCACCAGTCCGGCCGGCATGCAGGTCGAATACACCGTCACCGGTTCCATCGGGAAACGCGCCGCACAGGTCCTGGCGTTCGACGCCGACCCCACAGCGGACATCTTCGTGACCCTCGACTCCGACACGGTCCTCGACCCCAACGCTATCGCCGAGGGCATCGCCCCGTTCTCCCGCACCGACGTCACCTCCGTCGCCGGGCTGCTGCTGTGCCTCAACCAGTCGAAGAACCTCCTGACCCGCCTGGTGGACCTCAGCTTCGTGATGTCGTTCCTCAACGGGCGCGCCGCCTGGTCCCGGTTGGGCAGTGTCGTCGTCAACTGCGGTGGGCTCGCCTTCTACCGGGCCGACGTCGTCCGCAAATACCAGGACCAGTACGTCACCCAAACCGTGTGGGGCCGCCGCGTCGCCTCCGGAGACGACCGCATGCTCACCTGCTACGCGCTCCTCGAGGGACGAACCGTCATCCAAGAGCGCGCCATCGGCTACACCCTCCTCCCCGAGCGCATGAGCCACCTGGTGCGGCAGCGGATCCGCTGGTGGAGGTCGTTCTTCTGGGGTGGCACGTGGCTCATCAAGACGTTCCCCATCACCAAACCGGCCTGGGGCATGGTGCTGTGGCAGTTCGCCAGTTTCGCCCTGTACACGTTCGTGCTGCCCCTCGTCCTCATCGTGCACCCCGTGGAAACCCGCGGCTTGGCCGTGCCGTTCCTCATCTACATGGCCGGCCTGTCCTACGTTCGATCCGTCCGCTACCTAGTGGTTCGCCGCCCCGACCAGTCCTACGCATCGCAGCTCGGGTCGTTCGCGCTGGCGCCCCTGTCGAGCCTGCTGAACGTGTTCCTTTGCTCGATCCTCCAGTACGCCGGTCTGCTCACGTTCCTCAAGACCGGGTGGTCCACCCGCGCTACGGTCGAAGTCGGCATCACCGGCCAGCCCGACCTCGCGCCGGCCACCGTCATCGGCGTTCAAGGAACCGACCCGGACGCCCCCACGACCCCCATCCCGGTCATCACCGGCGCCACGGCGCCCCTCGCCAAGCTCTACGACCCCATCACCGAGATCACTCTCGAAACCCACCTCCCACGACACGCCCGCACCTGACCCGAAAGACCAACCACTCCCGCGCCAGCAGAGGAGAATGAGGGCATGACCGAGCCGCTGTACAGGGGAACATCCGTCGAGCAGGCAGCGCATGCCATCGACTCGCATGGATTCCGGGAGACCGTGACCAGCGCCGGAGTCACCATGGCCGTGGCCGCGCAACGCCTTCACACCGCCGCCCAGCACCTCGACCCGTCCGAGCTCGAAGTCCTGATTGCCACGCACCGGCCCGAGTTGTGGAAGCGCATGAACAAGAGGCCGGGGCGGATGGCGCGGATGATGCGACGGCGCTGACCCTGGACGAAACGACACCGCCCCCTGCCAGCCGGAAGGCGACAGGGGGCGGTTCCATGTTCGGCCGTCCAAGTGGCCCAGAAGAACAACCCACCTTTCGGCCCTCTAATGGTCCAATCTGCGCCGTTGACGTAGGACACTAGATCGCGTAACGGGAGGATGCGCCATGAACGGAACCACTGCAGCAGCACCACTCGAAAACCACCGCTGGTGGGCATACCGCGCATGCTCGCCGGCGCCCGGACTCCCCACCATGAGCGCAGCAGACGAAACGGTTCCGCTCACCGCATGGGTCAGTTCGGACACCGAAACCCAGGACGAACGTCACCTCCGCGAACTGGCCGCGCTCGGCCTCTGCAACCGCTGCCCCATCCGCCAGGCATGCCTCGACTACGCGCTCGCGGAGGAACCCCTCAACATCTGGGGCGGCATGACGGCAGCGCAACGACGGGACCTGCTTCTCGACCGTCGGCGCGCCGCCTCAGCGAAACCAGTTGAGCCAGCGCGCATCCCGGTCACTGAACTCGACCTGAGAGTCCTACGGGCGCTTGCCGGGCATCGCAGCCAGCAGATGGTTGCGCGGGCGGCGGGCATGGATGTGACGCGAACGAACTGGCACCGGTCAAGGCTTGTGACCTTCCTCAGGCTAGACCCGCGCACGGCCACTCGCATGGACCTGCTGCGGGCCGGCCTAGGGGCTGGGCTCCTCGATGGTGGGGTTTTCGTCCTGGTCGACCGGCGGCGGCTGATCGCCGCGGTGCCGTCGCGGCAGGCATCTGTTGCCCGATCCCGCGGGGTGCAGTTGGTGCTGCCTGGACTGGAACGGTTCCTCAACGGCTCCTCGACCGGCCGGGCGTCCGTATCCGTGATGCCTCAACGGTCCACGGGTCTGCTTGCCGCGTAGCGCCGACGTGTCCCTGGAGGCGGTCACGACGGCGCCTATCCGATGTTGGCCATGAGCCAGCGGCCGAGGTAGCCGCCGCCTGCGTAGATCTTGTTGTCGACGCCGCTGAGGCTTGGGGCGGAGTAGGCGAGGTTGACGGTGAAGTTCCCGCCGCCGTCAACCTCGCTGGCGTCCACGATGAACTGGGTGATTCCGCTGGCGTGGGGGAACGATGTGGCCTGCGTGTAGAACGGGGCGTACCCCTCAGGGCCCGGTGATCCGCTGGTGCCGGAGGATGAGGCGTAGCGGGAGACGCCGCTGCCGTCGCCCTTCATGACGGCCAGGTCGAGCTGGTACTGGGTGCCCGCGTACATGAACGACGGTGACACCCACACCCGGTCGCCGGCCGATGCGGGGACGGACTTGCCGATGATGATCCCGCCGGATGTCGTGACGAGTGTCCAGGCCGGTGCGTTGACCAGGACGATGATCTCTTCGTCGATGCGGTCGTCCGCAACCGAGGTGATGCCCCCACCGCTGCCTCCTGCGTGGGAGTCGGTGTAGGCGTTCGCCGCGGTGAGAGTTTCCGCATCCCCGTCATCGGCGTACCCCTGCGCCGCGGTCTGGGCTGCTGCCGCGGCCCCGGCGGAGTCATATGCGATGTCGGCCCGGTCGGCTTCCCCGGTGATGGCATTGTCGGTGTACGACTCAGCGGCGGCTTGTGCGGCGTTGGCAGCACCGAGCGTGTCGAACTGCCCACCGGCCCAGACGCGGTCGCCGTGCGGGTCCGTGGCGCTGGCGTGCGCAGCGACCTTGGCGGTGGAACCGGCCCCGGTTTCGAGGGCAGCAGTGTCGGTGATGCCGTGGATGTTGGTGCTGTCGGCTGCGTGTGCCGCAAGGGCGTCCCCTGCCGCTGCTCGGTCGCCGTGGGGATCATTCGAGGCGGTGTGAGCGGCGACTTTCGCCGTAGCGTCGGTGGCGGCTGCACTGGTGGCTGCCGATTGGGCCGATGCCGCCGAGCCCGCGGTGTCGAATGCGCTGGCCGGCTGGACTGCTGCGGTGCCAAGCCCCAGGTTCGTCCGGGCTGCCGCTACGGAGGCGACATCGGACAGGTTGCTGGCCTTCGCAAGCCCGCCCAGGCCGGCCAGCGTTGGCGCAGTCGGTGTCCCGTGCGCGTGGTCTCCCCGGGAGTAGTCGCTGGCCGAACCGGCCGTCGAGGACGCGCCGAACGCTGTCTGCGCGACCACCGTGGATGACGGGGTTCCCGTACCGCCGCCGCCAGGTTCCCCCGTGTCGCCCTTTTCGCCCTGCTCTCCTTGCGGACCGCGCGGCCCGACCACCGGGACGTACTGAGGGGAGGAGGGGTCGACTTGCTGCTGCCTGTCCAATTCGGCTTCCTCCTGGTCGGCGGAGACTGCCATGTAGTACGAGCGTTTCTTCCCTCCGATGGTCTCGGTGACCAGCCACAACCATCCCCGTGGGTTCGTGCCGGGAACGTCGTTGGGGAGGACCCGGACGCCGACGTTCCCCTCTGCGTCAACAAGGTCACCGTCGTCGTTGAATCGGTACGTGCCGGCGCCGGAGAAGACCCGGCCGAATCCTTCGACGGTGATGGCGGGGACGTTCGGTTCCAGGCGCACCGTCCCCTCTGCAGGGTCGCCGCCCGCTGGGTTGGTGGCGGCGTAGGTGAGAAGGGTCGTGGGAAGACCGTCTGGGAACGACATGTCAGACCCCTTCGTGGATGTAGGTCCGGACTTCTTCCGGCATCGGCTGCGGTGGCAGGGGAGGTTCGAGGCCGGAGCGCCGTATGTAGCCCACGAGGTCGCGGACCCATCCGGCGAGGTAGCGCAGCGCGTATTCTTGGCCGTTGATCTTCTGCCGGTCCCGGTCTGCCCGTTCCCGGTCCCGTTCGGCGTCGGACTCCAGTTCGTCCACACGGCGATCAAGCCGGCCGATCTCCTTGTGGTGCTGCTCGCTGAGCAGCTTGAAGTCATCCCGGCGTTGCTGACCTCGCGGTTGCCTGCGCCCGACGACGGCAGTGACGATTCCCCCGGCGGCTGTCACCCCGGCGACGCCCATGGCGCTCACGGCGGTCAGCATTTCAGCGCTCACGCGCAGTCTCCGTTCTTGCGCGGCCGGGCTCACGCCAGCCGACTACCACCAGGCACACCAGGCCGAACGCGCCAAAGATCGCTGCTGTTATCCACCCCCGCGAGTTGTCTCCCAGGGGCCACCAGGATGCGAGGTAGCTGAGCGACCACGGCACGCTGATCAGCCACACCGCAGTGAACCCGGGCCAGTCCCTGCCTTCACCGAGGAACGCGCACAGCAGTGCAATCCCGCCAGCTGTGAGCCACGCGATGGCCCACCCGTGGGAGGGCATCAGGTGCAGCAGCAGTCGCAGGCCGCGTTTGTCGGGGATGGGTTCGATGAGTTGCCCGTACCCGTAGAGGACAGCGATTGTCCCCTTGAGGCAGAGGATTGCTCCGCGGCGGCCCAGCCGGGCGCGCAACCGCCGGGCCGCCCCGAGCACGGTCAGGCCGCCTTGACCGGCGAACGCTGCTCCACCGGCAGTGCGGGCACGGGCGCGGTGACCTCGCGGTGCAGCACGAGAGCGAGGACAGCGGAGACACCGGACATGACGAGCGACTGCTGGTCGGCGGAAAGGTCCAGGCCGAACCCGACGAACAGTGCCAGGCCGGCCTGCGCGAACTGGAGGATCGCGGCGCCGGCGGCTCCGGTCTTGAGGACGACCGCCGACGCGACACCGACGATGGCGGCGAGCACGGTGTTGATGATGGCCTGCTGGTCGGCGGATACGTTCAGGCCGAATGCGGCGGCGAGCTTCAGTGCGATGGCCGCGACGGCCAGGATGTAGACGGGTTCCCTGCCGAATATCTTCATGGTTGTCCGTTCTCGGGTTTTGGTGGGGTTCAGAGCTTGGGGATCTTCAGGTCGGCCCATGTCTTCGGGCCCGGGTAGCCGTCGGGGTCGCCCTTCAAGTCGGGCTTGCTGCGCTGGTAGTCCGCGACGTTCTTCCGGTCGGCCTCGGTCCAGGACGGTCCGGGACCGGACTTGTAGTGCTTGCCGAATCCGAGCGCGACCAGTCGGCGTCCGAGCGCGGTGACGATCGGGCTGGTGCGGCCCACGTGGAAGAACCCGTCACCCGGGTACGGCTCCAGCGTCGCCGGCTTCGCCGCCGGGGGGATGTTCTTGCCCTTCCCACCGGTCAGGTACGCCCACGTAGTTGGGCCCGGGATGCCGTCGGCATCGGATCCGGTCCAGCCCTGCGCCTTCTGGAACGCGGCGGTGGCGTCCTTGTCGGCGTCGGACCACTTCGGTCCTGGACCGTCCTTGTAGAAGCGGCCCCCGCCGCGGGCGACGAGCATCTGGCCGAGGTGCGTGACGAACGAGTTGTTCTTGCCCGGGCCGAAGTGGTCGGCTCCGGGGAAACTGTTCGTCACGGTGGGGTCGGCCGGCTTCGGGTCGTCTGCTGCCCCGGGGACCACGGTGACGTCTATGGACCCGGGGTCGGTGTGGTCGTTTCCCGGCACGTGAATGTGGCCGTAGTGACCGGCCTTGGACTGCCACGTTCCCCGGTTGCGATTCGCCTTGGAAGGCGGACCGGCCGGCCAGGTGTCGGGGATCCCCCAGTCCCGCCCTGCGGCGAGGAGCCGCTGCCAGTTGACCTTCTTGGACGGGTCGAAGCCCTGCGTCCACGGCTTGGCGGCGTAACCGAGGACTTCGACCTGGATGTTGACGAGGCCCTCGCGGTTGGTGCGCCGGGAAGCGTCGTTCTTCAGGGCGCGGGCAGACTTGCTGAGGGGACCGAACTGGCCGACGCGGTCGGTCGGCGGGTCGTAGATGACCTGCGGCTCGGAGGCGACACGGATCAGGTATGCGGCGACCCCGGAGAAGTAGTCGCCGCCGGCCGGGGACTCTGTGGTGTGCCAGGTGAACCGGGCCCCGGACTCGGGGTGGTCCATGGCGCCGCCGATGGACTGCGACCCGAACCGGACTGCGCCAGCGATGTAGTCGGGCCCGCGCGTGGCAGTGCGCGCCCCGCGTCCCGAAGCTCGAGGAGTCGGTTCCGGCTGCCGTACTTCGAACGGCTCGGCGTCGACCGGAACGTACACGTCGAGGTCACCGTCACTGCCCTGTGTGGCGTCGCGGGCCACGAAGAACGCACCGGACTGCCGCGGGGACTCGATCAGAAGCCTGCCGGCGGCCGGGATGGCCGCCAGCGCCCGGACCTCGTCGACGTGGGCCTGGTCGCACTCGCCCAGGTACGCGGAGTTGACCGCTCCTGTGCTGAGGTCGATGGTGTCGACGGCTACGTGGTACCGCCGCGGGTCGACCTCAGGGGCGTCCTCAGTCTTGCTGGTCTTGTCGGTCATGCCGCGTGCTCCCGTCGGGGCTGGATGATGTCGACCTGGTCGCTGATCTGCTGGTACAGGTCGAGGGACAGGCGGAACGAACCGCCGTCGCCCCAGGACGTGGTCCAGTGGTTGCGGAGGCGCACGATGGTCCGCTTGGGGTCCAGGTCCCCGGTCTTGGTGAAGGTCACCTTCTCCAGTGCGGTCGCGGTCACCAGGTGGCCGCCATCGATCGGGGAGTTCTCCCACCCGGTCACGTCGTCCAGCAACGCAGAGCTGGTGGGCTCGAACCACGCCTGGTACCAGGGCATCCCGAAGAGACACGTTCCGTGTCCCATGTCGCGGGCGAACTCCTCGGCGGTGGTGGCGGTGCCGTACTGGTCGCAGATCCCACGGGACCTCAAGACCTTCGCGATGGCGAGACCCGACGTGCCGCAGTCGTCGGAGGGGAACTGCACGTCGTGCCACTCGTCGCGCTTGGTCGCGTCGGAGTACACGCCGATCGCGTACTTCTCCGCCGCAACCGCATCGGTCACGTCCAGCCCGACAGCGGTCGCCTCCACCGGGGTGAGAAGCGCCGCGGCGACCTCGGTCCCGGAGTTACCGCCGCAGGACCCGAGGGCCGGCAGGTCGTCCAGGCCGGGGAAGAGCTCGCTGGTTCGGATCCCCTGGTCGATCAGGTCTTCCTGGTCCAGGACCGGGAGGTTCGGTTCGTGGTCGGCCGGTTTGATGGGCTCGCCACTGTAGGAGCGGCGGTACGCCAGGGTCCGTGCGTCGAGGACCTGGTGGCGGCCGAACCTGGGGTGTACGTCGTAGGTGCGCACAAAGGGCTGGGGCACTGCGCTGCTCCGTGATCTCCCCGTGCCCCGGACCGCCGCGTGGTGTAGTCCCTCGGGGAGTCGTACACGGGGCGGAGGGTCGCCCTTCTGCTGCTGATCGTAGATCGGTGCGGGCTGGTCACTGCCCCCGCTGCTTCCCGGTCAGGTGATGTTGCCGAGGGGGACTTTCGCGTTGACGAGGTACTCGCGGCCTGCCGCGATGGATCCGCCTGAGCTGCCGGACACCAGGACCGCGCCGCCGGTTGTGACGAGGAGCGGGAAGATGCTGAAGGCGCCGCTGAGGACGCTGAAGCAGGGCAGCGGCGACTGTGTGGCGGGGCGGTACCCGGTGGGTAGGGTGACGATGGTGGTTCCGGCGCCGGACGCGACCTTGAAGGCGCCGACAAGCCACAGGTTGTCCTCTGCGTCGATGCGGTAGCGGAGGGTCTGCCAGTTGGTGGCACCGTTGTAGGTGGTGTTCCCGGACCAGCCGGTGGTGTAAGACGGGGTCTGCCATGTTGTGCCGTGGGACACGTACCCGGAGACGATGGCGTTTCCGGTGGTGGTGATGTCCACCGGGTGGGATCCGCCGCCGTCGTCGAAGGACACGATGGGCCTGGCGGCGTCGGAGCGCAGGCGCATCTTCACCGGGTAGGTTCCGCTGATCGAGTTGCCGAGGATCTGCGTGGTCTTCCCGTCGGCCTCAGCGAAGATGTTCGCGGCCGGACCGATGGATCCGCTGACGTCGCCGAGGTAGAGGATGCCGTTCTGGACCTGGAAGTCGAGGGTGACGCCGGACTGCGAGTAGGAGATCAGGTTGCCGAGGGAGCCACCGATTTCCAGGGTCAAGTCGCTGCTGGAGTTGTAGATCCGCAGGAAGTTGTCGTCGGTGATGACAACCGAGGGGTCCGCGTTGGATGTCTGAATGGTTCCGCCGGTGATGACGGTGCCGTCGATCGTTCCGCCGGTGATGGTCTTACCGGTGATCGCGTCGGCTTTCAGGGCAGTGGCGTCCACAGACCCGACGGCGAGCTTCGCGGCTGTGATCGAGAGCGCTGCCAGTTGCGCCGTCTGGATTGCGCCCGCAAGGATCTTCGGGGTGGTGATCGCGTTGTCTGCGATCTTCGTTGTGGTGATCGAACCGTCGGCGACATCGGTATCCACGACAGCCCTCGGCTCATACGGTCCAGCCTGAGTGGTCGGCGCGGACGCGGCACCGGACGTGTTCCTGGCTACCAGGACGACGTACTGCGGTGCCACCGCCGGCATGTAGACGATGGCACCCTGAGGTGTCTCAATCGTCGCCTGCAGGGTCGTTGCGGACGGGGTGAACCCCGACACGGGCGAGGCGTGCACCTCAACCCGGGCCCAGTCGAGTGGTGCCACAGCGTCCCCGGCAAACGAGCCGTCCCAGGCAACAGCCAGGCCACCGAGCGCCGGGGCCACCGTCGGCGTGGACGGAGCCGGTGGGGGCCCGCCGTTGACGATGTTCACCGCGGTCGTTCCGTCGGCCTGCTGCCCCACCAGGGCCCGGAGACTACCGTTGGCGTCCTTGACCTGCAGTGCGGTGTCGTCCAGGGAAGCAGATCCTAGCCGGGATGCCCGTTCCATGTTCTTCAGGCGGGTTTCCAGGGACGCGATGCGGCGCCCAATGTCAGTGGTCATGCGGCGGTCCCGTATACGTAGGAGGCGGATGGCTGCAGTGAGATCACGGCCTGGGGCCCGCCGTCAGCGGAGGGCTTCTTCGTCCACCCGGTGATACGGCACCAGCCGCGCCAGGAGATCCAGTCGTTGTTGACACGGACCTGCACGTCGTCTCCGATCTGCCAGGACCCGATCGGTGCGGACGGGGTGTGGCGGACGGTGATCTCTTCGACGGTTCCGAGGACTTCCCGGAAGGCCCGTTCCTGGTCTGCCCGGGTGGCGAGTACATCGGTGGCGGAGATGTCGGGGACGTCCAGGACGCGTTCGAGGCGTAGCCGGCCATTGCGGACGGCGCTGATGGCGCGGCGCTTCGCTGATCCGTCACCGAGTCCGTTAGCGACGACGACCTGGGCGTAGTCGTCCCCGGCGAGGGGCACTTCTGGGTCTTCGATGATGTTGATTCCGGTGGCGAAGCTGATGTCTGTTCGGCGCCGGCCAAGACGCGGCCACCCGAGTGCGATCCGTTTCACAGGGGCCGTCCGGTCGGCGTTCCAGGTCGTAACAGCCGTGTATTCGGGCATGGCCTGACCGGACACGATGTCGTCGACTTTGTCGCCGAGGACGGGGAACTCCCACCAGGGGAAGGCGTAGGGCTCGGAGGTGGTACCGATCTTCGCGGTGCTGGTGGTGGCATCCACGACCACGTCGAGGTCCCCGTCGGGGATGGACTGGGCGTAGGCCCAGACGTCCCGCAGGACCTGGCAGGGGTCGGCGTTGGCGTAGGGGCCGCGGCCACCGAGGTTCCCGTCGAGGTCGATGCGGTGCATCAGGTAGGACGGCCACGAGGCTGCTTCGATCGCGTAGGTGCTGCCCTGGGGCCGGGCGTCCCAGACGAGTCCGCCCCAGGTGATCTGGCCGTCTTCCTCGACGTAGATCTCGGTGGTTCCGGGGTCGGTGAGGGTGCTGTTGGAGTGGATGAGGTGCGGTGCGAGGGTCCCGGACAGTGACCCGGGTCCGGATAGTTCAGGGCCGAACTCGGGGTCCGTCAGGGGAAGCGCCTTGGACAGCCACTCGCCGGTGAGGGCGTGCCGCGTCATGACCCGGAGGTTGTTCGCGGCCATCAGCGGGGCGCCTCGGTGAACTCCACGTCGGCGACCAGCGTCACCCCGGTGTCCATGCCGACGTGGCCGCCGTTGCCGCCCCCGCCGGCCGCCCTGGGGCGTAGTAGTTGACTGGTTCCCCGGTAGGCGCTGGGGATGGTGAGGGTGTCGGCTACGACGACGGTGGACCGGCGGACGCCAGTTCCGTTGTTGTCGTCGAGGACGGTGTTCTGCAGGGACAGGGAGGCGCCGAAGGTGGCGCTGAGGTTCCCGAAGAAGTCCGCGGTGGAGTAGCGGATCTGGCAGATCGTGAGGACGATCTTTACGGTGGTTGCCCAGTCCGGGACGGGGATGTTCCACCCGGCGACGTTCGACCAGTAGGAGAACGTTCCGGATGATCCTGAGATCTCCACGAGGGCCGCGGTCGGCGAGTACGTCCACAGGGTTCGGTTGCGGCGGGGGTTGGCGCACTGCCGGATGTCGGTGATCATTCCGGAGGTGATGGTGGACGTGGACGCGGGGATGTCGATGCGGGCCAGGGGGATCGCGGTGTACCCGCCAGGTACCACGGTTGCGGTCGATCCGACGTTGCTGATCACGTCGAAGAACATGATCTGGTCGGTTGCCGGGTCGAGGCTCCCCTCGTACTGGGGGTCGAGGATGCGCAGCACGACCATGTCGGACCGCGGTGATCCACCGGTGGATGCGATCGATACGGTCGCAGACCCGATGTTGCAGGCCGAGTAGGACCCCTGGAACGAGTTGGCCTTGCCGCGGACTACCCCCGATCCGTCGCCGACCTGTACGGCGGCCCCAGGTGTCCCCAGGGCGGTGACCTTCAGGTCGTCGCCCTGGGTGATTCCCTCGGCTCCGTTGGCGAGGTCCCGGACCAGCATCCGGAACTGCTGCGCACTGTGCATCGACCCATTCGTCAAGATAGGCGCCTGGAACAGCGTCATTGCGTGTATCTCCTGTTCATAGCGCCTGGTAGGCCGGACGCCAGGTCAGGCGCAGCCGGGACGTGTTGGTCGGGTCGACGGCGGTCCATCTCAGTTCGCTCTGGCCGGCGGGTAGCGAGAACTGGTCCAGGCGGGAGGCGGCGGAGAGGAACGCTTCCGCGTTGCCGCCGTTCTCCCGGACCACGCTGACGCGCCCGGGCCGCGCGTCGAGCTCCACCCACTGGCCTGCGGTGAGCGCCAGCGTTGGCAGGGCGAGGGTCCTTCCTGACTCCGCGTGGATGATCGTGACGTTCGAGCACGGGCCGGTGATGCGGATGAGCGGGTAGGTGTCGGTGTCGCCGTCGTTGGTCACCCACCCAGGCCGGTCGGCTGCCCCGGATGCTGCGGTGACGAGGATCGGAGCGGCCACCGGTGCGGTGAACCCGCCGCCCGACAGCCACCCGAGGGGAATCTCCACGGTCTGGTCGGTGTCGCCGTAGAACAGGGGGTCGCCGGCAATGAACTCGATGTCGAGCGGGACGTAGCCGTAGATGACCTGCGCGAACTCGGCGTCGACCTTTCGGACGCGCCCGTAGAGGACCTTTGTGGGCCGGCCGGGACGCTTGATCCGCAGCGGGATCGTTTCCCCGCCCGCGAGGCGAACCGCTGGGTCGACGGCCCCGGCCTGCAGGGCTGCGAGGACATCGTGGGCCGCCTGCGGGTCGGCGGGGGTTTTGATGGCCGCGTCGAACTGGACTTGCCTCGCGTCCCAGTAGTCGGGGCCCACGAACACCCCGTCGGCGCTGGGCTGGGGCACGTCGTTGTCGCGGACCGGGGGCCTGCCCAGACCGGATGTTTCGATCACGTTGATGCTTGTGCCGGCGCCCATGAGCGCGCCCGCGAGGTCGTACTGCCAGTCGACGAGGTCAACCACGTGCGTTCACCCCTCCCCGTTTGGCCCGCCGGTAAGAGCGGGCGACCTGCGCGCCAATGTCGGACCCCGTTGCGCCTGTGCGGACTGTGGACACGCTGATGTGGGTGTCGCCTTCCTGCCGGATGACCGTGACTCCTCCAGCCGACCCGGCGGCGGTGAGGCCCAGACCGAATCGGTGCGCGATGTCGTACATCACGCGCATGGCCTGTGGCCGCTTGTTCTGGCCGAGTGGAACGAACCCCTCACCGCCGGTGGACGGCTCGGCGAACGTGAGCGCGCCGGCGGTCGTGCTGTAGATCCCGGGCCTGATCCCCCCGTTGTCGTAGCTGAGGCCCTTCTGGGCGCGCGCCAGGTCAGCGAGGAACTTCGAGGACCTAGACCCGAGCGCAGTCTTGATCTGCGAGGCGGCCTTCCCGGCGACGGTGACGATCTCGTCTTCCTCAATGCCGGTGGCGTCCGCGACCGTGTGAATGCCGACCTTGTTCGATGACACCGATCCGATGATCTGCACCAGTTCGGCGAGCTGATCGGACGACAGAGCGTTCCCGGCGGCCTTCGCGGACGCGTTCGCCTTCGCCGCGGCTGTCTTGTTCTTCACCGCCTGGGCGGCAATGGCCTGCGCCGCGTCGTCGCCCTGCCCGGCGAGTTGCGCGGCGAGCGCCCCGTACCCCTGCCCGGCGAGTTTCGACAGGTTCGCCTCGAAGGTGGTGGACACCTTGTTGGAGGCGTTGATCTGCGAGGTGTAGTCCGCGAGGGTTGCCTTCGCAAGAGGTCCGAGGCGCCGCAGGTTCGCGACGATGCTGTTGAACTGCTTGGTGGATGCCTTCGCGAGGGCGGCAACCATGTCGGCGCCCTCGGTTCCCATGCTCCGCAGCTGGTCGATGATGTCCGATCCGCCCCGGGACGCAATCCGGGACAGGGACGCCTCGTAGGACTTGCTTTCGCGGACGGCGGCGCCGAGGGTCCCGGACCACTCCGTCAGTGAGAATGTCTGCTTGTAACGCTTCTCCGCGGTGTTCGCCGCGTTCGTGGCCGTGGCGACGGTTCGGCGGGCCTTGGCGACGCTGTTCTCCGCCGATACGAGGGCGGCGTGGGTGTGCTTGTGCGATCGGACCTGCTGCAGGCGTGCTTCTGCGGTCCGCAGTGATCCAACGGCGTTCTGCTCTGCCCTGATCGCTTTCAGGTAGTCGTCGCGGCTGATGGGCTGGTGCCAGCTGTCGTATCCGGACTGCACGTCGCTGAGGGACCGGGCCGGGTCTGACGGTGAGTAGGAGAACCCGCCGGAGTCGAATGCGGTGACCGAGCCGTTGGCGTTCCACTGGATCGCCGACGGGTCACCGCCAAGCCGGCGCACGATCTCCTCGGTGATGGCGCGCGAGCGGGGCCGCTTGGACCTGGCGAATGGAACATACCCTTCGCCGTCGGTCTCCGGCTCGGCCCACACTCGCATGGCGCCGGCCGGTGCGAGTTGCGCGACGTGGCGTTCGCGCATGCCACCGGAGGCGTAGTAGTCGGTGACGGATCCGTTGGCGTTGGTTTTGTGCGGGCCCTGCGAGTAGTACGCCTTCGGGTCGACGCCGGTCTTGACCCCGTTGATGGTGACGGTGACAGTTTTGTGACTGGGAATGGAGTTGATGTACCGCTGGAGGCTGTCGATGGCAGACTTCGCTGTGCCCGTTGGTACGGTCAGCTGGAACTGGCGCGTCCCCGGGATCATGCGGATCTTGTACCCGAGGTTTTTCAGTGCCGTCTGGGCGTCCGCCGACAACGCATCAACGGTGATGGTCTTCTTCCCTGGGGTCTGCTTGATCTGCGCCTGCACCGCGAGGAGTTCCGCCATGACGCCATCAACTCCCTGGGTTTCCAGGAGGATCGCAACCTGCCCGGGAATGAGCCCCATGGAGTCCGCGACTTTCTTCGCGTCGTCCCCAGTGATTCCGTACTGACCAGACAGCTTGATCGCCGCGTCACGGCCGCGCTGCATTTCCTTGGAAGCCGCGGCAATGGATGTCGGCAGGTCCTTGCCCTGAGACTGGGCAAGAGAGAACGCAGCGGTCGCCGCATTGGTGGCCCCGTCGGCAATGTCAGTGAGGCTGCTGTAGAGCTGCTGACCGTTCTTGGTGACGGTGCTGATGCTGCCGTTGGTGTTGAGGAGAGCCTTCTTGTACCCCTCCGCCTTGTTCACTCCGTCAGCCAACTGGTCGTTCGCGTTGCTGATGGCCTGGTTCATCTGCGCCTCGGCGGCCTGGTAATCCAGCGTCCCGCCGGACAGCAGATCAAGTGCCTGCTTCAACGCCCTCGTCCGGGAGTCAGCGTCGGACGTGCTATCGGAAAGGTCACTCACCGCAGATTTCAGCCGGTCGTATGCGGACGTCCCACCCGATGTCCCCTTGATCGCCGAGTTCAGGTCGCGTGCTTTCTTCGCGGCCTCATCGGACTCGCCGATCAAATCCCGGACGGCATCAGCAGCGGCGCTGTACTGCAAGCCGGCCTTGATGTCGGCGTCCTGGCCCCTGGACCGCCTCTTCTGGCTCATGGCGGCCTTGTCGGACGCTTTCGACATTGCGTCGAGCCTGGTGGCGACGGTCTTCAGCGAGGTTCCCTGGCCCAGGTACGCGTCGGTGGTGTCCTTGAGGCTGTAGCCGGCCTTCCCGAGGATCGTGACAAGATCGCCGTACCCGCCCTTGACCTTGGTGGTCTGGAGGACGTTCGCGGCCTGCTCGCGGACAGCGTCATTGATCGCACCGTTGCTGTCACGGAACGCCTGGGTGAGGGACGAAACGCTGGCCTTGTGTTCCGCAGTGGCCTGCGCTGCCTTCTGCTGTGCCGCGGCCCAGAAGCCGAGGGCGACAGTGCCGGCGGCGATCGCCACGCCCCACGGTCCGCCGAGGAATCCGACGAGTCCACTCATCCCAGAGCGGAGACTCGTTGTGGCGGCGGCGCCGATGCCGCGCAGCGTCCCCGTGAAGCGTCCGCCTGTTGTGCTGGCGGTACGGAAGCTGTCTGTGATCCGGCCGATGACCGGGATGCGGGTCTGAAGCACCGCGAACGCGGCCCCGTACCGGGACAGGCTGACGCCGGCGGACGCCGCCAGTGTCCGCTGCACGGCCATCTGCGCACCGAACGACCGGAACGACCCCGTAAGGCGACCGCCGACGGTGCCAGCGAGTCCGGTCATCACCGGGGCAACACGGCGCGCCAGGAGCATCGCGAGGATCGCTGACTGCACCGGCCCCGGAAGGCTGCTGAAGTCCTGCACCAGCGCCCCAACGAGGCGGCCGAGCGGACCCAGCACACCGGACACCTGACCGACGACTTTCGCTGTCGCGTCGAACGCGAACACTGCCGTGTCCAGGGCGGTGGATACCCCGTCGCCGCCCTTACCGATATCACCCAGGGCGTGCACCACGGGTTCGGCACCGTGGACCACGTTCTTCAGGACGGTGACGAGAGCCTCGCCGGCGTTCAGTAGAACGTTCAGGGCGTCAGCAGCGACTTCGGTTCCGAAGCCCTTGAAGCTCGCCCCAAGCCCACGGGCCTCATGTCCGATGCCGGAGAAGATCCCGGAGAACTCCTTCTTCAGGTCCGGGCCGTACAGGTAGGCCGCCGAGTTGAGGTGCTTGAACCAGGCCGTCAGGTACGGCGTGGACTCGGCGAGTCCCTTCGTCAGCCCGCGGGTGATGTACTCCAGCGCCGGCGCCATCCCGTCGTAGATCGCCAGGCCGGTCTGCTTCGACTGGGTCTTGAGCTGCACCATGGCACCCGCAAGGCCCTTACCCTGCGCTGCGGCGATAGCAGCGGCGGCACCCTGCTGGCGTACCGCAATGTTCAGGGCGTCGAAGGACTCGGTTCCCTGGTGCGCCAGGGCGACAGCCGATGCCAGGGCGGGCTTCCCGAATGCCTTGCCGGCCGCGGCGGTGAAAGCCTTCGGGGAGAGTTTCTGCTGGGCGGTGTGGAGCTGGTCGATGACGTACCGGAGGCCCTTGAAGTTGCCCTGGGCATCCCACGCGTTGATGCCGAGGGTTTTCAGGCCGTCCGACATCTGATTGGTGGGTTTCGCGAGGTTGGTGAGGATTCCCCGCAGTGCGGTGCCGGCCTTGGATCCGAGGATGCCGGACTTGGCGAGCATGCCGACACCGGTGGCGGCGTCCTGCATGTCGATGCCGAGTCCGTGCGCAACCGGGCCAGCGTAGGACATGGCGTAGTAGATGTCCTTGACGCCACCGGAGGCGTTGTTCGCGGTCGCGGCGAGGGTGTCGGCGGTCTTGCTGGCCTGGTCGGCGGACAGGCCGAACTGGTCCATGATGTCGCCGAGGTACTTCGCACTGTCTGCTGCGTCGGTCTGTGCGGCGGCGGACAGCAGCAGGGCGGCCCTTGTGGAGTCGATCGCCTGGTCGGTCCTAAACCCTGCCTTGGACAGTTCGACCATGGCGTCGGCCGCTTCTACGGCGGACACCTTGGGGAGTTTCAGGTCCGAACCGAGTTGGTTGGCGACGGCCCCGGCCCTGGCCATCTGCATTCTGGTGGCGTTGGATGTGGCGCCGAACTGGTTGAGTGTCTGGTTGAGTTCGTTGCCGTTCTCAACGAGTTTCCCGGCGCCTGCGATGAGAGCCCCGCCGGCGAGCAGCGTCAGCAGGCCGGCGGCCCGGTCGCGTACCCGGCCGATTGCACCGTCCATGCGGCCCATGGATCGGGTGCCGTCGTCGCCGATACGTGCCGCGGCGGTGCGGGCTGTTCGGGAGGCGGCGGCGAGCCGGTCCAGGTCGCGGATGGTCACGCTGACCCGGGAACTCATTCTCCGCAGGTCGTTGGCGGCGTTCCTGGACTCGGTGCGGAGCAGCGCGATGTTGCGGCGGGACTCGCCGGAGGATCCGGCGATCAGGACGAGTTGCCGCTGCGCCGCCCGGGCTGATGCTGCGAGGGTGTCGATGTCCCGGGCTGTGGACCGTGAGGTGCTGCCGAGTTTCTTGACTTCCTTCGTGGCGGTGCGGGACTCGGTGCCGAGCTTGCCGACCTCTTTCACTGTGGACTTCAGGGCGGTGTCGAGGGACCGCGCGTCTTTGGCGGTGGCCTTGAGGGTCTTCGGCAGGTCTCCGGTTGCCCGGAGCGCCACTGACAGGTTCCAGTTCGGCATGGTCCCTCCCTTCTGTCATCCGGTGGTGCTGGTCAGTCGAGCCGTGCGTTGTCCCAGGGGCGTGGCCTGCGGTCTGCGCGTTTCAGTTCCCGTTCGGCCTGCCGTGCCGCGTGGACGGCCCAGGGCAGCAGCCCGACCTTTGCGCCGTGTTTCGTCTGGGGGATGTCGGCTTGGGCGTAGCCGATGGCCTCACAGCCGAGGCAGAGAGATGTTTCGGCGACGTAGGCTTCGTCGTCGCCCTCCCATTCCTCGGGGCGGGTGCCGCAGTGGGGGCAGACGCCGGTGAGGTACTCGCGGTAGGCGAGGGCCTTCGCGCGGTCGCGTTGGGTCCAGGTGCCGTCACCGATGCCGAGGAACTGCGAGTGGGGGATCCCCCACCGGTCGCACAGTTCGAGTTCTCCGCGTAGTCGGGCATCGGCGATCAGCCTTTTCCCAGGTCTGTGCGGTTCTTGTTCTGCACGGAGTACGCGGCCTGCCACAGGGCGATGGACTCTGCCGGCCCCCAGGTGTCGAGGTAGTGGGTGGCGTCCTCGACGGGCATGCCATCCACGGATGCCGCGGAGATCAGGGCGGGGGCGAGCGTGTCGATGTTCCACGGCTCGCCTTCTTCGGCCTGCTCTTCTGTCGGAGGGTGGGCCTTGATGAGGGCCTCGTACTCGGGCCTGGGGAGGGCTCGGAAGACCAGGAAGGTACTGGCCCCATCCACGGCGGCCTGTGCCTTCTGAACGGCCCTTCCGCACGCGGCGAGGGCCTTCTTCGCGTCGGCCAGCCGGTCCGAACTGGACGGGTCCTCGGTGAGCGCCTCGACCAGGGCCTCGGCTTGGCGGTGGGTCCGCTGGGCTTCGGCGAGGTCGTCCTTGAGGTCTTCGTCGTCGCAAATCCTCAGCTTCGCGGTGGCGTTGGTGCGGCTCTGGAGGCGTTCGCGTTTGGCCGCCCAGTGGGCGTCGAGGGCCACGGCCGCGGCCGGCGGGTCAGGCTGCGCTGGGGCGGTAGCCGTCTTCGTGTTTGAGGTGGTCATGTGGGGTCGGTCCTCCGTCAGGGAAGGGGGTGACCCGGCCGGGCGCCGCGTGGCGCCCCCTTCCGACACCGCGGGTGCCCGGCCGGGAGCTGGGGAAGGATCAGGTGGCGGCCGGCACGGCGGCACCGATGACGGGCGGCTCGGTGATGCTGAACATCACGGCGAACTTCGCGGCCTCGTTGTCGGTGGTGTACTGCGGGCTGATGGAGGCGACACGCACCGGGTAGATGTCCATGCTGGTGCTGGCGGGGACGTCGCCCTTGCGGAGGATGATCACGAAACCTTCGGAGCCCTTGGCGAGGGTGGTCTCGATGTCGTTGTCGGTGTCGTCCTCGTAGAACGTGATGGTGGAGTCCGACGCCTGGTCGGATCCGGGGATCTTCGCGTCGAAGGTCGCTTCCATCGTGGGGGTGTCGATCTGCTGGTTCTCCACGGAGAACCCGTCGATCGCGGCGATCGAGGGGGTCAGCTTCGTGGCGCCGGTCAGTTCGACCCGGGTCGGCAGCATCGTGGTCGCGGCGGCGGCGATGGTGTCGGTGAACAGGATCTTCGTTGTGCCCTTGCGGGAGAACTTGCCCATGAGAAAGGCCCCTTCGCGGGGCCTTCCCTCCTTTGCGGGACCTGGCCCCTACACGTGATGTGTGGGTGGCGGCCACCTGTCGGTGGCGTCCGCGTGGGGTCCCGCCGCGGTGCGGTTCTGCTCCCGACCCGAGTGGGGTCAGGTGGTTGGGGTCAGGTCGAACCTGAACCTCTGCACGTAGGACATGATCCCATCGGCGGGGTCGGGCACTGCCCCTGGTTCGATGTCGATGCCGCGGCTCATGCACTGGTAGCCGGGTGCGGTGATGTTGTGCAGCCATGCCCCGGTGGTGGGGTTGCGTCCGAGCAGGGCGATTCGGGCTTTATCTGCCAGCCACTCGGTTTGGGTCTGGTCTCCGCCGGACTGGGGGATCTCCGGGTCGGGACCGGACACGGAGGTGACCTGGTAAACGAGGTGGGCGTCCTCGTTTTCATCTGTGAAGGGCGCCCCGTCGAACGTTGAGTCGATGCTGTACAGGATGTGGTACGGGGGAAGGACGGGGGTTACCCCGTCGTCGGATCGGGGCATCTTTCCCAGACCGACGGGTTTTCCCGATTCTGCTGTGATGGCTGCGGCTACCTGAGCGGTCACAAGTCGACGTTCGATCACGACGGGCCGCCGCCCTCGTACCGTTCGCGTCCGTCCAAGCTGTTGTGCACGACTACCCAGCCCATTCCGCCGCCGTTCTTCTCGACGGGGCGAGTTCTGGGACCGCACACGCAGTCGCTGTCGCCGGAAGTGTCGTGCTCGATCAAGTCGTTAATCGGCGTGACGTGCATCGTGTTGGGGTCAGCCATCAACTCATCGCCTCCCCGACAGCGCGCTTGATGTTGAACCCGAAGCGCTTCTGGAAGTCCCCGACGGCCAGTCCGACATGGGGACGGGGGTGCTGGTCGTAGGTTCGACCGAGGGAGTCGGTGCCGACGAACCCGAACTCCAGCCGGCGCCCCTGCGGGGCTTCGGTCCCAACGGTGGTGACGTCCCCGGTGGACACGACCTGCCACGAGGCCAGGTACGCGCCGGTGACGACGTTGGGACCGGGAGCCCCCGAGGCGTTCGCCTGGATCAGGGCTCGCAGCAGTTGCCCTTCGTGCTTCGTGGTCGACTTCATCGCCTTCGGAACCCGGGCCGCGGCCTTCTCCAGGCGGCTGGCGAACTCGTCGGGTGTCATGCGGTTCCCCCGCGGCGCGCTTCCTGCTTGCGGTCGATGGGGGTGACCCGCACCGCACCCAGGGTGTTGGCCCGCCCCGGGTCGGTGGCCTGCCACACGGGGCCGATGAGCGCGGTGTCGCCTCCCTCATGGACCGCAGTGACGTCCACGAGGTCGTCCTGGTCTGCGGTGGGGGCGCTGAGCGGGGTCATGAGTCGGGACATGCTCTTGGTTTCCTGCACGAAGGGTTCGCCGGCTGATGGCCATCCGTTGTACCCGGACTGGGCGCTGTCGGCTTGCAGGGCACCCGGGCCTTCGTACACGGTCGCGGACGGCGGGTAGGTGAGCTGTCCGGTAGTGGGGTCGAGGACGGGTGCGCCGAGGGAGGGGCGGCGGATGCGGACGGTGTCGCGGAGTACGAGGTCGTTGATGAGTCCGGCTGCTTGGGCGAGGACGTCGTCGAGGCCGGGCACGTCAGTTCACCTTCCCTTGGGCCCAGTCGGCGAGTTGCTGGAGCATCGCGGTGGTGAGTTCGTGTTTCCCGCCGTCGAGGTCGCGGTTCAGGATGGCGGCGTCCAGTGCGGCTGGGTCGATGGCATCCAGGAACTGGGCGATCAGCTCTCCGGGCAGGGTCTCCTGTGCGACGGCGACGGTGGCGACGCCTTCGAGGTGCAGGTCTATGCCGGGCTTGAGGTGCAGGACCATGAGCGGCGGCTGCCCGGCGCGGTGCTGGATGTCGTAGCCGATGAGGTCGTTCGACATGTCGGTGTCGTTGACGGTGATCGTCGCCGTGGTTCCGGTGGTCGTGATGGTCACCGGGCGGGTGTCGTCGCCCATGCTTGGGGTGCTCACGCTGTCGCCTTCCCGCTGGTCGGACCGGGTTCGGGCGGCAAGTCGGCCACAAGAAGCCGGGTGCGTTCTACCTGGATGGCCTGGTCGCCTCCGACTCGCGATTCCTTCTGGCCGGTTTCGTTGGTGTAGAAGCTCCAGAAGTGGATCGCCCGTGGTCCGTCACCGGCCTGTTCGATCGTGAGCGGCGCCCCCTGCGGCACGTTCACTGGGTCGACGCCGTTGGCGCGCAGCCAGTCGCAGATCCGGTTCCGCTGCTCGTCATTGATGGTCTGGCCCCGGGCGACGACCACGGTGATCGTCGTTTGCGCTGGGGACGGCACAGGAAGTGCGGGGTTGGCGAGCGCCGTCGTCTCGGTCACAGCGCCTCCCCGTGAGGGATGTGCCCGCAGTTGGGGCAGCGGGTGGGCATGTGGGTGCGGAGCGCGTCCCAGAAGCGGCGGGCCGCGTCGTCCGGGTCGTAGCCGTCGCCGTACTCCAGCGTCCCGTCCGGGTGGATCGTGACGAGCGGTCGGCCGTTGTTGCCCCCCTGGATGGTGATCGTTGGCGGGGCCGGGTCGGCCACGGCGAAGACCGACCCCACCGGGATCGTGCCGTAGGTCAGTTCGCCTTCGGGCAAAGGAGGGGTGTCGGCCATCAGTCGGTCACCGCCCCACACCAGGTGCACCGGCGCGCGGGCAGCAGGACTGGTGCGGCAGGATCCCAGTCGTGCATGCCGAAGAAGTGCCGGAGCTTCCGAGTCACGGTGTACAGCCAGATCCACGCCCAGTAGGAGCGCGGAACGGGGTCGTACTCATCGCCGGACCACGGACTGGGGATCAACAGCGCGGTGGGCTTGGTGGCCATAGCTGCTTCCTTGCGGTGTCGGGGGCGTGCCCCGAGTGTCGGCCGAACCGGCGCGAGGGACTGCCCGCGCTCAGGACCCGCGCTCATAGGGTTCGTCGTCCTGTTCCACGTCGTGCTCCCGCAGCGGTGGGGGCGCGGCCCGTTCCGTATCGGCCGACAGCGAGAACCCGAACGGGACCTCTTCCGGCTCGGGTTCGGCCGGCGGTTCCTGCTGGAGAGCGGCGAGCATCCGCAGCGCGGAGTTCTCCACCCGCCGCAGATCGGACACTGCGGCGCCGTCGATCCGGATGTCCACGGTCCGATCCCCAGACGTGAGCGTCACCCGCATCAGGCCGCGCTTCGGGCTTCCAGCCAGCGGCGGACGGTCTGGTTGTGGCGGGCGTCAGCAAGCGCGTTGTGCTCCCCGTCGGGCTGCTTCGGGAGAGCGTCCCAGCCGATGCCGAGGCGCCGGGCTTCCTGCTGGATGTCGTTGGTGTACATCGGCACGCCCGCCGGAAGGTCGACCATGAGACCCCAGAGCCAGCACAGACGGACGTGGTCGTAGGCGCCGTAGTTGGCCCAGAGTTCGACATCGAGCGTGTCGCGGATGAAGGCGGCGACCTCGTGCGCGATGCGGTCCTGCCGCTTGACGGCGGGGTCCGCGTAGTCGAACAGCCACCGCTTTGGCATGGTCAGTCGTCGGTCGCCGTGGGCCTTTGGGAGGGACGGCACCACGTTGGCCATGAGCCAGCGGTGTCTGCGGATGCGGCGGATGGGCATGTTGCGGTTGACCGCGTAGTACGTGCGACCGTCTTCGGCGACCATGGCGATGCTGATCAGGTCGATGGTGTAGTGCTTCCGGAACCAGCCGCTCCGACGTTCCAGGAACTCCAGGTCGTAGTCAATGGCGGTCATGCCGAGTCCCCGTCTTCGATGTCGGTTCTGCCGGTCAGGTCAGGGCGCGGCGTCCACTGCCGGATACACCCCGGGTGAGCAATCGGGTAAGCGGCGGCTTCATCGGCGCTGCGGAGCGTCCCCGAGGCATGATCCGGATCCTCGTGAGATACGAACCCGCACTCCGGTCCATCAGTGCACTCGAACCACTCAACCCCCAAATCGAGCACGCCCGTGTTGACGGCACCCCGGTTCGCCGTCGTCGCGGCCTGCGCAGCGAACGCAGAAGCCGCCCACGCGGCAACCGGATGCCGGCGCTGGTTGGCATAGACGACCGCGTCCAGAGGATGCTCAACTGCCAAGGCATCCGCATCCACTCCCTCCGGACGACGAGCCGCCTCCGCCGCCGCCCGGGCGAACGCCTGCGCCCGGCGAACCGCCTCGGTGATGCGGCGAATCAGGTCCGCCCAGTACACGGCCGTAATGGCCGTCAGTGCGGCCTGGTGATCCGTTGTCCAGGAGAACCTGCGGATGTCGGCGCGCGCCGCCTCAAGGGCTCGGAGTGCGCCGTCCCGGTAGGCCGTCGGAAGATCAGTCGCGACCCAGCGTTCCGCCAGAGACCGCGCGTCCCGGTCGAACGCGGCTACGACACCGTTGAACTCGGCTACCGCCGCCCGGATCGCTTTCGAGGTGCGCTGCCGCAAGCGTGCGAGACGTCGCAGCAGCGAACCCTGCCCGTCCGTGAGGCGCTGCCACACGGCGGTCAGCCGCGATGTCGCCACCGCGATCATGGCCAGCAGTTCCGACCGGTGCCGGTTCGCCGTATCGACAGCGGGCGTTGTCATCGCCGGGGACGCTCCCGCAACCGGAACGTGCTGATCTTCCCAGCCGGTTCGAGCGGGTCGCCGAAGCCCGGCTCACCCGGCGCCGGCGGACCGTTGGGGTCTTCCAGGGCGGCGATCTGGGCTTGTAGGGCCGCAATGTTCGCGGCGTAGGAAACGTTCAGGACGTTGCTGACGCCCAGAACCGCCGGGGAGACCAGGATGTCCGCGAGCCTGCCTCGCAGGATCTCCAGGGCCACGGCGCGGGGGGTGCGCAGCCGCAGCAGCCTGGTCTCCAGGTCCACGAGGTCCGTTTTGGATCCCAGTTGGGACAGTAGCCATTCCTGGGTGGTGCGGTCCACGACAGCCTCCTGCTGGTGGGCGGTGCATGAAGGGGTTGGGTGTGGGTGCTACCGGGGACGCCCCGACCGCGGTAGCACCCACACACCTTCAGTGGCCGCCGGTGCCCTCAGCGGCGGCCCTCCGGCGCGAGGCCGGCTTCGTGGCCGCCTTGGGGGCGGCCGGCTTGGTGTCGGCCGCCTTCGGGGCTTCCTTGTCTCCGCTGACGGACGGAGGCGCGCTCGGGTCGGACGGTGAACTGTCCTTCCCTGGGCCGTCGGCCTCCTGCGGTTCGGACGGCAGGACTCCGTCCTTCCACACGGCCGGGTTGGACATGTACGGCCAGAACCGCTCTGGCACGTCGTCCCCGGGCAGGAACAGGACCGGCTTCGCTCCCGGCCGCTCGGGGTCCTTCACATGCACCGCCGCGATCAGTTCTGCCATGGTGATCACGCCGCCGGCAGGACGGTCGCGGAGATGTGGATGTCCGGCACGTACAGCACCGGCATGCCGATGGCCGCGCCGCGGGTGTAGATCTGCACCGGGTTGTCGTCGACCTTGGTGACGACGACGATGCCCGGGGCTTCCTCGCGGGTGAGGGCCGGGTTGGTGCCGGACGTGAACTGTGCGGCTTCGCGGGTGACGCCGTACTGGGTCTCGCCCCATTCGGAGGCGGGCACGTTCGGAACCATGATCCACTTGTTGTCGGGGATGACCCGCACGTAGCTGTCGTCGTCCCAGACCTGCACGTCGTAGGTCCGCACCGGCGGCAGGTTGTAACGGGCCCGCACCGCGTTGACCTCGTTCGGCGCGAGCGTTGCCGTCGGCGTGGTTCCCGTGGAGTAGGAACCGTAGAACGCGCCCCGGTACTCGGCGTTCGCCGCCAGCACCGACAAGGCCCGAAGCGAGGTCACGACCTCCTTCGGACGGGGGGCGCCGGAGTTGACGAGGAACTGGATCCACGCCATCTCGTCGGTCAGCGGCGTGGCGTCCGGGTCGTCCCACAGCACCGCCGCGGTCGGCTTGTTCGCGGAAGGGACGTTCCAGTTCACGTCCAGGCCCAGACCCGGCAGGGTATTGATGCCCGAGGAGAGCACCCGGCCGGCGGCCAGTTCCTGCGCGGTCTGGATGGCCTCGACGTGCCGCTCCGTGTCACCGTAGAGCAGGTCGACGTATCCGTTCGTGGCGAGCCCGTTGCCGACGTCCAGAAGGATCTGGTCCATCTCGGACACGGCAAGGGTCTGCCCCAGCGGGGGCAGCATGCCCTCGTTGACGACCTGCTCGGCCTGCCGCTTGGCCATGGCCGTCGGGGCGTCGTAGGCGCGCCACTTCGCCGCGTTGACGCGGCGCCGGGAACTGGTGGTGCGGAACTTGACGCCCTGGATCTGCCGGGCCGGCATGATCTCCCGGGTCAGCGCGTAGTCCGCCGGGGTGTCGATCGTGCGCGCGAAAACCGTGAGGTCTTCGGCGCTGGTGTCCTGAAGGAGGAGCTCAAGCGCATCCATCAGTGTCTCCTCCTCTTACCGGTAGTGGATGTTGACGCCGGGCGCCACGGAGGCGACGTCGGTCGGATCGAACGGAACGGGCAGCTCGCTGGCGAAGACCTCGCCGTACCACAGCAGCGCCCCGCCGGCCTTGGTGGAGGTCGGGTTGAAGAAGATGTGGTCGACCAGGAACCCGGCCAGGACCTCGGTGCCGTCGGATGCACTGGCCGCACCGCCGGCGGTGGTGGTGGCCACGGTGACGCCCGGCGTGCTTCCGCCGGTCAGGGACGAGGTGGTGGTGGGGGCTGCCACGTCGTCGCCGAGCTGCGCACCGGCCCAGTGGAGGGTCCAGGGGCCACCGGCTGCACCGGTGACGGTGACGTCCCCGACGGCGATGTTGGACAGGGCCTCCAGTGCGGACTGGACCGTGGAGGCGGCGGCGTTGTAGGCGATCGCCGCGGTGGTCTGACCGGACCAGGTGATCGTGAACGTGCCCCCGGTCGGGGACCCAGTGACGGTCAGAGTCTGGACCTCGGACGTCGGCCCCGCGTAAGGCGCGTACAGCCCGGATTCGGTGATCTTGCCCAGGGGGATCCCGGACTTCATGACGTTGCGGCCCTGCAGCAGCGGCATCGTGGCCGCCGTGTAGTGCACGCCGACGGTGAACTTCGTCAGGTCGAGGGCGATGGTGTTGGTGTCCTGGACACCTACGAGGGACGCGAGCCACGGCCGGTCGGCCGTGACGGTGTCCGAGTAGGTGAGCGGCTGGAAGTCGTTCATAGCCTCTCCTCGGGGAGCGGTGATGGTGGCGGTGCTCCACGAGGTGGTCGGGCGTGGTCCCCAAATGCCCCGGGTGGGGCGTCCACGGTGCGGGCGTGGTCCCGGTGCAGTGGTTCAGCTGGCCTTGAGGTGTCCTCGGCGGAGGGCCATCTCACGGCCGCGGTCGCCGGGCTTGCCGGACGGGGTCTGGCGTGACGGTGGTCCGCCGGCCGGGGTCCCGGCGGGCGCCGGCGGCGGGGTTCCCGGCGCGGCGGGCGCCTGGGCGCCGAAGTCGCCGGGCCGTCGGGCCTTCAGCTTCTCGGCGGCCTCGCGGATCTGATCGTCCGTTGGGTTGTCGACGTTGGCGAGGTCGTTGCGGAGGATCGCGGTGACGTCACCCAGCACTCCGGGGGCAGCACCGAGGCCCATGAGGGTCATCTGGAGGGATGCTGCACGGGTCATTGCCTGGGCCGCGGCGAGTTCGCGCCCGGCCTTCTCTGCTGCCGCGGCGGCGTCGGCCTCGCGGCGCTCCACCTCCGTCATGCGCTGCCGCTCCGCCTCCTGGGCCTGCTTCAGCAGAGACCCCATCTTGGCGGGGTCGAGATCGACGGTGTCCGGGTCGAGTCCGGCGGCGGTGGCGATGGACCGCAGCGCGGAACGGCGGCCGTCGTCCTTCTCCGCGGCCATCATCTTGCTGAGCCGGTCCTGGGTGATCTGGACCATCGGCGGGTTGCCGCCGGGTTCGCCGCCGGCGGCGGGCGGGGCAGGGTTCGCGGGCGTGCCGGGCATGTTCGCCGGGGTGGGCGCCGGTGGGACGGCCGGGGGCTGACCGCCGTCGTTGTAGAACACGGCGCGGGCGACGAGACCCGTGTACGGGTGGGACCACCCGGTGTCCGGGGTGGGGCGGTAGAGCGCGGGGCGGCGCATGAGGGCAGATCCTCCACAAGAAGTGGTAACCGACGCCCCCGCGCCTGGGCTGAGAGTATGCAAGGTCGTCAACTGCCACTGCCCCCGCTCTGATCACTGGGCGCCGGATCGGCCGATGGAACCGGCGGAAGCTCGGGCGCGGGAGGGGTGTCCTGGGTGACGTTGATGCCCAGGTAGCGGCCGACCGCCTCGGTGTCGCCGGTGGCGTCCGCCAGGTTCTTGGCGTCGGCGAAAGCACGGGCCTGGATGCGTTCGATCTCTTTCTGCACGTCCTGGATCGGGAACCCGGCCTCCATCAGCATCCGCACACCGGTTTCCAGGCTGATCACGTGGCCTTGGACGCCTTCGATGACCTGGTCGAGGATCCCCTTCTTGTCCAGGGGCCGGTACGGGCCGAAGGTCATGACGGCTGATTGGACGGTGACGCCTGCCCACTTGGGGAACTGGCCGGCGAGGTGGAGGCGCTGCACGAACTTCAGCAGCAGCTTGTACTTGTGGAATCGGGCGAGCCGCATGAACGCCATGAGGGAGTCCTCGGGCCCCAGGGCAAGTTCCAGGGCGTACCCGGAGGGGAACGCGGCGGGGTCTGCGGTGCCCAGCGACACGGCGGGGAGGCGGGCTGTGGCCGCGGCCCGGTCCTGCAGCGATCGGACGTGCTCGCGCAGCCCGGCGAGCTGAGGGGCGGTGTTGAGGGCGTCCATGCGACCGCCCTCGGGAAGGTCGAACACGACACCGGGCTCAACGCGGCGGTCTGGTTGCTTCCCGCCGCCGCCCTTGGTGGTGATCGACAGGATTGGCGAGCCGGTGATCGCGGAGGCGTGCGAGGAGTCGGTGTCGGCGCCGGCCAACTCGTCGAAGACCTGCAGCACCTTTGCGAGCGACGACTGGCCCCAGTGCTCTTCCGCGTCCGGGACCGTGTTGGGGACGTGTACGACGGGGATGAAGTCGATCAGCAGGTCGAGGTGGTCGAGGACCTCGCCGTCCCCGCGGGTTGCGAAGGCCGCTTTCTCCAGCGGGAGGGCGTCCACGTCGGTGGGGCCCGTCAGGTCGGACAGCCGCCACGTCGCATCGGTCATGTAGCAGGTGAACGGAGACGGCCGGTCGTTCCATGCGTAGTTGCGGGTGATTGAACCCGATGCGGGGTCCAGCGTGTCCCCGGTCACCAGGATCGGGCCGGGGTCGGTTTCGCCGTCGGGGTCTGGTGGCTGCATGACGGGGGCGCGCACGGCCCGGCCGCGCTGGTCCACGCCCGGTGCGGTGAGGGGCCGGATGTAGTCGAGTTCCCAGGTGATCCGGCGCAGCCTCGGTTTCAGCCCGCGGAGTTGGTCCTCGGGCAGTTCCCACGCCAGGTGCACGCGCCGCGGGTACGCGCCCGTGTCGCCGTCCTCTTCGATCACCGGAAAGTAGAACCCGGGGTCGGTGACACGGAGCACCGGCCGGCCCTTGGATGCGTCGAGGGCGAGCCAGTACACGCCGTCGCCGAGGCACACGGCCTTGCGTTCGGCCTGCAGCATCCGCATGGGCAGCAGTTCGTCTTCGGCCCATTCCCGCAGCAGGCCCTGTACGCGTTCGGCCATTGCCTGTTCGGGGGACGGTTCGCCGTCCCCGTCGTGGTCGGCTCCGGGCACGGTGATGGTCTGTTCCGAGCCGAGTACGTCAGCCACGAGGGTGTCGATGAACATGGCGGGGTCGCCGAACTCGCGGCGTTCCAGGGCCTCGGGGCCGTCTGCGATCGCCGCCAACTGGCCGGCCTGGTTGTTGTCGTAGGCGGCGAGGATCTTGTATGCGGCGAGGCGTCGCTGATCTGCCGGTGGCACCCACATCGCGGTCGACTCGGGGAACGCCCGGCGCGACGGCATACCCGTGTCGGAGGCGAAGATCGGCTTGTAGTTGAGCCATCCCCAGCCGTCGATGATGAGCTGCCGGCCGGCGGCGGCGAGGTGACGCAGGCCCACCGAGTTCTCCTCTGGGTGACGCCCCCGCGCCTTGTTGAACGGTAAGGCCGACTGGGGCCGGGGTCTGCCCGCGCGCGATCAGCGTCGTCCCGGGAGCCGGCCGCGGTCGTACTTCTGCGCGGCGGGGGCCACCGAAGCGGGGTCGGCCAGTTCGGTGAGGGCGTGGACGGCGGCGTCCATGCGGTCCGGGGAGTCCATGCCGGGGATCCAGGTGACCATCTGTCCCTCAAGTTGGGTGTGCTCGCTAACATGGTGAATGAGGCCCTGCTTGTAGAGCTGCGCGATCGGCTCGGCGCGGAGGCGTTTGCCCTGCTTGGCGTGCACTTCGATGATCGCGGGCATGAGCATGCCTCGGGTGTCGCCGTCGCGGGCGAGTTCTTGCCACGCCTGGGTGACGATCTGGCGGGCCATGTCACCGCCGAAGTTGGCCTCCACGATGATGGCGTCCGCGTTGCGTTCGATCGCGAGCAGGCAGACCTCGGTGCCCCAGGTGTCGGCTCCCATGGACCGGGAGCGGTCGTCGCGCACGTACATGTGGCCGCTGTTGTCGATGGCGGCGCAGCACAGGCCGACTTCATCGTTGCGGACACTGTCGCCGCCTGCGTGGTCGACGGCCACGACGACGCGCGTGGGGGTGATGCCGGGCCACGCGTCCTCGGCCACGCGGTGGTTGGTGATCCACGCCCATTTCCACACGCCGCCTTCGAGGGGGCGCGGTTTCTGTTGGTAGAGGGCGTACCAGATGCGTTCGCCGACGGATTCGCGGGTGTCGGCGAGTTCTTTCGCGTCGTACTGCTCGGGCCACAGGGGCTTACCGATAGGGCGCCCAAGGGGGTCGTCGGCACTGTCGGCGATGGCGGGGAGATCGATCTGCTCCCACCGGTGAGGCTCGTGGGCGAGGAGCCGGCCGGACAGGTCGTCCTCGTGCCAGCGCGTGTTGATCAGGATGATGGAGGCGGCAGGGGCGCGGCGGGTGAAGAAGACGCTTCGGTACCACTCCCAGACGCGTTCGCGCTGCGCCGGGCTGGACGCGTCGTCGTGGCCCTTGAAGGGGTCATCGACGATGCCGAGGTTGAACCCCTTGCCAGTGAGGCCACCGCCGACACCGGCGGTGACCATTCCGCCGCGGACGGATGAGCCCCGTCTCTGCTCCAGGTCGAAGCGCGCTGCGGCGTGGGAGGCGGGGTTGAGTTTGATGCCGAGGGCGGGGCTGTTGTCCTGGATCTGGTCGCGGACCCACCGGCCGTGGTCGTCGGCGAGATCTGCGCCGTAGGAGGCGATCATGACGCGGTGTTCCGGGTGGCGGCGCAGGTACCACAGCGGGCCCCAGCGGGACGCGCGCTGGCTCTTGCCGTGCCGCGGAGGCATCGTCAGCATCACCTGCAAGCGTTCGCCGCTCGCGATGCGCTGGAACGCGCGGTCGATCAGGTCGAGGTGCGGCGCTTGCTTCTCGCGGCCTTCGGTGAGGACTGCGGCCATGGCGCCGGGCGACCGGTCGAGAGCCATCTCCCGCTCGGCCTTGGCGAGCTTCGCGCGGATCTCCGGCGGGGACCGGCGTGCGACACGTCGGCGTTCAACGATGCCCAACTGCCGGTAGGCGTCCAGCAGGCCGGCCTCGTCAAGCTTCGGCACGCTCGCCCTCGTCGGCGTCGTCTTCTTCGGGGTCGGGTTCGAGGTGCGGGTGTCCGGCCTGCCCGGCGACGTTGATCAGCTTGTACAGGGTGGCGAGGGACCCGTCGGACATGGGCAGGTCCGCGCCGTCGGGCCCGGACAGTTCGGTCTTGGCGGGCATGTCGAGGCCGTTTAGCTTGGCGCGACGCTCAAGGAGTTTGATGGCGGTGTCCACGGCCCTCGGGTCGAACTTTGTCTCCGGTTCGGCGTCGGGGTCGTCCCGGTTCACGACTTCGCGGATCGGGTTCGTGGCGTGTGGCCATACAGCCAGCAGGAGCGCGTCGAGGCGCTCGTTCTCTTCCTGTCGGTAGACCGATACTTCGGCCTTCCAGTCGTCCCGCCGCTCTTCGAGAGCCCTGATCATGTCCTTGGTGGCGGAGGTTCGGCTTTTGTAGCCGAGGCCGAGGATGCGTGGGTCTTCGAAGGGGATGCCTTGCCGGCGGAGGCGGATGAGTGCTGCTCGGCGTTCGGCGACTTCCGCTTTCTTGGCTTTGGTCGGGGGCATGTTGGGCTCCGTGGGGCGACGGTGGTGATCTCTGCGCCCCCGCGCCTGTGCTGATGATCGCCCGGCGGCCGAGTTGGGACTGCCCGTGATGGTGTGGTGGCGCGGCCACGGCGGGATCAGGGTGCGCCGTGGCCGCGCGTTGAGGGGCAGGGCCGGTTGGATGAGGCACGGGGGATGCGGTGATCCTCCCGGCCCTGCTGTTGCAGCGTGCCCGGGGCCGGGGTGGGTGTCCACCGCGCGCTGCCCCCAGGTCCGGTCAGTCGGCCGGTGGGGGTTCGCAGGGTGTCGGGTCGGGGATCCGGAAGAGGTGCGGTCCGGCGGGATCGGAGGCTGCGGTCTGGACGAGCCACATCGTGATCGTGTCACTGTCTCGCTCCCACAACACGGGGCAGCCGGGAAGCCCAGACGGAGAGACGTCGAAATCCGCAGACGGAGTCACGGCCGCCACTCCTCGCGGTACTCGGGGTGGTCGGCGTAGGGCAGCGCTTCCAGCGGGAGCAGTTCGGAGGCAAGGTCGTAAGTGTCGTGTCCGACTGCGATCGCTTCGGCGAGGGAGTCGAGACGCCGCCGCTTGGCCTCGACTTCGCGCAGCACTCGGGCGGGGTCGTGGCGGGCGATGTGGGCGGCGTACTCGGGGTACCACGCATCGGCGATGCAGAACGATCCGCTGGCGAGGGCAACGACGGGGAGCACCTTGCTCTCGCCCTCGCCTGCGCGCCACGAGAAGTGGTCCCTGGCGGACCGCGCCGTCTGCTCATCCTCGTCGAGCCGGGCCCGGACGAACGTGATCAGGTCTCTGCTCACGGCCGCCACCTCGCGTCGTAGTCGGGGTGGGCGGCGAACGGTACCGCGAGTAGGCGCAGGGCCCGATGCAGCGCAGCCGCACACCCGTCCGCTACCTCGTACCACGTTTCCGGGTCGGGATCCCAGCACCGGCTGGCCTCTGCGAAGTCATTTACGATCCGCTCCTTCGCGTCGAGGTCGGCGAGTACGGACTCCGGCCCGCCGCAACTGCACACGGCCCCCGGCACGGCGCTGAGCATCTCAGCGGCGGCAATGGCCCCCGCGAGGTCCCCGCCTAGATGTTCATGGATGTCGCACTCCAGGTCGTGCCACTGTCCAACCCGTGCCCGATCCTCGGTGTACCGGGCGCGGAGGAAGTCGGCGATGTCGGTCATGGACGCAGCGCCTCCCGCCAGCGTTCGACGGTGGCGATGCGCACATGCCCAGTCTGGAGGCAGCGTTCGCCAGGATGGGTCTGGTGAATGAACTTGCCAACGACTTCACCGAGCAGACCTCGGAGTCGGGCGTTGTCCTCGCGCAGGGCGACGAGTTCCGTGTCCGGCTGCCGAGCTGGCATATGGACGGCCATCGCCCCCCAGAACTGGCGGGCGGCATCGTCGGGGTCATAGCCGGGTCCGTACTGCAGGCTGCCGTCCGGGTAAATCGCAACCAACGGCTCGTTGGCGGCGTTGTGGAATGAAAAAGCGGGGTCAGTGCGAGGGGCGTCGCTCATGGGCCCAGTGTCCCTCTTGGGCGTCGGGCCGCCTGCCCGCGAACGCAACCTGCCCCGCCTTGATCAAGGCGGGGCAGGCAGGCGAGCGGGCTGCGCCAACAGCACCGCAAGCGGGCGGTTCGAGTCACCGCATCAGGATGCTTCCATCCTACGACCAGAAGTCACCCGGAACGCAGACCAGAGCAACTTGGCGCGGATATGAATCAACTGGGTGGCGCCTGCTCGCCGGATCTCGCCGGGTCGTGACGGGCAGACGCCGAGGCGAAAGGAGCCTCGCACGAACCGTACCGCCCCGTCCCCCTACCGGTTCGACGCGTACCAGGTGATCGCGGCCTGGATGGGCTGCAACACGGCCATCATGTTGCCGGCCGCGCCCAGATTCTCCGTCCCATAGTCGCGCGCGACACGATCCGCCCGGTTCACATCCGCGATCGGCACCGCGTACCCGGACGGATCCTCAGCCTTCATCGCATCCCGCAGATCATGCGCCGCATGCAACCGGGCCGTCACCAGCGTCTGGCACTCATCAACCGTCGCACACCCCGGACCCATCAGACCCTGGTACTCCGCATACGCCGCCTCCACCGACATCACCGGCGCACTGGCCCCCACCGAAGTTGTCGCAGCCGGCGCCGGCTTACCGCCGCCCCCTCCGCAGCCGGCCACGCCCACGACTACCGCCGCGGCAACGGCCGCCATCCCCCACCCACGCATCCCCAACATGGCGCGCAGTCTCGCACCATCCCCACTGACACAGATCGGCTCATGTCACAGATGTAGCCGACCTGTTGCACAACCCCGGTGCCAACCACCGCTCGATGCTCAACGTCCTGGCAGGATCGGCACATGCTCATCACTCCACGCCCCGGAAACAACGCAGAGAGCATCCTCCAATCCCTGTCTCACGTGCACGGCCAGATATCGAACCTTCGATCAGGTCCCAGCATCCGAGCTCTCGAACAGCCCGCAGAGGACGCCAGGCGATGGCTCCTTGACTACCTTGAGTGGGCAACCCAGTCAGTCGAACACCTCAGATACGCAATCAGCGACGCGGACATCGACCGACTCATCCTCACCCGCCGCTACTACGAACTCCTCGGCGCGGCAGCACGACCCTTCGGCGACATCCACGCCCGGCTCATCAACGGACTGGTCAGCCTGGAGACTGCGGAGCGGACGGACGCCTTGGGCATCGTGGTCGCGGCGCTCAAGAAAAGCGCACGGCAGTGGTCAAAGCCCGGTCGGTTCGTCGTCGCCGACACCAGCTTCTACCTGCACAACGAAAAGCCCCTACGAGATGCGGATCTTCACGACGTACTCGATCTGCGCCCCTACGATCACGTCCACCTGCTCTTCCCCATCGTTGTGGTCGACGAGCTGGACAAGCTGAAAGAGTCCGGCAAGAACCACGCCCGGTGGCGCGCCGGCCACACGCTTGGCCTCCTCGACGGGCTCATCGGCAAGGGGACCACGGGTATTCTGCGCCGATTCCACAATCCGACGTCGGGACCCGAGGAGCTGATCCGTGGCGAGGTAAGCGTGGAGATCGTCCTCGACCCACCTAGGCACGTGCGCCTGCCGCTGGAAGACGACGAGATTATCGACCGAGCAGCGGCAATCCAAGCTCTGGCCGGACGCGACGTGTTGCTTCTGACCGCAGACACAGGCCAGGCCACTCGCGGGCGCATGGCTGGCTTGACGGTGAAGAAGATCACCAGCTCGGCGGGGACGGGCGAAGAGCCGCCGCCGGACAACCAGAAGCCCAGCCAGCAGCGCGGGAACGGATCCCGCGGGCAGCGAAAAGACCGGCGAGACGCTGAGGCGGATGACGCGTCGGCGCTGTGACGCGGCGTTCGGCCCGCAGCCACCGCCCCCGATAACATGCGGTATCAGGGCTGGTCAGTGAGCGTCGTCGCGTGCTGGTCGGGCGAGCTTGAGCCAGGGGTTGTTGGCGCGGTTCTGTGCCCGGTCGAGATACTCGCGCTTGACGACAGCTGAGCCAGCGTTCCACCGGCCCTGCTTCGTGGGGTCGCCGCCGGCGTCGGAGATGGCTTGGGCGCCGCCGCGCCGGAGACCGTGCGCGGTGATCTTCTCCCAGCCTTCGAGGCCGGCTGCGCGGGCCCGGTTGCGAACCCACTCGTTGATGGCGTCGCCGGTGACGTGATCGCCGCGCTGCGTGGCCTGGGCCCGCGATTGGAGGGTGCCGGCGCGGGTGAGGGCGCGGAACAGGGCGCCGTCGTGGATGCCGAGGCGGTGGAGGATGTCGAGCCACGCCCGCGTCGCACGGACCGGGTCGATCGCGGGGTCGTCCCATGCGGGGATGAACGTCTCGGCGCCCTTGGCCTCCTGGTCGGTTTTGGAGGCGGCGATGTGGAGGGCGACGCCGTCGGTTTCGATGGTGATGTTGCCGATGGTGAGGTCGGCGAGTTCGATCCTACGGTTGAGGGCGCCCCGGCCGAGGAGGAGGACGCACCGGTCGCGGATACCAGCCGGGGTCGCCGGGTCGCAGGTGGCGATCATGGCGCGGAGCATGGCGTCGGTGATGGCGGGCGCCTTCTTGACGCCGACGCGCTTGTTCCATTCTTTGCGGTACTCGTTGAGCATGCCGCGGGCTTCGGTGGTGCCGGGTTTCTTGTCGTCGGGCATCCAGGTTCGGATGGCTGACATGGCCACCGAGATGGCGTTGGGGGCGCGGCCCTGCTCGATGAGAGTGGCGACGTATTCGACGTAGGTGGCGGTGGTGCACGGTTGGGGGACGCGGCCCTGAGCGGCGCACCACGCCTTGAAGAGGTCCCGTTGGTTCTTATACGTCCGGCTGGTGTTGCGCGGCTTCGACTCGTTCTTGAGCCGGTCGGCGGTGGCCTTGCTGACGTACAGGTCGCGTTCGGTGTATGTGGGCTGGTCGGCCTCGGTCGGAATGGCCTGGCCGGGGACGAGGATCGTGTGCCGGTCGACGAGCGGCCGGGCAGGCGACGGCGCGGAGATCGGGGTAGGCAGGTGGTCGTCGTCAACCAGTTCGGCTTCGACCACCTCCTCGGGCTCGTTCATGCCGATTCCCCGTCGTCATCGGGCGCCGGGTCGAATCTCTCCTGCTCCTCTTCCATGAACGGGTAGCCGAGGTAGTAACCCACCCAGGCGGTCTCGATGTACGTGTGCGAACGACAGGGCATGCAGACCGCGTACACGCGCCCCTTGTCGAGGTCGGGCTGTCGGACCTGGACGCGTCCTGCGCTGTCAAGGAGTTGCGCCTCGAAGACGAAGGAGAGCGGCTGCCACTGGTGCTCGCCGTCGGGGGTCTTCGGGCATTGGGTCGCCGTGGGGTGGTGTTCTGATCCTCCGTCGCGGAGTGGTCGGTGGCGGCGGCCGGTGCAGTCGGGGTGGCCGCACTTCTCCCAACCCGGGCCGTCTCCGTCGCGCAGCCAGTAGTGCTCGCCTTTGTGGGTACCGCCGCCGTACATGGAGCCCCCTCGGGATTGGTTGGTATAAGGGAAATTATACTGAGCTACCTTGGGTAACGCGCCCCTCTGGGCAGAGTTGAGGACGCCTCAGCATCGCCTCTCTACAGCACCTCGCCCCGCCTCCCTTCCGGGTTGGCGGGGCGTTGCTTACGGCCGGGGCCTGGTTGTTCCCGTGATCTGTCCTGTGGTGGCCCCGTACCGCTCAACCCGGTGGCCGCAGGTGCAACTGGGGTCGTCGCAGTGCTGGTTGCGGGGTGCGTGCTGATCGCCCGGCGCGGCCGTGGGGTTGGTGGTCACTGGGTGCTCCCGGCGTTGCGGTAGGGGGCGTGCGGGTCGATGCCGATCAGGCGCCACGGCGAGGTGCAGGTGACTGCGTCGGGGTCCTGAGTCATGCGGTCGGTGCGCGGGAGTTCGAACGGCGGGCGGTGGCAGCACGGGGTGAGGCTGCTTCCGCCGGGCGGGCAGGCGTGGACGGTCTCAGGCATGGGGCGTCTCCTCTCCGGCGGGGGCGGTGGGGTGCTGTCGGTCGTGGATCCTTGCGATCTCGTGGAGGTTTTCGATGCTCGGCCACTTGACGTCGAAGGTGTGGATGCGGGCCTCCTGGTCGTGGGTGTCATCGCAGTCGACGCAGACCAGGGTGATAGCGAGGTCGCCGGGCCTGGTGATGGCGTCCGCGACAACGCGGTACCGGTACAGGTCGATCTGTGGATCGGTCACGTGTGTTCCTTGGTGGGGTGGCCCGGCCGGTCAGCCGGGCCACAAGCGGGCAGGTCAGGGGGTGGGGATGTCCTCGTCCGGCATCGGCGGCTCGTTGTCGACGAGGACCCACAGCGGTCCGAAGCTTCCGGGTTCGTGGTCGGAGGGCTTCTCGTCGAGGGCGTAGAAGGCGCCGGTCTGGCCGTGCCAGCCGATCTGCCGCCATGTCTGCTCGGCGTCGAGGGTCATGGTGCGCATCTCGGCGCCGGTCTCGGATTCGCGGCGGTACGGGCGGGTATTGGGCGGGGCGGGTTTCGGCATCGGGTTCTCCTTGCTGGTCAGGCGGGTGGGGTGGTGGGATCAGACGGGGCGCCGGCCGGGCTGCAACCGGCCGGCGCTTCTGGGGGGTCATGCGGCGGTCGGTGCCGCGAGGTGTTCGGCGAAGTCCAGGCCGAGGCCGGCGGCAACTATGCGCGCGGCGAGCAGCGGCGGCACAGCGTTGCCGATCTGGAGGGCGATCTGTCCGGCGTTGCCCTTGAACGGGTGGCCTGCGGGGAACGACTGAAGGGCCGCGGCTTCGGCCGGGGACAGGCTGAGGTGTCCGCCGGCCTGCTTCCCGCCGACGTGTCCGACGGTTCCGGTGACGGTGGGTGCGGGTTTGCGCCAGGCCCAGCGACCTGGGTTGTCCATCGCGGCGCGCATCGCGGCCCTGGACGTCGAGGAGAACGGCTCGGCGCCGCCGGTCTCCGTTCCGCCGCCAGTCACTGTGGGCGCCGGGCGCCGGGTGTAGCCCCAGCCGAGGGCGTCGGCCATGGTGCGCCACGGGAGGAGTCCGGCACCGAACAGGCTGTCGCCCTGCGGGTACTGGGTGTGGGTGGCGGTGGGGGCGGACACGTCGCGGACGCGGGAGGCGATGAGGATGGCGCGCCGCCTGGCCTGGCCGACCCCGTAGTCCGCGGCGTTGAGCTCGCCGCACCAGACGCTGTAGCCCCAGCCGCGGAGAATCTGCGCGTACTGCTTCCACAGCGGGAGAACGTCGGGGACTTCCTCCATGAGGATCGTTTCGGGCCGCAGGTCGTGGTGCCAGCGC